>JAYEIM010000186.1:0-2339 GCA_034660095.1 Campylobacterota bacterium | reverse complement strand
TCCAATTATTCTGTTTTCCTATCTCTATATATCTCATAAAACTTTCAAAATAATCTTTGTAATCTTTATTTTTTTCTATACAATAATTAATAAATTCACTTTGTTTTTTTAAGTAATAATCTTTTGTGGCTTCATCTTCTACTTTATTTATAGCAAAAAAGACTTCTATATCTATCTCTTTTTTTATTTCTTCATAAATCTCTATCTCTTCTGTTAATGATAGTTTTGCTTTTCTTTCTCTTGTGGCTCTTGTGTGTGCTTTTTGTTTTTCTAGTGTGTTAGTTGTTGGGCTTTTTGTTTCTGGTTCAATTCTATCAAGTGCGAAAAGACTATTAGAATTATCAATCACATCAATAATTACTTTATCTATTTTAGGTCTCCCACCACTTACAGTATCTGTAAAATCATATTTAAAAGTAAGAGTACTAGAGTGAGTGATTTCATCTTGAACAGGCTTTAAAATCTTTCTTTCTATATCGTACATATTTTTATAATTAACTCCAAAATATCCGTTAATCTCTTCTAGATTCATTTCTATTTTCTTACTACTATTATTATTATAGTTATTTATCATCTCTAAAAACAATTGCATTCTAAGACTGTGTTTGTGTTTTAAATCAAAAAGATTATCTGTAAGAGCTTGTGTAAAACGATAGCCACCTCTTCCTAGTTCTCCGAATAATTTTTTTGCTTCTTGCGATACTGATATGTATATATATTTATTATCTCTTGTATATCTATAAGTATGTATCGGTGTAGTTCCTACAGTATCACCGTTCGTATCCGTAAAATGATATTTCGTAGATATTACTTTTTTAATTTGTGATGATAGCTGTCTTCTGTTTATTTTACATATCTCACATAATTCATCAACTTCAAATTTGACCCTGTTGTATTCATCATACTCTATTTTATTTCTAGCTCCAGATAGTACGATAGCAAGTTTTAAACCTAGTGTATTAGCTTTATTCTTGCCTATATTCTTAATAAAAGTATGTATTAAATTAATTGCCAAATCAACCTCTTTCGGTAAATATAAATTTAATAACTGTTCTTCTTTTTTCTTTTTCGCTTGTAATATATTCATCTTTTAAAATACCCCACATACTCATAAATTTTATCTAAATCATTGAAAGAAATTATCTCCATTTTAAGTATTTTTTCTAAACATCCTTTTGCTTCATCTGCGGTATATATTCTTAAAAGTTTACCTTTTTCATCTCTCAATTTTAAGCCATTTTCATCTTTAGGATTATAAAAAGTAGTTGCTGCTAAATCTTCTTTGCATTGCTGAATTGCTATATCAAACATTTCAGGAGTGCTATATCTTTTGCCTCTGCCTCTTTTTTTATAGAGTGTAACACCATAACTACCATGTCCCTCTAATTTGCAATAGTCATTAATATTAAAAATTTTAAAAACTTTTTTCTCTCTATATTTATTAAATTTAAATACTTCTATTTCCATTTTCCGACCTCATATTGTTTATTACGACTTAATGTAAGTATAGCACGATAAATCTTTTAGCGACCTTAAAATATACTAGGTCGTTACAATACCACTTAGCCGATAAAGTAATACCACTTAGCCGATAAAGTAATACCACTTTGGTCGCCAAAGTCTGCTCTAAAAAATTGCCACTAAGCCTATTGTTGTGGGATATATAAGCATTTGTACAAAACACACACTAATATATTAACTAATACTCTTACTAAGAAGAAGAAGAAATATAAAAGAAAAAAGAAAAATTTAATCAAAATCTGGAGCAGTTGGATAGGTAATATTTTCTATAAAATCTTTGTAAATAATTTTAGTAGTTTCTCTATTTTGCTTTTTTTCTTTTAAATATTTTAAGAAGAAATTATTTGCAAAATTCTTTTCTCTTTGTAAGTAGTTAATATAAACATTTCTATCAGCAACATCCCAAAAATACTTATATTGCAAATCTCTAAACTCTTTTGATGTCTCTTTAACTTTTACAATCCTATCTTTGTAAATAATTTTATCTTTGTAAATAATTTCAGGAACCTTCACGATAGTTTCAACTTTCTTAGCATTTAGAAGAGTTGTTTTTAATTGCACGATCTGTAATTTTAAATCAGAAATCGTTTTAAGCGATTTTTTAGATTCAACCTCTTTTTCTATAATTTTTTCAACTTCAACAATTTTTTCTTTGTAAACTACTCTGTCATTACTGCTTAATATTTCACCCAGGTCATTTAAATCTAACTTTAATTTTGCATTTTTTTCTAATAATGCACTATTTTTAGATTTTTGCACTAAAAACTCTTTTTTTATACTATTTAAATCATCCATAGTTGTACGAGAAACGCTTTTTA
>JAYEIM010000185.1:0-2341 GCA_034660095.1 Campylobacterota bacterium | reverse complement strand
ACAAACTACAACCTAAAAGAAGTTGTGGCATGATTTAATTTAGCTATTAAAAGTGTTTCTAACTGAAGCACTTTAACTAGTTATTTGGTTTTAGTTTTCTCCTTCATTAATTATAGTTGACTTATTATAATTATTATTATTTTCAATCTCATTCCACATATTAAAAATTGTGGAATATGAAACCTCTATTTTATGATATTTCTTAAAATATTCTGAAATTTGTCTAAAACTTAAATTTTGCTCACTTTTCAGAGTTTTAACTATAGACCAACGTTCCAGTAACTTTTCTCTCTTTAGGCAATTTTTTTGTTGCTTCACTTTAAACTGTATCGCTTTCATGTTAATATCATCAATTTCACTAGCTATTTTTTTGATTGCTAAAAGAATTGAAGCAAGTGTCAAAACAGCATTATCTTCATCCGTATAATTCTTTCTTAAAATGTGAAACTGTTGTTTTTGAAAGCTTAGTATTTTCAACTTTGTAGTAATGTCTACTTTTGCAAAAAGTCTCAGTTCTTTATTTTGAGACTCTTGTGTCATTTTTGTTATTTTCTCAATTAAATGTGTCATTATTTCTATGCAGCTGATTTTATTTGATTTTCAACAATAAATTTTGCAACACAATCTATAGTCCACTTTTTCCTTTGAAAATTTGGAGTCATAAAAAGTCCTGTGTCAATATAACTTTTTAATGTTGATGGTGATATATTAAACATTTTACTAATTTGATTTGCATTTATAGTTTGTTTATACTTGATTATCTCCTTTATTCTCTTAGCATAAAACATTTCATGATTTTCAAGTTTTATATTTGTTAACTGCTCTACTATATTAAGTAATGGATATAAGATACGACATTTATCACTTAACTGTATATATTCAGATATTGCCCTACCATTTTTTCGCAAATTTGACAATGTACTTACACTGTATCCAATCCCAAATATTTGTGATAATTCATCTTCATTTAGTATAATTTTATTCTTAACAAAATCGAAATTTGATTCTAGTTCTTCGAGTTTGTTGTTTATGATAATAAGATCATTTATATTGTTTCTTTTATCTCCGATTGATTTATATTCTGTTATAATTCCCATATTCATATTTATTCCTTTATTTTCTTTACAAAGGGATTATTCCATATTTATTCTTAAATATTCCTTATATTTGGAATAATAATGGAAGATATGCTTATAAACTACAATATTGGATTTTAAATGGAAGCTAAAGAGTTAATAAAAAAAATGATGGAATACTATAATATTCATACAATTTCTGAACTATCTGATCATATCGGGATTGGGCAACCAGCGATATCTAAATGGAAATCAAATAATTCCATCAATATGATTAAAAAAAAATGTAGAGAATTAGGAATTTATAATGATATATTTGAAGGCGAAATAAATAATTTTCAACACTCACGAAATGATATAGCACAAAATTTTGGTGATAATAATCAGTCTTCTCACTCAAATTCTGAATCTAATATAGATGTAGTGTCATTAAAGCTCTTCGATACCTTATACAGTTTTGCAAAGCAAAATGGCAAATTAAATGAATTAACAAAAGAGCTATCAAGCTTACTACCAAAGTATATGTCATGATTATAGATCAAATTAATCATTTTAATGATTCAAATAATAATATTGCACAAAAGTTTGAAAACACTCACATTGAAAATCAACACAACAATATTACTGAACCTATACTACCATTAGAATCATTTAAGCATTTTGACATCAAAGATACAATACTTTCAATATGTATCTTCTTATCCATAACTATTGCAGTATTAAGTCTTTTTTATAATTTAACTTATATCGCTATTGCAGGATATATACTTATATCTATTTTGTTTATATATAAAGTAAATGATATTGAAGAAGTGTTATATGTATATAACAATAGTTTCTCGTATAATGGTATTTTAATACCTTTTAAATATATTAAAAAAATTAAAATCAAAGGTAATGGACTTCATTTAGAATATGACTTTTCTGAGTTAAAAAATAAAATAATCGACGAAAGTAAATTAAAAAAAGTTATTGCATTCACAAAAAATGATGAAATTAAAAAGTTTGAAGAAATTTATAATAAGGCGACAATAGTATTAGATTAATATCAGGTGTGAAATAGGTGTGAAACTTTTTTTAATAGTAATCTTAAAATACTAAAAATAGTGATAAATAAAGAGTTTATAAGGAATTTGAGTTGGAGGAGGCACTCGGAGTCGAACCGAGGATCAAGGATTTGCAATCCAATGCATTAGCCACTTTGCTATGCCTCCATCTTTTAAGTGCAGAATTATAGTCATTTTAAACTTAAACTTTGGTTTAAT
>JAYEIM010000184.1:0-11747 GCA_034660095.1 Campylobacterota bacterium | reverse complement strand
TTTACTTCCTTATATTCTGTGGTTAGAATTGAAGAAAGATTTTAACATTTAACCTCTTCAAATCTAAAATTACAATTTTTTATTTTCAAATTTTCAAAAATTGCACTTCAGATTTAAATTTTGGATATTTACCTACTTGTTTAGAGATTTTAATCTCTATTAAGTCAAATTATGTTATACTTAAATAAAGGGTGAATTTATGTTAAAAAAGATTATTACAAGTTTAGTTGCAACTACATTATTATCTACAACAGTATATGCTGATTTTTTAGGTGTTGAAGTGGGTTATGGAGTATGGAATGCTAAAACTACTGGGGATATTAGAAAAGGTACTGATAATATTGACTTTGAAGATGATTTAGGTTTTGGAAGTAACAAATCAAATGGTTTTTTTTATGTTTTATTTGATCATCCTCTTCCATTGATACCAAACATTAAACTTCAGCAAACAAATTTTTCTACAAAAGCTGATGGTAAAATGAGTAAAAATGCAACATTTGCTGGAGAAACATTTGGATTAAATGATGATGTATTAACCTATCTAAAACTTAATCAAACAGATCTTGTTTTATATTATAGATTACTAGACAATTGGCTTAATTTGGATACTGGTTTAATGATAAAATCAATAGATGGTAATATAAATATTAAAAGTACTTCAGCTAATGCAAATGAGTCATTTGATGTTATAATTCCTATGTTACATGTAAGAGGACAACTTGATCTGCCATTTTCAGGTCTAAGTGCTGAGGCTGAGATAAATTATATTAAATATATGGGAAATAATTTATCTGATGTTAAAGTTGGAGTTAAATATGAGTTTAATTCAGGTTTTGGTTTAAGTGCAGGGTATAAGGCACAAAAACTAGAGATAGATGATATTAATGATATTTATGGAGCAGTTAATAATAGTGGTATTTATACAGGACTTTATTACCATTTTTAAGAACATAGGCAGAATTAATTAAGGAAAATAAATATGAATATTAAAAAACATTATATAAATCTATCACTATTTACAGCTATTTCTACAACATTTATAGGTTGTGGTAACGAGCCAAAGTTACCAGATGAGACTATTAAAGAAATTGAATCACTAGTTTCTCAAAATCAATACTTAAAAGCTATTAAGCAATATGAGAAGATATTGGTGACTTTACCAAAAAATATAGAGATTCAAAAAAAGTTAAAGAGTACAAAAGAGTTGTATGTACAAACTAGCTTAGATAGTATAAAAGAAAATTATCAAAGATTATTAGTTCATTCTATACAAGAGATAAATAAAAATATAGATATGTATAAAAAACTTAATCCATACCTTACAAGTAAAACTCAAGCTAACTATGATAATCTTAATAAATATTTTAACAATGAACGGCAAATAGTTAAAGATAAGATACTATTAATAGACAAAGAGTTAACTAATGCTATAAATTCCAATTTATATGATGATGCAATGAAATATGTAGTAAAAATAGGTAAATATGATAGTAGGCTACTAAATAGTGATAAAATTAGATTGGTAAATAATAAGCTAGATCAATATTATTTTAAAGTAATTACAAGTTTTTTAGATAGTGACAAACTTCAAAGTGCTAAAGAGTATTATACTAAATATTTAAACTATGGTACAAATAAAAATCAACTAAAAGAACTTGAACAGAAGATTCAGCAATACTCTGTAATTGATAATAAAATTAAAAAATCATATCAGTTACTATTAGAATCAAGGGTTGATGAGGTATTTGAAACTATAAAAGTTATTTATAGTTATGATATAAAAAATCCAATACTAATAAAAAGACTTAAACAACTTAATCAAAAGATTACAAAAGTATATTTAAATATGAGTTCAGACTACTTAGAGGCACATAACCTTTTTGATGCATATGCTACTTTAGTAAAAGTCATATCATTGAATAAAAATGTTAAACATACAAAAATTGCAAAAAAAGTTTTAGAAGAGCTATATAAGAAAGCAAAAATATATGCAGATTCAAGATTTTCTGGTAATGCATATGCAATATATACATATATACAAAAAATTGATCCAAACTATAAATCAGTTTTTGTATTGCATAGAGAGTTAAAAGATGCGCTAATTAAGAGTAATATTTTAAAAATAGCAGCATCAAAGTTTATAACACCTGCAAATGAAGGAAGTAGTGGAACAAGATTTACCGCTTCATTAACATCTAAACTGTTTAAAGATAAGCCTAAAGATTTAAAAGTTATCGAAAGAAATAGATTACAGTTAATACTTGATGAGTTAAAATTAAGCGAGACAGGAAATATTGAAAGTTTAGCTCAAAGAGGTAAGATTAAGGGATTGGATGCTTTTATTTTTGGTGATGTGATAGAATCTTCAGTAGAAACACAAAGAAGAGAGTCCAGTGAACAAGCGATGGTTACCATAGGAACTAGAAAAATTAATAATAGTAAATTTATGATGTATATGATGTCATCAGATTTAGATAAAAAAAGATGGAAAGAACTTCCAAAAGAGTTTATAGAGGAGCCTGTAACGCAACTGATCTCATATAAAAAAGGTAAAATCAAAAAAACTTCTAATTTAATAGTTTCAATAAGAATTGTTGATATTGCAAAAGGAGATATTATTGCAGCAAAAACATTTGAAGAGAAAAATACTTTAGAAGATAAGTTTAATGATGGGGTTCAATTGGCAAATATAGTAAATGACTCTGAAGATATACTGTCTGATAAAACTATTTTAAATAAGTTGCAAGAAAAGATGATCTCAAATATATCTGCATTTATATTGGATCAGTTTAAGTATAGAGAAGCTATTCATTTGGATAAAGCAGAATTTTATATTCAAAGAAGAGAGTTTGATAAAGCAATGGAGTATATTATAAATGCAGAAATTATCGAATCAATTAAAAATGAGTCTGTTAGTTCTGTAATTAAAGATAAAAAATATGATCTATTTAAAGAAATTATTAAATGAAATTATTGATAATAATAGCATCTTTTATAAGTACGCTATACTCTAATAGTGTAATTGTTGAAGGATATGCACCTATTATTACTTCAAAACAAACTGCCGAAAAACAAGCATTGTTGGATGCTAAGTTAAGAGCTATTGAGATGGAGATTGGTGTATTTGTAAAGTCTACAACACAAGTTGAAGACTATGAGATAAAGTATGACTATATAGAGGAGCGTATTGAAGGGTATGTATCTAATTATAGTGTTCTTGAAAAAGATATTGTTGATGATACGTTTCAAATTAAAATAAAAGCAAAAGTAAAAAGAGGTAAAATCTATAAGGACATGGATAACCTTATAAGTCTTCTAAACTACAAAAAGAAACCAAAATTTATCATAATATCTGATGGGGATCAACTTATAACATCTTCATTTGAATCATCACTAAAAAGAACACTTCTAAAATATAAGATTGATATGGTTGATAAAAATACACTTAAAAATAGTTACCACAATGTATCATCAGGATTAAATAAAAATATTCCATATAAAAGATATGGGATAGATTATATTATTGTTCTTAAAATAGTTAAGCAAGAACTTGATATAAACTATAAAGGTATGATCCATAAGGCAGTAAATCTGATAGCTACTGCAGATGTGATTGATGCATCTACATTTGAGATAATAGTTTCTAGTAAATATCCTGATAATATCAATGACAATGTTAGTATACCACAAAGTCAATTGATACAAGAATCACAAATAATAGCTAATAAATTTTCAAAGAATCTTTTAATCAGTGTAGCAGATCAATGGAAAGATAATATGTATAATGGTGAGAATATTTTGGTAAATGTTAAAGGATTAAAAAGCTATAAGTTACAAGAGGAGCTTAAAGATTATTTTAAAGAAAATATAACTGATATTAAAACTATTTATACAAAAGATTATAATAAAGGTGAGGCGATATATGTTATTTCTATTAAAGGTGGTATTGATAAATTTTTAGATGAATTTATTATGTGTAACGATAAATACAGTATAGAAATAGAGAATAAAGATACAAATAAATGTACACTAAAAATAAATTAGGAAATTTTATTTAAATGAGTAAATTAACAAAACTAATATTTGCTATTCATATCTTGGGGTTATTTTTATTTGCTAAGGATGTTATAAATAAAGATCAATTTTGTACTATAAATTGGACACAATATAAAATTCAATGTGTAGGGACAAGTGCCCAAGGACAAAATCCTTATGGGGCTTACCTTTCAGCAAAAGTTGTAGCACAAAGAAATCTACTGGAAAAAATTAAGGGTATAAATATCGACTCTTCTACTACAATAAATAGTAGTATGAAAAAAAACAATATAATTAGAGCCTCAGTAAGGGGTACTATAAAAGGTTCAAAAGTAATATCACGAGAATATCATAAAGCCAAAAGGTATGCAGATGTTACAGTTGAATTAGACCTTGTTGATGATCTTCTTATTAATATGCTTAAAGAGATTAATATATCTAGAAATACAACAATTTACGATCAGTTTTTAAGACCTTTTTATCTAAATGCTTCAGTATATCAATATAGCGATATAGTGGTTTTGGAAAAACTTGTAGGGGATTTTAAAAAAACTAATAATGAAATAGCAATTGACTTTATTGCAAATATTATAACTAAACTGAAAAACAATAACTATACAGGTATAATAATTGATGCAAATGATGTTAGCAGCTTTGATATGGCACTTATCCCTAAAATTAGAACATCTTTAGGTAAAGAACTTTATCCAGCAGATTATGTAACCGATGATACATTATTATCAGAGCATGGTGTGGTTAGTTATGAGATTGGACTAGAAGATGCAAGGCTAAATAAAAGAATATATTCTAATCCAATTATCCTAAAAGCTAAAAATATATATGGTAAGAAGAGTTCAGATCTAGTACTAAATTATGAGAGTATAGAGGTTCTAAAAAGTGTTGATAGAAGCTTATTAAATAATGCAAAGATATTGATTTTAGTAGGTAAGTAAAATTGAAAGTTGTTTTAATATTTTTAGTTTTAGTATCTTCTTTATTTGGAATTACAAAAATAGAAAAGCTCACGTTTATAAAATCTAATAAACTCATAACTAAAGGATACTACAAAGAGGCATTAGAAAAACTAGAACCTGTGATACAAAAATTTGATAAAAATGATAAGTTATTATATCTAAAAGGTAAGATACTTAAAGAGCAAGGAAAACTGGAAGAATCAACACTTATTTTAAAAAAAGTACTTACATTAAATCAAGACAACATGATTGCTAGAAAACTAATTGAAGATATTGATGATATAGAAAATGCAAAACAAAATAATATAGTAAAAGCATCTCTAGAATGGTTAAGTGATAAAGGTGTTGATTTCCTTTTTATATTTTTTGGTATATTGGGTGGTGAGTTATTAATTAAGGAGTTATTAAATTGTACTAACCAAAGAAATAATAATGAAATAAAAAGATTTGTTTATAAATTACTTGATAGAATCGAATCAGTAAAATTATCAAGCATTAAATGTTTTTTTATAAATAGTTTAATGTTATTTACAACAAGTATGGCAATTGTAGTTGTAGTCTTATTAATTGAATTTTTAATTAATTTTTCATATCTGGATGATATGACACATGAGGGAGTTTGGGTACATATATTCATTATATTTATTTTTGTAATTTTGGTTCATATTATATTTAACTTGTTAATTACAAAAGATGAGATAACTATCAAAGATATTTCAGACTCTTTAGTAGAACACCTTCATAATGATGAGTTAAAACTTTTAAGACATCAGCTTGAACTTTTAAAAATGATTGATCGTCCAGAATATAAGGATATTTTTAATAAGATTTTTGATAATATACTCATTGATGATGATAAAGAGACATTAGAAAATATCTATTTAAAATTAAAAAAAGATAAGGATTAAAATGAAATATTTTATAATTTTACTTGTAGCTCTATTAGGTACGGGTTGTGTATATAGTGATAAAAAGAATGTTATTGTGTCTTCACTACCTGATTTCAGTACCGATAACAAAACAGTTAACTATAAGGGTGATATACCAAATAGTGTTGCTATTTTACCATTTTATGCAAAAAATAAAGAGGCTAGCTTAATTGTTACAAATAGTTTTTACAGCAACTTCTCTAAATTACCTTATAATGATGTAGAACTAAGTACTATTAGAGATATACATAAAGAAGATTTTAATATTACTACTCCAAAGAGTAAACTAAATAAGGTTTGTGAAGAGATTGGTGTTGACGGTTTGGTCTATGGTGATGTTCAAAATTTTGATAAACTTTATTTAGGGTTCTATTCTGAAGTTAGTGTTGGTGCAAAGATTAATTTTTATAACTGTAACAACAACACTAATATTTGGAGTTTTGAAGATACAGCAAAAAAACGTCAGGGTGGTATATCAACTACACCATGGGGTATAGTTATGACTGCAATTGTCAGTGCATATAACTTAAAAAAAGTACAAGTTTATAGAGCATCAGAGGACTTATTTAGAGATATAGTAAAGTCAATTCCACACGCAAAATATAATATTAAAGATACAGTAGACCAGCCAACTTTTATATATCATAGTGGGATGAAGAAAGAGCAGTTTGGAATAGGTGAAACTATAGATATTAAAGTTGCTGCGGCTAAAAATCTAAAAATAATTGCTAGAATCACTGGTATAAAAGACTCAGTTGTATTAAAAGAGACTACTGATGGGATATATATAGGAAAGTATAAAGTTAAGCCACATAATAATACTAATGGATATTTACAATTAAAAATTATTTCAAATACAGCCAGTGGACAATTTTATGATTATATTTCAAAAATAAATATTGATACAACAGCACCAAAAAAAGCAGATATAACAGTTGTTTATTCTGATAAAATTTATATTAAGGTTAACAGTGATGAAGAGATAAGCTTGTATCAATTGGAAAAATTAGAAAATAATAAATTTATACCTTTTAAAAGTTCAAATAAAAATGAGTTTATTCTTCCTGTAACAAATGAAACATTAACTTTAAGAGCATTGCTAAAAGATAAGGCAAATAATATCTCAGTTCCATCTGAAGCTTTAAAGGTATTTCTGTACAGTGATAATAAAATTGCAAAATCAAATATATATGCAAATGATAATGTAATATCTTCAATAGTAAGAATTAATAAAAATATTACACTTGATAAGTTATATATAGCAAAAGATGGGTATTTGATTCTTATGCCAAATACAAAAGTCAGTATAAAAATATTAAAAAATGATGGTGTTTTAAATATTATAAATAGTGAATTAAATACAAAAAGTTTAATAGTGAATGGTGATATTAAAATATCAAATTCTCAAATTAACTCAAGTGGATATGGAATAGATTTAAAAAACAGTTCAGATGCTACTATAAACGATAGTGTTATAAAGTCAAAATATACTGCTATTAAAATGATAGATGCTTCACGAGCAGATATAAAAAATACAAAATTATTATCAAATGATGTATTTTCAGATATTATGATTTCAGGTAATGCAAAGGCAAAAATTCAGAATTGTGAATTTTCAACAACAAATATAGCAGATGTTGTTTCAAATTCATCTAATAAATCAACCTTAATAGGAAATGGAATAGTTCAAGGACCAATAGATGTTAAAAAATAGTTTTTTATTTTTATTTTTATGTAGTTCAACTTTATTTGCAGATTTAGTAGAATTTGTAAGTGATAGTGGATATGTTAACTGGTCAACAGGAAAAGTTTATGCAACAGGGTATGGTGTAACAAATTCTAAATATAAAAAACCAATAGCACTAATAAGATCAAAAAGAGCTGCTACAATTGATGCGAGAAGAAACTTACTTGAATCTATAGGTGGGGTAAAAATAGATTCTCAAACAGTGATTAAGGACGGTATGCTTAAAAGTGATACTATTAAGTCAACAATAAGCGGTGTAATAAAAGGTGCAATAATAACTAAGATGGAGGAGGAGGATTCAATGGTTAAGGTTACAATTGAAGCTCCTTTGAATGGTAGTGTCCTAGATGCTGTATACCCTGAATTAGTTGAAAATGATTTGTTGAGTGTTATGAATAGAAAGTTTCCTTATAGACATATAGATATGTTATTTGCTTCAATAGATGATAGAGAGATATATAAAATCTATCAAAGACTTGATAGATTAGATAAAGCCGTATTTTATGAAGATAAAATGATAAAAAAAGAGGTTACGGGTGTGATAATAGATGCAAGAGGTACAAATTTTATACCTACACTATCTCCTAAAATTTTTCAAATTAGAAAAGCTAGACCAATGTATCCAGATGGTGTAGTTGATAAAGACACTTTGATTAGTTCATTTTCTGCATTATTTGTTAATTCTCTTATTGATGCTAAAGAACATCCAAAAGTTGGTGACTATCCTATTGTTATAAAAGCACTAAGAACTTATGGTAAGTGGAGAGACAAGCTTATCTTAGGAAATAACTCCTCAGCTAGATTCTCTAAACTATTGAATAAGGATGTACTTAAAAATGCAAATGTGGTTATCGTTATTTCTAAGTAGTTTTATACTTATAGGCTGTGGTAGTAAAACTAACAATATATCATTTCAAGCCCATACTTATAAAAATGATGCAATATTTTTATACAAACAAGATAAAGAAAAGCAGGCAATAGTATCTTTAGAAAAAGCTCTTGAAATATATAAGTCAGTTGACAATATTGATAGTCAAGTAGAAACACTTCTCCTATTATTAAAAATAACAGATAACACAAAGTATCTTAAATCAGCCCAAAAATTTTTAGGTGTGTCCTTATCAAAAATTGACGATAAAATTTTATTTGCAAAAGCTTTATATAGTATGGATGAAAAATTATTTCTAAAGTTTAAAAATAGTGAAGATGATGAGATAAAAACTCTCTCTCTTCTCTATTTATATAAACTAACAAAAGAAGATAAATATCTAAAACAAATAAGTTACTCAAAAAAAGATTTTGTATATAGTTTTTATTTAGTTACATTATTTGATGTAACAAATGATATATTATTATTAAAAGAGGCTTTAAGTATAGATAAAAAACTTGAATCTAAGCGATTTATAAAAAGAGATTTAGAGAAACTTAGTTTATATTATAAAGACACTGATACAAATAAGTCAAATTTTTATAGGCAAAGAGCGGATGCAATTAATTAATAAGATAGGAAAAAGTTTTAATGATTTCATAGGTAACATATTTGGAATTATTGGTTTTTTTGGAATCATATTAAATAACTTTACACATGTTTTTTTAAGAAAAAATCGTTATATAAATTTATTTATAGAAAGTTTTTTAGATTTTATCCATTTGATTGCCATCAAAGCATTTTATACAACAAGTATTTTATCTGTACTTATAGGTGTCTTTTTAATATTACAAATGAGTAATTATTTCAATATATCATCTTCAAATATTGATATAGTTATAGAACTAATTGTAGTGATTATTATAAGAGAGTTAGGTCCACTTTTAAGTGGTATTATTTTGATAATTAAAGTCCAAAGTTTTTTTTCTATTAGGTACTCATTAATGAGAAATAATAAAGAGTTTGAAATATTAAGAAGTTTAGGGATAAATATTTATATAACAAAGCTCATACCTTTTGTATTGGCATTTTCTATATCATTACTAACTACAATATTCTATTTTGATCTTCTTGTTGTTATATTTAGTTATTTGGTTTTGTTGATAAAAGGAATCGATATAAGTTTTATAAAATTTTTAGAATTAATTATCGACAAGTTATCGATAATAGAAGTATCTGTAACATTACTTAAGGGATTAGTAGGGGGATTGATATTGGGAGTTGTTACAATATATTTTGCAACAAAAGTAGATAAACTTTCAATAATCTCATCTACAGTATCAAGTATATTAACATATTCAATTATTTTATTTATTATGATAAATTTTTCATTTTCACTTTTACTTTATTAGGATATAAGCTATGATAAATATTTCTAACTTACACTTTAAAGATATTTTTAAAAATATCAACTTTAGTATTGAAAAACAAAGCAATACTATTATATATAGTGGGGTAAATACAGGTTCAACACTTTTTCTAAAAATGATTGATGGGATAGTATCAAATATTGAAGGTGAATTTATCGTTGATTCTATAAATATAACTAATCTATCTACAGAGGAAACTCTTAGTCATAGTAATAAGGTTTCTTTTGTATATGAGACTAATGGACTTATTCATTATTTAAATATATATGATAATATTATGCTACCATTAAAAAAATTTAAAGATTATGATGAAGTATTATTAAATAGGCTTATTGATGATTTTAATATAAAAAATTTATTATTTAAAGATCCAAGTGAATTAAGTGATATAGAGCTTAAGCTTGTAAATATAGTAAGAGCTATTGTTGTGCATCCTAAAATTATTTTGTATGACGAGCTTGATGGTGGTATGGATATAGATCTTCTAAACAGTATTATATCAAAGTTAAGTATATATCAAAAAGAGTTGGGATTTTTACAAATCTTTACTACAGTAAAAAAGTTTGAATTTGATTTGTATAAAAATTTTGATAATAAATATTTGTTATTTAATAAAACTTTAGAAAGAGTAGAATGTGAATAGTACTTTCAAGCCAAAAACTATCGATTATATAAGTGGCGTATTTATTGTATTTGCAATTTTTGGATTTATATACATTTTGTATGCAAGTTATACAAAAAATGTAAAAAAAGAGTATGATACTTATTATACATATTTTGATAGTTCACATGGCGTAACTAAAAGTGCATTGATCCATTACTTAGAAATACCTATAGGAATTGTAAATGATGTGGAACTCTCAGGTGATAATAAAGTTAAAGTAACATTTGGCATTGAATCAAAATTCAACACTCTTATTACAAAAGACTCTTCTATAGAAGTTTTATCAAAATTAGGTATAGGTTCTATACTAAATGGTAATGGACTACAACTAAAAAGATCATTGTCAAAAGAGATACTGCCTTCTGGTTCTACTATAGCATCTATTGCACCTAAAAGTATTTCAGATATAATAGAACAATTTGAACTTGACAAGTTATCTGTATCATTTAAAAGTATTGTAGATAATATTGATAAGTTATTGATCACATTAAATAAAAAAGATGGTGACTTTATGAGTACGCTAAATAATATCAATAAAATATCAAAACAAGCTGAAGAAAGTAATGTTCCTTTATCTCTTGTAAATCTAACAACAAATGTTCAAAAAGATGCTAAAGTTATCATAAAAGATCTTTCATATTCTATATCGTTACTAGATCAAATAATGATAACCTCAAATAAAAAAATAGATACACTAAATATCAATAAAATAAATGAGATACTAATCGAAGCAAAAAAACTTGTTAAAGAATTAAATACAATTACAATAACTTCTAAAAAAATGATAACTGGAAACAAAGATAAAATAAATAATATTATTATAAGAACAGATAATATTACAAAAAGTATAAACAATTTAGGTATTTTTGATAATAAAAATTCTAAGTTACAAAGTTTAGATATAAAATAAGTAAATAGTGAGCTACATGTTCTATAATAGAAGGAGATTGTGAAATTATTAGAAAATGATGTAAATATAGTTAAAAACTATATGCCAAATGGAACAGACTATATTGCTAAAAGAATTGAAGAGAGTATGAAGCTTATTACTCCTGGAATCATTTTTGAAGAGATGGGTACAGATTATATTGGTCCAATTG
>JAYEIM010000183.1:0-2359 GCA_034660095.1 Campylobacterota bacterium | reverse complement strand
CCAAACTGAAATATCTCTTTATAGCTTTTTTCATGTTTTTCAAATGTCCAATATTTATTTATCACAAAGGCTACTACAGTACCTAAAAGAAAAGATATTGCTTTTGCTACATCGTGAGATAAAAAGTTTAATAATATATAGTAAGTAGCTAGATCAGTACCAACAGCACTTAATCCAGCAACTAAAAATCTTTTTAACTCTTTTTTTATTTTACTCATCTATTCTCTTGATTAAAAGCTCTGTATTTTTCATCAAGAGCTTTTAATTTGTCTTTATTTACAGTTATATCTTTTTCTAAAGTATATGGATGCCAATCTACTTTATGAAAAAAGCTTTGCCAATATACAAATGTCTCATAGTCATCAGGTGTCCCCCAGCAAATATAATCTTCCACTTCAAAAACTTTTACATTCAGTCCAAGTTCTATAAGTTCACCCATTAAGCTATCTACATAGTATTCACCATTTACTTTAATATCTTTTGCTAGTAAGTTTTCTAGTGCTTTGTTAAAATATTCCACTTTTTTAAACCAAAATGTCCCTACTATTGCATGATCATTATACGGATCATCCGAAATAGGTACTTTTACAGATACACCTTTAGCATTGTTCGTATTATCTGTTTTTACCCACCCATACATTTGAGGATTGTTTTTACTACTTACATGATGTCTAAATGTAAATATTATTGCATCTACATTTTTAGATTCTATAAGCTTTTGATATTTTTCTTTATCATATATCATCCCATTATCTGTAGCAGCTATAAGTAATGACTTTGATTTATCTACATCTTTTAGTCCTAAACTACAAGTGATAGCTTGACCTTCTGTCACTTCATCAATAGCTACTATTTTACAATCTGAATATTCTTTTTTTAAAGTATCTTCAAGTGGATAGTTATCTAAATGTTCTTGAAGAGTTACAAATATATGTTTTTCACTGTTTGGTAGTGAGTTTGCAGCTTGAATTATCATAGGTTTACCACTTACATCTATAAGAGGTTTTGGATCTTTATATCCAACTTTAGCAAATCTACTTCCACGACCTGCAAGTGGTATAAGTGTTATACTATTTTCATTTGCTTGTGGTTTTACTTTTTCTTCTATAGCATCTTTAAAATATTTTGACCAAGTGTTGTATTCCTCTACATCTTGAGGTGTTCCCCATTGAAGCATATGTTGTATATCATAGATAGATACTTTTAAACCATCTTCTATAAGTAAGTTATATATTAAAGATACATAAAATTCACCTTTAAGGTTTATATCTCTGTCCATTAGCTCTTTAAAATATTTTTTTACATATGAGCCTTTTTTAAAATAGTAAGTTCCATTTGAAGCATACTCCTCCATACGGTTATCGGTAAATGGCTCTTTCTCTTTTATCTCTAGCATCCATTGGTTTTCATCTCTCATAAATGCATAGTTTGTACTTCCTAGCATATGTGGATGAAATCCTTTATAAGATGGTATTGCACCGTCTGCATCTCTGTCTCGTGTATGTTTTAAAAAGTCATCATAATCCCAATATGTACCAAAATCACAATAGTTTACTATAACCTCTTCATAATCTTCTATCAAATCCTCAACCAAAGATACTGCATAAACAGGACCTAGCTTATGATTTGGTATCTCTACTACATTTGCATTTGGTTTTATACTTAATAAAACTTCTCTCATATTTGTTTCTGCAAGATGCTTAGAGTTACAAATAAAAGTAAATTTATCTTCATTTGGAAATAGATCACAAACATGCTCTATAATTGGTTTACCATCCACAACTATGAGTGGTTTTGGCTCTTTGTATCCAGCTTCTATAAATCTATTGCCGATGCCTGACATTGGGATTATTATGTGCATCATCTTTTCTCCTTGAAATCACTAATTTTGTATATTTTTACTTCATTGTTCTCAAATTTTGGTCTAAAAGCAACAAAATTTGATGAATATTTACTTTCAACTACAACATAGTCTAATTTGTATTTTTTTGCTATTTTTAGAAAATCTTGAGGTCTTTTTTTTCTAAAATAATTAACTACTTTTTCACCAATCCATTGTCCATCAAGCTTATTAACATCATTTATTTTACCAAAAACCAACTCTTTTCTTTCTTGGTATTCTTTTAAATATGTCTCGTTAAATGGAAAACCATTTCCTATAAAAACAGCTCTTTTACCAATATTTGAAATATCTAATTTTTTCGCATAACTAACAAAAACACTATTTTTATTGGTTGTTTCAAGAAACTGAAACATCTCTTTATCTTTTTTATAAATATCTTTTTGAGGGGAATTAATCATTAATATTCCCATTATGATGTACCCCCCCCGATTAGTAAATATAATTTTTTATAATTAA
>JAYEIM010000182.1:0-2364 GCA_034660095.1 Campylobacterota bacterium | reverse complement strand
AAGTTATTTAACTGTTTTTTTGTAAGTATTGTATATATTTAGTTTCTTTTATATTTGTATTAAGAAATTTAATATACTTCTTAATTGTACTATCAGGAGTATTTTTATTAGATAGATTGAGATATTTTATTTGTAAATCTTCTTCAATTTTATTAATCTCATTTTCATATTCTTTTGCTATATTTTTAATCTTTATTTTTTCGCGTCTAGTTTTTCCTCCAGATGTTTTGTGAGGTTTAAGTTTAGTATTTAATTCTTCATTCAATTCTTTTAGTTTATTCTGCATGTAAGTTAAATATTGAGATAGGTCATAGTTATAAAAAACATTCGCCCATTTATTAGAATCCATATTTTTAATATATAGAGGATCAATTTCCATCTTTTCACCAAGAAGCTCCATAGGTGATAATAGAATAGAGTTGTCGTTGTCATAGTTATCTTTTACTTTAGAAAGATAATCATGTAGTTCTTCTTTTGGTAAATTCAAATTTATTTGGAAATTTGATATATTGTAATCTACTACTTGTTTTGTTACATCTTGTTTAATGGTACTTAAGTTATACCGACTATCAGAATCTTTTACTATACCTTGATAAACACTATATCCATCATAATTATCTTCTTTAAAAAAATAGTTGTTCTCATGTTTGTATTCTGTATCCTTTTGAAATTTTTGAATATCAAATGCATTATTAATAACTTTTTTTATTAACATATCATTTTTTTGGGGATAATCCACGAGATAATTATTTGGATATATTAAATATTTATCTATTAGTTCTGTCTCAAGTTCTTTTATAATCTCATTGATTAAGTAGAAGCCCAATGAGAAATATATTTGATGCTCTTCTGTTTTTAAGAAGTTATTGTATTTTTCTAATAGGACTTCTTTAGAGGAGTTTTTTTCTAGACTACTAAAATTTAATTCCCATTCTCCATATTCATTAGGAGATATAGAAGACTTTAGGTTGTCTATTTTCACGGAGATAGTTGTCTTTTTGTTTTTTTCTTTAACTCCAGTTGCAGTACTTCGTATCATTAATGTACTACTTGCTACTGGTAATCCTAGATTGATTTTGTTATCATGATATTTTTCTAATCCTACATCAATATATAAATCTAAGTTAGTTGTCTCTTTATTTGTATAAATTGTTACTTCAAATTTATTATCATCTATAGATTCAACACATTTCAACACGCCTCTATTAAGACTTATAAAGAGTTTATAATCAGCTATAATATTTATGTTTACAACACCTGTTAAAGTGTATATTCCTTCTTCATTTTCAAGATGACAAGCTATTTTTTCTATTTTAATTTCTTTATTTTCCATACATCTTATATCGTGAAGATAATTTAAAGCATACATTATTTTTTTGACTTCTTCATTCCTAATAGCCATTTCATAAAATATTTTATATGTAAGTTCATGTAGCTGAAAACTTTCAATCTTTGTGTACTCTGGACTTTCTCTACTGGGTTTTAGTATATCATCTTGATAGCTCTCTAACAAATAATTTTTAAGTTTAGAGTTCCATAACTGAATATTTTTGTTTATCTTATATTCAATTAGATAATCTTCTACAAACTTTTTAGTTGATATATGTCTACTAACGCTTTCTAATTGGAGTAAAATATTTATTTTTTTATTTTTTTCTGTTTTAGTACTAATACTTAATAAATATTTTTTTATTTCAGTTTCTACACTAATTGTTTTAAAGTAGTTTAGAGTAAAAAAATCTATAGTGTTATGACTATATAGTTTTTTAATATGATATTGATTAGTTAGTGACAATATTTGATTATTGCAAGTTTTTGATGTTGCTGTTATAGCTAGGATATTATTTTTAAGTAAGGTAAGTTTATATTCAAGAGTAAAGCAAATACTAAAAAATAAGTGATTTTTATCATGTGGAGAGAGTTCTTCAATCTCTATATCATAATTGTCTAAAGAATTAACACCTAAATAATCTTTAAGAACTTGTTTATAATTTTTATCTATAAGTTGATCAAAATTAAAAGTTTTAATATGATCTCCTTTTGATAAATATATTCAATCTTTAAAATTTTCAACAATTTATTTATAATTATAGCTAAAACAAACAAAAGACAAATTTAATAAAATCTAATAGCCAATAATAGAGATAATCCTATATTGGTTTATCTTTAGTCACCGTTAAATTTAATTTTCATTATTTACACCTGTAGCTATCACTTGAGCTTCACGGTCATAAAGCACTTTTGTCTTTATATTACTCTATGTATAACCAAAGTAGTGTTTAGCTTATAGATAAGCTCCTACAGCTTAATTATTCCTTATGTTCTATCTTTTAAACTATCATACACTTTATTGTTTTCTCTTTT
>JAYEIM010000181.1:0-11801 GCA_034660095.1 Campylobacterota bacterium | reverse complement strand
TTAAGTGGCTTAATTTTAGCTATTTTCATAAAATTTCATCTGATTTTTGTTTCATCAATTTTAATAAGTGAAGATTTTATGTACAAAGTTGACAAAATATTGTCTGGAAGCTTAATAGTTGAAGGGGGCCATCCTGCTTTTATCGTTGGTTCTGCATTTACTTTATTTGTTATACTTGTATTTCATGCTTTTTTAGCAATAAGAAAGTTTCCAAATTCATATAGACAGCATAGAAATTTTATATCTCATGTTAATATGTTCCCACATGGTGATACAAAACTTTGGTATATACAAATAATCACAGGTTTTATTTTGTTTTTCTTTGCATCTATGCATCTATATCAAATGATGAGTGAACCTTCTAATATTGGTCCCTACTTAAGTTCAGATAGAATTTGGAGTGATCATGCGTGGGTTATGTATATTATTTTACTTATAGCAGTAGAGTTACATGCAACAATTGGACTTTATAGACTAGCAATAAAATGGGGTTGGTTTGATGGTAAAACATATAAAGCAACAAGAAGTAAACTAAAAGCAATTAGAAATGGTATCATTATTTTTTATATAGTATTAGGTGTATTGTCATTGGCAACATATATGAAGATAGGATATGAACATCAAGACAATTATGGGCAAAAATATATCCCAATATCACATAAGGCTCAATAAATGAAAATATATTATACTGATACATTAATTATTGGTGGTGGTTTAGCTGGATTAAGACTTGCTATCTCTACACAACAAGCTGGACATAAAACAACTATTCTTTCACTTATCCCTGTAAAAAGATCTCATAGTGCTGCTGCACAAGGTGGTATGCAAGCAAGTCTTGGAAACTCTGTTATGAGCAAAGGTGACAATGAAGATGTACACTTTGAAGATACTGTAAAAGGTAGTGACTGGGGATGTGACCAAAAAGTTGCAAGAATGTTTGCCCATGTTGCACCAAAAGCTATACGAGAACTTACAGCTTGGGGAGTGCCTTGGACACGAATAAAGCAAGGTGATAAAAATGTAATCATTGATTCTAAAAAAACTATAATCACAGAAGATAAAGAATCCCATGGACTTATATCTTCAAGAGATTTTGGTGGGACAAAAAAATGGAGAACCTGTTATACAGCAGATGCAACAGGACATACTATGCTTTTTGCTGTAGCAAATGAGGCTATTAAAAATAATGTAGATATTTTAGAGAAAAAAGAAGCAGTTAAATTAATTTATGAAAATGATGTTTGTTATGGTGCCATTGTTAAAGATTTAATGACTGGTAAAATTTCTGCATATCTTTCAAAAGCTACAGTAATTGCAACTGGTGGTTATGGTAGAATTTATGAAGCGACTACAAATGCAGTTATTTGTGAAGGTACAGGAGCAGCAATAGCACTTGAAACAGGTGTTGCAAAATTAGCAAATATGGAAGCAGTTCAGTTTCATCCAACAGCACTAGTACCATCTGGAATATTAATGACAGAAGGATGTAGAGGGGATGGTGGTATTCTAAGAGATGTAGATGGATATAGATTTATGCCAGACTATGAACCAGAAAAAAAAGAGTTGGCTTCAAGAGATGTTGTTAGTCGTAGAATGACTGAACATATGAGAAAAGGTAAAGGTGTAAAATCTCCTTATGGTGACCACTTATGGCTTGATATTTCTATACTTGGTCGTGAACATATTGAAAAAAACTTAAGAGATATGCAAGATATTTGTATGAACTTTTTAGGTATTGACCCTGCTGATGAGGGAGTATGGATACCAGTTAGACCTATGCAACATTATTCAATGGGTGGAATAAAAGTAGATGAAACAGGACAATCTCCACATCTAAAAGGTTTATTCTCTTGTGGTGAAGCAGCATGTTGGGATATGCATGGATTTAATCGTTTAGGTGGCAATAGTGTAGCTGAAACAGTTGTATCTGGTATGATTATAGGGGAATATGTGAGTAAATATTGTGCAAGCCATAATTTAAAATTTGATACAAAACTTGCAGATAACTTTATGAAAGAGTTTGATGAGGAGCAAGATAAAATTTTAGCTCGAGTTTGTGACCTTACACATAAACCAAATGAACTTAGTATTTATGATATCAGAGATAAAATGAAAAAAATCGTAATGGATAAAGTTGGTATCTTTAGAACCGCCAAAGAGCTAGAGGAAGCTTTTGATAAATTAAAAGAGTTACAACAGTTAAGTGAAGGGGTATATATAAGAACTGGTGAGAAATCAGCAAATCCAGGATTAATAGATACTCTTCGTGTTAAAAAAATGTTGAAACTTGCTCTTTGTATCACAAAAGGGGCGATGCAAAGAACAGAAAGTAGAGGAGCTCATACAAGAGAAGATTTTCCAAAAAGAGATGATGCTAATTGGTTAAAACGAACACTTTCTTATTGGAAAAATCCGTCAGATACTGAACCAACCATAGAGTATGAAGATCTAGATATCATGGAGATGGAATTACCCCCTGGATTTAGAGGTTATGGAAAAAAAGGTAATATTATAGAAAATGAATTAAGTCAAAAAAGAGTAGATGAAATTGATGCTATTAAAAAAGAAAATCCATCTTATGATAGATTTGAATTACAAAATAGTTTAATGCCTTATAAATTACCAAAAAAATATCAAGAAAAAAATGAAAGAGTAGGGATAGGATATGAGTAGAGAGGGAAGAAAATTAACATTTAATGTTTTTAAATACAATCCATTAGATAAAGAAGATAGACCAAAATTAAAAACTTATGAACTTGAAGAGACTCCCGGTATGACTTTGTTTGTAGCTCTTAACTTTATAAGAGATAGACTTGACCACACTTTACAATTTGATTTTGTTTGTCGTGCTGGTATTTGTGGTAGTTGTGCTATGGTTATAAATGGTACCCCTTCTCTTGCATGTAAGACATTAACCTCTTCATATCCAGAAGGTGAGATAACTTTACTTCCTCTTCCAGTATTTGAACTTATTGGTGACCTTTCAATTGATACTGCAAATTGGATGAAAAGTATGAGTAAAGATATTGAAAGCTGGATACATACAAACGAAAAAACTATCATAGACAATATTGAAAAACCTATGGAACCAGAAGTTGCGGATGAAGTTTTTGAACTAGATAGATGTATAGAGTGTGGTTGTTGTGTATCTGCTTGTGGAACAAAAAGGATAAAACCAAACTTTAAAGGTGCTGTTGCATTAAATAGAGTAGCTCGTTATGCAATTGACCCTAGAGATAATCGTACAGATGAGGAGTTATTTGAGATAATTGGAGATGATGATGGTATTTTTGGATGTATGAGTTTACTTGGTTGTGATGATACTTGCCCTAAAAATTTACCACTACAAACTCAATTATCTTATCTTAGAAGGAAGATGATTAAAGTAAAGTAATATACTTATATTATTGGTTTTATTGTAATTTTTTAGGAGGTGGGGAGTGATTAGTTCCCCCAAGTGTAGTATTTTAGAAAAGTGGAACCACAAGGATAAATCCAACCACTATGAAGATTATTACTAATCTTATCATAATTGTGCCTTTCAATAAAAAGCTCCACCGCTTAACCTTATGAGTTCCCACTAATAAAAAAAGGGTAAGGATAAAATCCCCACCCTAATTTAACTTCCCTTTTACACGATAAGTAATCAGCTTATCTAAGGTCAACAATTATGTTTCAGAAGAATTATATAATAATAGATTTTAAAAGTCAAGGGATTTAAGTGGTCTGATTGACACAGATTTTTTAACACTCCCTTAATTGGTATACTGTCCCCCAATGCCAATGCCCATAATGCCCATCATAAAAAAAGGTAAGGCTATAAAACCTTACCTTTTTTAGTGTTGCCAAATGTTTAAGATAACCACATCTTAAACGGAGTTTCACTTGCTTTGTAAATAAATTATAACAAATATATTTTCAAATGTCAAGATACAAAAACATTAAATTTTTTGCTACAAATCTTTATTTGAGATGCTATAAATTCAAAGGATAAATAAATCTACTAAAAGTAGAGAGTCATATATCTTAAAACTATTTCTTTGATGGTTTAACTATCATATACATAATAAAAACAAAAAAAGCAGTTATTCCTACAGAAAATCCAACTGGAATATCTTTTAAGATCACATAAGTTACAATTAAAATAGATAAAATAGTTGGAACTTCATTGTAAGCTCTAAAAAACTTTCCACTTTTACTACAGTTATCCTTTACTAGTTGTTGTCTATAAAACTCTAAACTTTGAGAGTAAGCGATTAAAATTACAAGTAAAAACAATTTAGCATGCATCCAGGCACCGCTTAATAGGTCAGGATTTAGATAGATTAAAAAACCTCCACTAGCTATAGTTGTCCACATAGCAGGCATACCGATATATTTGTACAATTTAAACTCTTGTATCTTTACAACCTCTACAAACTCTTTTTTTTCTTGATGCTCTTGATGATAAACATATAATCTTGGTAGATAAAACAACATAGCCATCCAAGACAATACACTCATAACATGAAATACTAAAATAGGTAAATAATACTCTTCCAATTCAATTCCTAATAATAAATTAGACCTATTTTAGCTAAACTCTGTTTATGAAAATATTATTAGCTCCAGCAGAAACAAAAAAAGAGGGTGGAGAGTCTCCATCTTATAACAAAAGCAATTTTTATTTTAAATCATTTCAAACTACAAGAGATGAAATTGTAAATAATTATGAACAACTATTAAAAAATAGCACTATTGAGGAGTTATCTAAATGGTTTGGTCTTAAAAATTTAAAAGAGTGTGAGAAGTATTCTAAATCAATCTTGACAAAACCAACAATGAAAGCAATTCAAAGATATACAGGTGTAGCTTTTGAAGCTATTGATTATGATAATTTATCTAAAAACGAACAAAACTATTGTGATGATAATGTGGTATTATTTTCTAATCTATTTGGTCCACTAAAAGCCGTTGATTTAATTCCTGATTATAAATTTAAACAAGGAAGTGAACTACCCAATATAGATGTGATAAAGAGATATAAAGAGGATATAAAGTTAACTTTAGACACATATTTAGGTGATGAAGTTATTGACCTTAGAGCTGGTTTTTACGATAAGTTTTATAAGCCAACTACCTCTGTAATAACTTATAAGTTTTTAAAAGATGGTAAAGTAGTAAGTCATTGGGCTAAACATTATAGGGGCTATATTGTTAAAGCCTTAGCAAAAAATAATATCACAAGTTTTGCAGAACTTATGAATCTAAATATTGATGGATTGAAACTTCTTGAGATACAAGAGAAAAAAAATATTAAAACATTAATTATGGAGATAAAATAGATGAATATAGCAATATTTGGAGGTAGTTTTGACCCTCCACATATTGGACATGAAACTATTGCATATAAAGTACTTGATATTCAGATTATTGATAAACTTCTCATCGTGCCAACTTATTTGAATCCATTTAAAAATGAATATCACCTAAATCCACAAGATAGATTTGAGTTATTAAACAACTTATTCTCTAATGATAAAATTGAAATTTCTAAATTTGAAATAAATCAAAATAGAGCAGTACCATCCATAGAAACTATTGAACACTTTAAAAGGGTTTATACTCCACATAATATATATCTAGTTATTGGAGCAGACAATCTAAAATCTATCCATTTATGGAATAATTTTGAAAGATTAAATAAGCTTGTAAAGTTCATAGTTATATCAAGAGATGGATATGAAGTAAAAGATGATATAATACAATTTATAAATATAAAGATGGATATAAACATAAGCTCTTCAACTCTAAGAAAAAAGTTTGACTTAAAATATATTCCAGAAAAAATACAACAAAAGGTAAAACAACTATGGAAAAAAGAATCCAAAGAATTATAGATGTACTAGACTCTAAAAAAGCAGAAGATATTGAAAGTTTTGATTTATCAGGAAAAGGTTATATTGTAAACAATGTAGTGATTGCTACTGCACTTAACAACAAACATTCACTTGCACTTTTAACACATCTAAAAGATGCTCTTAAGCCAGAAGGTGAAGAGTTTATAAGAACTGAAGAGGATGGAGATTGGACCATTATTGATCTTGGTGATATCTTGATACATATTATGACTCAAGATTATAGAGATAAATATACACTAGAAGATTTTTTGACAAGCTTTAAAGAGGCAAAAGAAGATTTCTAATGGAAAATTTACATTATGATGTATGTGTTATAGGATGTGGACCTGCTGGTTTTGCAGCGGCAGTTAGATCATATGACTTTGGTAACCATGTTTGTATTATAGAAGGTAACCAAGTTGGTGGTGCTGGTATAATGGATGGTGCATTGACATCAAAAACAATGTGGGAATTATCTAGTAACTATTCTATAGCAAAAAGAACTGATAGAGGTTATGTGGCATCTAGACTAAGTGTAGACTATACTAAAGTAAGAGATACAGTAATAGAAGCCGCAATGGAAAAAAAGTATCAATTATTATCTCAAATAGAAACTTTTGCAAAAAAAGAAAATTCAACTAAAAGTATAACACTAATAAAAGGTTGGGCAAGTTTCAATAAAGACAAAACTATAATAGTTGATAAAAATGATGGAACCAAAGTACAAATTACAGCCAATAATTTTATTATAGCATCTGGAACACACCCTAGAAAGCATCCAACTTTACCTTTTGATGGTAAAAGAATATTATCTTCCGATCATATTTTAGATTTGAAAAAATTTCCCAAAAGAATTTTAATTATAGGTGCAGGTATAGTTGGTTGTGAATTTGCAACAATTTTTGCTAACTTTGGTAAAACACAGGTTCATTTATTGGATTCGCAAGAGAGAGTAATACCATTTGAAGATGATGATGTAAGTGATTATGTTGATCAAAAATTAAGAGATATTGGTGTAAATATGCACCATCAAGCAACTTTAAGAGAAGTAAAAGATGAAAAAACACATTTAAATGTGATTTTAGACTATAAGGATGGTCACTCTAAAGTTATTATAGTTGATAAGATTTTAATATCAATTGGTAGAGTTCCAACTATAAAAAAATTAGGACTTGAAAATATTGGTGTTAAACTAAATGATAGAGATATGCTAATTGTTGATAATAAATGTAAAGTAAGTGAAAATATATATGCTGCTGGTGATATATCTGGTAATGCTGCATTGGTAAACATTGCAGAGATGGAGGGTAGATATGCTGCAAAAGCAATAGATTCTGAGATAAAATTTCCATTAAGATATCGCAATATGTCAACTATAATGTTTTTTAATCCAGAGATATCTTCTATTGGATTAAATGAAAAGGCTTGTCAAAAACAAAACATAGCATACAAAGTTGTATTTTATTCCCATGCATTAATATCAAGAGCTGTAGCAATGAGAGAAACTGATGGTTTTTTTAAAATCATTGTAACAAATGAGGAAAATCCTAGAGTATTAGGGATGAGAGCAGCTGGACCACAATCAGCAGCTTCAATTATGTATATTGCTACCCTTATGGATCATAAACAAAATTTACAAGATATATTAAAAACAGTACACCCACATCCAAGTATTACAGAGGGGATTCAAGAGGCTCTTAGAACATTAGATACTAAAGCTATATTAAAAGCCAAGGCTTTTCCAGATCATATTAAATTTAAAGTTTGGGAACCAACTAAATCGTTAGATTAAAATTTATAATCTAACGATGGTTGAATTAATTTAAATTTTTCCAATGTATCAGTAATCTCTTTTTTTATTTTACCAATATCAAATCTTTCTATTGTATTAGTTTTGGGATAGTTTAAAATTATCTCTTCAAAATTTACTATAATAGAATCGATATCATTTTTATCTATTGTTGGTATATTATATTTTTCTAGTAAATCAATATTTTCTAAATTTTCTTTATCACCTCTTTTAAAATAAACAGGATTATTTCCACTTGCAAGTGACTCCATACAACTATTAACAGATGAAGTTAAAAGATATTTAGTGCTTTTTATTGTATCGATATACTCCTCATCTTCAATGATATCACTAAAATGATTTTTTAGTTTATCATCATTTCCTAAGAAAAAATAGTGACCTAAAAGTAGTGGCAGGTCATGTTTCCCACCATCTAAAGATAACTCATAAAACCAATTTGCATAATCATCATCACTAAAAAATAGAGCTTTTTCTATTTTATCTTTAGAGTGTTCAAAAAACTTATCATCTACTACATCAAAAGGGATATCATCTCCCATTTTATAAAGATGTGTACAAAAATCTTTCATATGTGACTGCATAGTTTGGCTGGCTTCTTTGCTATCATCATAGATAAGCATATCCCCTCTTTCCATAACATTTGGAAGATTTCCTATTACATCGACACCTACACCTTTTTGTACACCTAGTTCACTCTTTGCAAATGTTGCTGCTCTATAATCTGCTGTACACAAAATAGGATCACTATTTTTTAGCATATTATATACTGCACTAACTCTTCTAACATTTTCTAGTCCAAAACTATGTCCACTTTTTGCATATAAATATAATTGCATTGTTTCCCTTTTATTTTATAAAATAAGATATAAGTTTATATCCACTTCCTGCTGCTACTATTGTACCTACTACATTTAAAACAATATTTAAGATACCGTACCAAAAATTATTATTAAGTAATATATAACTCTCAATGGCAAATGTTGAATATGTAGTTAATGCCCCTAAAAAACCTGTAATTAAAAAAGCTTTTACTATTTCTGATGGTGTATATATTAAAAATAATGCTATTAAAATACCTATACCAAAACTTCCCACAATATTTACTGCTAGTGTAGCAAGAGGAACCTCATGTGGAAAATATTTTACAACTTGAACACCAACATAAAATCTTCCAACAGCACCTAGAAAGCCACCAACTCCAACTGCTAAAACTGTATTAAGGTTAAATGTCATATAGATGCTTTTGCAAAGTGGTTTTCATATCCTCTTCCACCTCATCATACCAAGTTGTTTTTCTTTGTGCTTGAACTGTAGGTAAATATATAATTTTAACAACTCCACTTTCTTGGGTAAGCTTTTGAGAGTCAAAGATTTTTTTTGAATTTACAATTACAATTGGCTGAACTAACATATTATTCTTTTCAGCAATCATTTTCGCACCAACTTTGAATTTTCTAAGTTTTTTACCATCAGTTCTTGTACCTTCTGGAAATATCGCTATTGGTCTATTTTGCTCATATTTTTCTTTTGATTCTTTTAGAAGTTTTACTAAGCTTGTCTTGCTTTCTCTTTCAACTATTATCATCTTTGGTGCTTTAAGTATATGACCGAACCATGGTAAGTCTGCTATCTCTTTTTTTGCAACCCAGGCTATATCATTTGGGTGTAAAGCTTCAAAAAGAATAATATCTAGTAATGATTGGTGATTCATAACTATCATATTTGCATTTGGATCTACTTCCCCCTCTACTTCTAAAGTGATACCCATAAGTTTTAATTGTAACTTTCCCCATATTTTACGAATAGAACGATTATTTTTTCTAAACATATACATTAATATTATTACTACTGTTACTGTGATTGATAATTGTAAAAGGGTCAAGTATCCTCTTAATTTGTTAAATATCATTTTTCTTTACCCATCCTATATTTTCATTTTGAAATAAAACTTTTATAAAACCATCTTTTTTATTTATTATCTCAACTAGTTTTTTTGAATTCAGTACCTCATATATTGTTGAACTTTTTGTTGGTAATATATATACTTTTATATCTTTTTTTAATAATATTTTTTTATTTGGGATAAATAAATATGTCAATATTAATATAAAAATTGTTACAAATATAAGCCATCTATCTTTTTTAGTAAATATATAAAGCAATATAAAAAACAATAACAATACTACACTTATTGTTTGTTTATAGATTAAAATACTGCTATTGTATGGATTTAATTCTGTTTGTGTACTTACTAGTTCCTCATCCATTATTATTGGTATATTCATCATAACAAAATCTTTTAACTTTGTATTATAATATGTAAAGCTGATCTGTTTTGTATGGCTAGGTATCATTAGATAGTAGTGTATCTTTTGTTTTTGCTTATTTTGAGTTAAACTTTTTATACCTTGCTGTGAAAAGTTATCTATTTTAATATCTTCTAAGTTACTATTTAAAGCTTCCATATAAAGTGTTGTATGGAGAATATTATTTGTATATTGTTTTGTTTTAACTGTGTGTATCTCTAAATCACTTGCAATTATATTTGAGAATGTTTTTTGATTTATCGCTATCTTTTCATATTTTATTGTTGGAGATTTTATAGATATAAAATCAATAATATTATCATCTTTAACTAGTGCGATGGTGATAGTTGGTAAATTAAATTGTGTATCATATGCTTTATAGGTTATTGTAGTTAAGTATTTACCATCTTTTGATTGTAGCCATTTTATATCTTGTGTTAAAATACCAATATTATTTTCACTTGTAAATGTAGTAACGATACTATCATAGTCTAATTTATTTTTTAAAATAATAGCTTCTAGTTTTATAACAAATTTTTGACCAGTAAATACTCTTTTTGGATAAGATTTATATGATAAATATAACTCTTTTGATTTTATATCATCTTGAGATAATAGAATATTTGTTGTTATTGTTAAGATAAGGAATAACTTTAGTATATATTGCATTATCCCCTACTTCTCTTTTTTATTTAAAAAAACCTTGAAGCATTTTAACACCATCATCACAACCAAGTAATGTTTCCATTGCTCGCTCCGGATGAGGCATAAGTCCAAATACATTTTTCTCTTTATTACATATCCCTGCTATCTGCTCTACACTGCCATTTAAAACTTGATTTACTCCATCTTTATCGCAATACTGAAGTAATATTTGATCATTTTCTTTTAACTCTTTAAGCCCTGCATCATCTATAAAAAAACTACCATCATGATGTGCAACAGGAATATTTACTATCTCATTAACATCTAATTCACTCAAAAAAGCATTGTCATTATTTATAACTTTAAGATGATGATGTTTTGAGATAAAATGTAAGTTATCATTTCTTTTTAAAGCACCAGGAAGTAATCCAACTTCTGTTAAAATTTGAAAACCATTACAGATACCTAAAACTTTTCCACCGTTTGACGCATAAGCTTTTACAGCATCCATAATAGGTGCAAACTTAGCCAATGCTCCACTTCTTAAATAATCACCATAAGAAAATCCACCAGGACATACTACTAAATCTGTACCTTGAGGTAGTTTAGTTTCTTCATGCCAAACTATTTCAACATCAGCACCAAGTTTTTCAAATGCATATTTTGTATCATACTCACAGTTTGTTCCTGGAAATTGTAATACTGTTACTAACACAGTCTTATGCCTCTATTGTAATATCGTAATCTTCAATTACAGTATTTGCTAAAAGTTGCTCACACATTTTTGTAGCTTCATCTCTTGCTGTAGCTTCATCATTACAGTTTAATTCCATAACAATTTGTTTTCCAATTCTAACATCTTTAACAACCTCTTTGAACCCTACTGTATCAAGTGTATGATGTGCCGCTTTTCCTGCTGAGTCTAAAACACCTTTTTTAAGTCCTATGTTGATTATTGCTTTCATTTATTACCTTCTATTCTCTATATTATGTTGCGATTATAACACACATTATCTTTTAAGATAATTTGATTTATTGGTATCACCTATTTATGTAATCTTGTGTGGATAGTTTCATATCCATTTAAAATTACATTTTTGATTGAATCTGGAACATCTACTTCTAGTTTTTGACCAGCTGATAACTCTTTTGATTTTTCTT
>JAYEIM010000180.1:0-2368 GCA_034660095.1 Campylobacterota bacterium | reverse complement strand
AGAGTAAATTCAATTAGAATTAAGGATAAAAATAAATTTGAAATAATAATTTATGAGAAATATTTTTAAAAAATTTGAAAATTGAGATTGATGGGGTGTTTGGGGTTATGCAGTGGTCTCATGATATAAATTTGATAGATAAGAATGAAGCTATTAAATTTATACTCTCTTATATTGAAGATGATATAAAAGATAGTAGTTGGAAAGATATCGATAGTTGGAGAAAACACTATAACGATTATGATATTGATTTAGATAAAGTTATAAATAATTACCAAGAAATATTTAATTAAGAGAAGAAAGTAAAGTGGAAAAGAATATGTATAACATTAAACAGTTGATGTTAAAATTAAAACTATAAATAGGAATCATTATAATGTCTAAAATAGAAGATAAATATATAAATTTTTTTGAAGAGGTAAAAAAATTTCAGGAAAAACAAAAAAAACAAAAACAGCGTGGTTTAAATGACTACAATATGGTCAATGTTGTAAGAAAAGAAAATGCAGAAGTTGGGATGCACTCAAATGTAATATATTCCCTTATAAATCCAAATGGTTTACACTATCAAGATAATCTTTTTTTACAAATTTTTATTCAAGAAGTTTTAGATATTGAAAATTTTGGAGAAATTATAAGTGTAAATGCTGAAGAAGCTACAAGTGAAAATAGAAGAGTAGATTTTACAATAAAAAGTAGCAACTACTATATTGGTATTGAAATGAAAATAGATGCATGTGATCTTGAAAATCAAATTTCACACTATTTTGATGATTTATCTAAAAAGGCAGATGATGACAATGAACAAAAAGTAATCATATATTATCTTACAAAAGATGGTAAAGAAGCTTCTTCATATAGTTGTAACGATATACACTATAAAAAAATATCTTTTGATAATCATATATTAAACTGGATCGAACAATGTCAATATGAAGTTAGAAATATTACAAACTTAAATGAAGCATTTGAAAACTATAAAGATATTGTTAAAAAAATTACAAATAAACATGAAGGAAAAGTTATGAAATTAAAAGATATGTTAAAAGAAAAAGATAATTTTTCACTTGCAAAAGATATACATGAAGCTTATATAGAAAGTTCAACAGAACTTGAAAAAACTTTTTGGGATAATATTTTAAATGCTTTAAAAAAAGAAAATATAACAATTTTAAATCATTCTTCATTTGATTTTGAAAGTATAAAAAAAGCTAGACTCTCTTCTGGTCCAAGTAGTGAGATTTGGATAGATTTTGAACTGTATAATATTAATAGTGATAATAAAGTTATACTAAAAATAGGATCGTCAAATTGGGCAAAAGGTATTTTCATAACTATAGCAAAACTACATAATGGTACTTGGGTAAGTGGACATAAAAATCATGAACAAGAAATTATCAATATAATAAATACCTTATCTACTTTTAAATTTACTAAACCTAATTGGGCGTATGGGCTATCTGAATTTAAAGAGTATCAATTAAGAAATGAGAATTTAACTAGTTCTTTAGATAAAGTTGATGAATTTATAGAGATACTTATGCTATTTATTAATGATTTAAAAACATTATTTACAAAAAAGAGTATATAGATATGACACTATCAAAATCCCAATACATAAGAGGCTTACAATGCCACAAGTCACTTTGGCTGTACAAAAATAAGCCAGAGTTAAGAGATACCCCTGATTCATCACAAGAGTCACTATTTAATACAGGTCATGATGTTGGTGAATTAGCTTGTCAATTATTTTCTAATGGTGTAGAGATAGAATTTGACACCAAAAACTTTGATGGTATGGTAGTTAAAACAAAAGAGCTTATGGAAAATGGTTGTGAAGTTATCTATGAAGCGGCATTTAAAGAAAATGATATATTTGCAATGGCAGATATACTTGTTAAAAATGGTGATGGATGGGATATTTATGAGGTAAAAGCAAGTACAGGTATCAAAGATTATTATCTAAATGATGCTTCTATCCAATGGTATACATTATCAAGTGCAATAGAGTTAAATAAAGCCTATGTTGTACATATAAATAATCAGTATGTAAGAGATGGTGAACTAGATATAAATGAACTTTTCACAATAGCTGATGTAACAGATGACGTACAAAACAGACAATATCAGATACCTTTTAATCTTGAACAGATGCAGTTGATGTTAAATGATGATATGCCTGATATTGATATTGGTACACATTGTAGTGATCCTAACAATTGTGACTTTGGTGGACACTGTTGGAAAGATATACCATACCCATCAGTATTTAACTTATACTGGATGAACGGTAACAAAAAGTTTGAGATGTACTATAAGGGGATGAAAACTTATGAAGATATACCAAAGGACTTTAAACTAAATGCAA
>JAYEIM010000179.1:0-2370 GCA_034660095.1 Campylobacterota bacterium | reverse complement strand
CATAAATATTGGAATTTTATCAGGGGTATAACTGAAACTGAAATGATTGAAGAGCAAACAATAAAAAAAAGTCAAACTAATAATATTTCAAATGTAGAAGCATTAAAAGAATTAAGAGATATGGTAAGAGAGGGGTTTCTTACAAAAGAAGAATTTGAAATTGAAAAAAGTAAATTATTTTAATATTTTAGCAATCAAAATAATTATCAAAAAATAAATTCAGTATAGTCTAATATTTTAATAGAATTTAGATAAAATATTATCTATTTTAAAAATAGGATTAAAACTTGAAACTTAAACTTTCCGCATCAATACTTATCTCATCTTTATTACTTATTGGGTGTGGTTCAACTCCTCAGCCATCAAAAGTAATATCAAATAGCAAAAAAACCATTACTCCCAAACCAATTATTAAAAAAACTTCTCCAAACTGGATTTTAAACCCTAATAAACAAAATCACATCTGTGCTATTGGTTCATCAAAACTTTCATCAGATAAAAAAACTATGAAAAAAATAGCATCTATGAAAGCAAAAGCAAATATATCTAAACAAATAAAAATATATATTGATTCAAAATCAAAAGCATCTAAAAACAATAATGGTAAATCTACATATACAACTTCATCTACTCAACAATCAACAAATATGTTAAGAGGTGTCAAAGTAGTTGATAACTATGAAGATAAACAAAATAACATATTCTATTTAAGAACATGTACTAAAATTTAAATCAAACAAAAAAAGGAAAAAAATGACAAAATTACTAGTTGCACTATTTGTTCTTATTTCAATGCTAAATGCAAAAGAATACACAGTTATGAAAAAAAGTTGTATTCAACAATCAGAACATGCAGGTAAAACTCTTGACCAACAAAAAGAGGTATTAATTAATCAAGCTAAAAACTTAGCACTTACTGACCTATATGGTGAAATGATGTTTTCAAAAACTAATTTAGTTGATGGTAAAATATCATCAGATGAAATTAGACAAAGAGCAGTAGGAGCAGTTAGAATAAAAGGTAATCCTAAATTTTATAATGGTTCTAACTTTGGTGAAGTGTGTACAGATGTAACTGCCTATGTAACTGATAAAGATATAGAAAAATATTCTCCAAAAGAAGTTAAGTTAAATAAATATTGTTTTAATGACCCAAGTGTAGCAATGAAAGATATAAAAACTCAAGCTAAATATGGAGCATATAAAGAGATAATATCTCAATATAAACCATCATTAAAATTATCAGGTGAACAAGCTGAGAAATTAATACATGGATTTAAAATATCAAATGATAATTTTGATTTTGATACTGCATCTTATTGTTTTAATGCTGTTGCTACTATTTTGCCTTATGAGTTAGAGATGGGTTGGAATTTTAAGAAAAATAAAAAAGTAGTAAATAAAAAAAATCAAAATTCAAAGTTTTTTAGAATTCAAAATAAAAGCACTGGGAAATGTATTGATGTTTCAGGATGGTCAAGTATGAATAATGGAACAAATATACAATCTTGGGATTGTGAAACACTTGGAACTCCAAACTCTGATCAGTTTTGGAAAATTACAAAGTATGGACAAATCCAAAATAAAAGCACTGGAAAATGTATTGATGTTTCAGGATGGTCAAGTATGAATAATGGAACAAATATACAATCTTGGGATTGTGAAACACTTGGAACTCCAAACTCTGATCAGTTTTGGAAAATTACAAAGTATGGACAAATCCAAAATAAAAGCACTGGGAAATGTATTGATGTTTCAGGACGGTCACGTATGAAAAATGGAACAAATATACAATCTTGGGATTGTGAAAAAATTGGAACTCCAAACTCTGATCAGTTCTGGAATTTATTATATTAACTAAACTAAAAATATAAACATAAAGGAATCCATTAGTATGAAAAAATTTTCTCGTTCCCATCGTCCCCGATGGGAATACATACTAAAAGCTTGTCATTGTTATAAAACGACAATGACAAGATAAACTTTTTTCCTCAAAATGGGTCTTCCATATCTTTATCTATGTTATATTTATTAATACTTTGAATTTTTAGCAATTCTTTTTGTTTTTCTAACTCTTCATTTTTTGCCATATCTTTATTGATTCTATTATAAATATCAGAATAGCTAAACTGATTTATATGTTCTAACATTACAATATATCCTCTTTTAGTTTCTTCAAATTGTGCTAATTCAGACATAATATCAAAATCTTCATCTTCTAAATTTGGATTTTCTAAAAACTCGATTTAATGAAAAATTTGGGGGTCTAAACACCCTTGTTTAAAAAATTATTTTCCATAATTTACTAAGTAAAAATCAACTATTTTAATCTTCAATCCTTTATTAAATCCATTATGTATATTCATTAAC
>JAYEIM010000178.1:0-11813 GCA_034660095.1 Campylobacterota bacterium | reverse complement strand
CTTTTAGAGCGTATTGGTTTTTAAGTAGGTTATCTTCTATAAGATATACTTTTCCGTAGCTTCCTTCTCCTAGTTCTTGTTTTATTGTGTATTTGTTGTTTAGGATTTTATCGTTTATTTGCATACTGTTATACCTTTACTTCATATAATTCTATATCTAATATTTCACATACTTTTTCAAACAACTCTTGGGTAAATTCTAAAACTTCTTTTATCTCATCTCTTGGTGGCATTTTTCTATTAAAAGCTGGGTATGACTCTTCTATATGGTATTCAGTAATATCTATCAATAAATCTTGTTTGTCAGAATCAAAAGTTATATGATGTTGAATCTCTTTATAAATATTTAGTAGTTCATGAGTTTTTGGTATTTTCTTATTTTCATATGCCAAAATAGATTTTAATATTTTCTCAACTGCATAATGCAACTCAACAGCCGTAACATCTGTATAATGATTTGCTTCATAAAAAAGCTTAGCACCACTTAAATTGTGCCATGCTTTTATAAGCCACTCTTTAGCTGATTGTTCGTTCATACCATACCTTTCCATTTTCTAATATATCTACTTTGTAAAAATAATCTTCTCTTTTTTTAATATATTCAGTAGGTGCTGAAAGTATATCTATACCATTTGTGTCATAGTTTAGTATTATACTTTTTAATCTTTTTTTTGCTTCTCTTTGATAATCTCTTGTATCATCAATAGATAAATCATCTTTTAATAAAAACAAATCTATATCACTATCTTCATTTGGAATTCCATAAGCATAAGAACCAAAAAGTATGATTTTTTCAGGGTCTAGTGGCATAAGTGCTTCTATGATTTTTGGTTTTAGTTTTTCTATATCTGCTTTCATTTTATCCCATCTTTTACGAACTCTAAAAGTTCATCAAGTATGACTATATATTTATCTGTATCATCTAGGTCATCATGAAGTATTGCATATCTTCCCTCAACTGCATATTGAGTAAGTTGTGATAATTCATCAATATATTTTATTATTATGTTATTGTCGTTTGTAAGCTTAATCAATTCCCTTATATTATGATTGTGTGGAAATTTTATTTGATTAAAATCAAGAATAGTTTTTATCAATTTTTCAGCACATTGTTGAAAATGAAAAAATATAACTTCCAACTCTAATTCGGTATCGCCATTATCAAATGATGTCAAAAGTAATTTTGCTGTATGTAAATCAACTTTTGCTTTTTTTAGTAGAATTTCATATTGTTTTAAAAATTTTGTTGCCAAAGTATCACCCCTTTTTTATCAATATCATAATATACAGAATTTATCTCTTTTCTATAAAATTCATATTCATCTATCTTTGGATTTAAAATATCTTTTCCTATCCGAATATCATCTAATAACTTATCAATTTGTAGTTTATTTGCCCATTTATTTTCATAATCTTTTTCAACTACACAAATATCCAAATCACTATCTTCATTAGCAGTTCCATAAGCATAAGAACCAAACAATATAATTTTTTCAGGTTCAAGTGGCATAAGTGCTTCTATAATTTGTGGTTTTAGTTTTTCTATATCCATATTATCTATCCTTTCTTAGAATCTGTTAAAATTTATATTTCTCTATGAAAAGATCAATTTTTTCTCTTGTTTCTTCTCTTATTTCAAGAGAATCTGCTTTTGTCTTAGAATAATATCCATCAAATAATCTAAAACTTTCCAGTACTTTTGGTAAGTAGTGTTTAGCTTCAATAGACAATTTATCTGAACTGATTAAATGACTATATAATTCTTCACTAGTCATTTTATTAATTTTTTCAATAGATTCTTTTTGAAGATTATTGAAATCTGTTATTCTTTCTCTATTCATAATTGATCTAAAAAGACTTCCAATTCCTATATTGTAAGTAGAAATAGTACAGTATAGAAGTTTTTTAGGATCTATTATACCTTTTAGATAGTTTTGTTGTATTATTTCTAAATATTGTGTTCCTAGTTCAATATTATTTTTAGAATCTAATAAATATTTTGGTGACAGTATTTTATTTTCTCCAGTTAATTTACGATAAGCATCTTTGCCATTTGCAGTTGGTATTATTTGCATAAGTCCATATGCTGGTATATGCGATTTTGCTAGTGGATTAAAATAACTTTCTTCTTTGATTATTGCAGATATTAAGGATTTATTTATATTGAATTTTTTTGAATATTTGTCAATAATATCTAAATATCTCTTGCTTTTAAATATAATATGGTTTTGTGAAAAATCAACTCCAACCATTACATAAAACTCACCATCTTTAGCTAGATACTGTTTTAGTATGTAAGTATTAGCTAAGGGTTTATTTTTCAAATTGCTTGTTAACAATAAATTACTTAATATATTTGTTCTAGCATTTAATATTGCACTCTCTTTTACTAAATAAAGCTATCATAACTGTTTAAATTTGCTGAACCTATACCTGTCTCTCCAAATTTTTCTATACCAATACCTTTGCTCCAATTTGGTAAATTATTATATATTATATTTCGTTCCTTATTACTTAAATGATGTTGATATTTATTTCTACTATATTTTTTTGATTTATAGCTATAGTTATATATTAAAGATGCATTAAATTCAATATTCTTTTTATTGCTAATTTTCATTCTATGACTTTTTATTTTATTTATTCTATATGTTTCATTCTTTGTCCTCAATGATGGCAGTGACAACTTGTCTTTTTCAATAGAAAGTAGTACAAAAAGCTCATTGTCAACATTAGTCCAACTATTTTCTATTTTAAATTCTGGTTTAACTAGTGCTGTTTCGCAAGATTGATTATTGATAATTGTTTTATTGGTTTCTTTTCTTTTTATTTCATATGTCGTACTAGTATAACATTGATTTATTCTTGAAAACTCTACCCAACCATTATAAATAGCTTCTTCATACTGCTTAGTATAACCATAACCATCATCTTTAGCACTTCCTACCACATAATACTTACTACTACTAATCGTAGGTGTCAATACCCAGCTAGGTGCATTCTCAAACTTTTCTAATACATCAAACTTATCACTTGCTTGTATATTTAATACTAGCATTAAAACCACAATTAACTTAACCAACTTTTTCATCTTACTACTCTCCTTTTATAAAACTTTTAACTTTATCCATTATACCACTATCTTCTTTTACATCTAAATCTACATCATTTACTTTTACTATTATCAAAGAGATATTATCTTTGTTGTCATTGTCAGGACTTAAAGCGTTTTCAAATAGTATATCTCCTAACTCTTTTTTAGTATAATTCTCTTTTATCATATTTTCTATCATATCATGAGGCATACTATCACTAAATCCATCGCTACACATAAGTATCAGATCATTTTCATCTGCTTGTATAGTACCTGTATCTATTTGGATTTTTTTCTTTGCTCCCATATTGTTTAAAAGAGCATTTCCCATAGGGTGAGTTCGTACCTCTTCTAGGGTTTTTATCTCTCCCATTGCATAAAGATTGCCAGGGATATTATGATCTGTAGTGATAAGGTTTAGTTTACTAGTTTTAGCTTCATAGTGATAGATTCTACTATCTCCCACATGAGCATAATAAATTTTATCTTCAATATAAACTATATCAAAAGTAGAGCCTATCTTAGCCTCTAACTCTTCCCTTTTTGCTAGTATCTTATCATTTGCCATTTGTACTGTAAGTATCAAAGCTTCAATAGGTTTTTTAGAGGATAGATATAGTTCAAATCTCTCACACTCTTTAGCACATATTTCACTAGAAATATCCCCAAACTTCTCTCCACCCATACCATCACTTATAGCAAATAGATTTTTATTGTTTGAGTATATTGTATCTTCGTTTTGTTCTCTTTTGTTACCTATATCTGTTTTTATGTATAGTTGTGTAGTTTTCATGGTTTTATCTCCTTCTTTTATCTCTATTACTTTCTAACTAATATTATATCTTTCAATCACTTACAACAAATCATCTATAGTTATATCATTTGTTACTATTTCATCATAATATTCATTTTGTTTTATACCATTTATTGTTATGAAAATGATATTTATAGAACCCTTATAAGATGATGACTCTTGAAAAACTAACTCTTTATTTTGTAATTCATTTGCATATTTTTTATCTATTACGAACTCCTTATTGTAGTATTTACACTCTATTATATTTATGACATCATCATCTCTTTTTAGTAATATATCTATTTGAGTACCATTTTTATCTCTCTGTTTTGTAGTTTTTGACCAATAATGATTACTAGTGATAACCCCACCTATACTTAGAGCATATTTTATTTGTAAGATATGACTATGGCAGATATTTTCAAAAGCAAATCCACTCCATACTTTATAGCTTTGTCCTTTAAATACTTTTTGAAAATAAAATTTATTTTGTAGTAAATCCATAGTAGAAGTACCTTTTACCCATTTGGTAAAAAAATATATAAAAGGATCACAAAGACTATACAATACATCTCTTTTTTGTTGCCCATATTTAAATCTTTTTACTAAAAATCCAGATTCTTCAAGCTCTTTCAATGCACCACTTAGTGCAGCTCCTACTTGTAAATCTTTTTTACCTCCAAGTTGTACTAAACTAAAGCCACTCCATGATGAAGAGAGATACTTCACGATTATTTCATGTGTTTTATGGTTTTTAAATAAGCTTCTAAAAAGATGATTGTATTCTGTTCTTAATACTCCATTTTGAGTAAAAAAAAGTTGCTCTATATTTTGAACAAAAGATATTTTTGGATTTAATAGTTTTAGATAATGTGCAACACCCCCTAAAACCATAAAGTAGTCTACTACAGTTTTATTGCTCAATCCTTTGTGTCCAAGCTCTTGTAAGAATATTTTGGTCTCTTTTAAATTGAAAGCATTTAGATGAATGATACCCGTTATACGATTTGCTAAAGAACCACTATCTTCTATGATATGGTTGATTATCCATGAAGTGGCACTTCCGCAAACTACTAAAAATATATCATCTCTTTTTGAAGCAAAATCATTCCAAAACAATGACAATGCACTTTTAAATCCATTGTTTTTCATCTGTGCCAACCAAGGTAGCTCATCTATAAAAATAGTAAATTTACAATTATTCATAAGTTTTGTTGATGTTATATTATCTTGAAGTGCTGCAAATGCTTCATTCCAATTAGCAAAGCTATATTCAAAGCAACCAAAAGCCAATGATAATTTATTTGCAAAGTTATCTAGGTGTGACTTTAAAGTAGCATCATACGCCCCTGTAACACGAAAAGAGAAACAATTCTTAGATTCTATAAAATGATCAATAAGTTCAGTCTTACCAACTCTTCTTCTTCCATAAACAGCTACGAAAGAAGAACTATTTTTACTATATTGTTCTTCGAGTATCTTGAGTTCATCAACTCTACAAATAAAACTCATCAAAATCCTTTTAAATTAGTTATTTCTAATTATAGCATAATATATGAAATTCATATACTAATTAAAGTATTTATTTCATATTTTATTATTTATTAATATAATTAGTCTATCGGCACTACCAGATTCAATAGTTTTAAAAGCATTTCCCATAGCGTGGGTTCGTACCTCTTCTAGGGTTTTTATCTCCCACATGGGCATAATAAATTTTATCTTCTATATAAACCATATCAAAAGTAGAACCTATCTTAGCTTCTAACTCTTCTCTCCACCCATACCATCACTTATAGCAAATAGATTTTTGTTGTTTGAGTATATTGTATCTTCGTTTTGTTCTCTTTTATTTCCTATGTCTGTTTTTATAAATATTTGGGTTGATTTCATTTTTATTGTTCCTTTACTTATTTCAATTACCGACTAAAGTGGCAGTTACAGTTATTGTCGATGTTATTATTTTCAAAAGTCAAAAATTACTGTCCAACTCTAGCGAACACAACGAACATAATATGCATTCGATATACCGCTGTTGCCATCGTAGCCAAGATTGAAATACACGACCCAAGCCTTAGAGGAATTTTCTTTATATTTTGTACTACTCCAAAACCATTGATAGCCCATAGTCATACTTTTCAATAGTGGTTCTTTTATAAATGTTTTTTCACTATAACTTATATGGTTTTCATAACTTTTTTTTGTCAAGATGGTTCTTAATTCATCTATATCAGGAACACGCCAATCATTATATCCACCATAATTTTTCTTATTTAATTTGTCTGCACATTCTTGAATATCTTTCCATCCACATTCTTTATCTCCTATTTCTACTTGCCACATAAGAGAGGTGTCTTTGTCTATCCATACTTTAGAATTATTTATATTCGGTAAGTTTGAATTTTTCGTTTGAGTTTGTAACTTTTCTATTTGAGCTTTTAGTTTTGATATTTCATCATCTTTGTTATCTTCTTTTTCATCACTTTCAAGAAAATCAAAATTAGCCTCAAAACTCTCTCTTACATTATCTTTCAAAAGCTCCCTAATTTCATTTATATTAGCTCTCTGTCTAGGCTCTTTAATAAGCATCTTAGAAATAATATTTTTCATATTTTGAGATAAATTCTCATCTATCTTAGGTTCATCCTGTATATGACTAAACATAATAGAAGCTTCATCTATATTTTCATCTTCTATATTGTATCCATAAGGTGATTTTCTTGTAAGTATGTAGTGGAGTACAATACCTAATGAATATATATCTGTATTATCATATCTTTTTCTTTTATATACTTCTGGTGCTTTATAATCAAGAGTTCCACTAGAGTTTGCACTTCTTGAGCTACTTTTTACATCAGATAGTCCCCAATCAGCTAGAAAATAATCTATAGTATCGTTTGTTTTATGAAGTAAAATGTTTTCAGGTTTTATATCTTTGTGATAAATAGGTGGATTACAATCTAAAGCAAACTCTAAAACATCTAACATAACAGTTAAAAATCTTTTAGCTTCATCTTCATCTAAAATACCATTTGCTTCTATGTACTCTTTTAAGTTTCCATGGTTTTTATATGGTGTTATGATATATAAATCATTTTCATACTCTTTACAACTATATAAAGATAATATATTTGGTTGATCTTCTAAAAGATGAAGTATCTTTGTTTCACTTAAAAACTTCTCTTTAGATTCACTATCATTTAGTATTTTTAAGGCATATACTCTTTTAAGATGATTGTTCTCTTGAATCTTATATACTTTACCATAAGAGCCTTTTCCTAGCACTCCTATTATGGTGTATTCGTTGTTTAGTATTTTATCGTTTGTTTTCATATATTTTACCTACTTAATCATTGTTTTTATCATATGTTCATTATCTTCACAGCACCAATAATCCCCAAGCAATGGTTCTATCTCTTCGTAATCTTCAAGATTATCTCTATTTACTATATCTTGTACTTTTTGGTTTCTGTTTTTGTATAGATGTAGTTTGATGATATTATTTTCTAGTTTTATATCTACTTTTAGCACATATCCAAGTATAAGTGTAACTCTTGAGTTAAATACAAAATCTTCATCTTCTGTAACTCTATAGTAGCCATCATCTAGTGGAGATGGTGTTGTTTTTATATTTTTGCTTATGAAGTGTTTTGTTATATTTTTATCATAGTTTCTATCTATATCGTATCTTATATTTATACTATTATTTATATTTGAGATTATCACTTTATTTTTAGATGATAGCTTATAAAATCCATCTCCTATATCTGCACCTATACCAAATGATACTGAGTCTTTATATATAAACTTTATATCACTTTTGTTTATTATATCATCAGATATAAGCTTATCTATCTCTTTATTAAAGCCATACCAAAATTTATGAGTATCATTTAACTTTATATCTTTTATTATCTCATCTTTTGCATTTTGGATGAGTCTATATCTTCTATCTTCTATCTCTTTTTTAGTTCCTAGTCCACTTATATAGCTTACTATGAGCCACTCAAAATCACTACAACTTTTCATATACTCTTTAGCAGATTTGACAAACCCCTCTTTTTCCATTTGTGTATCATCTGTACAGGCTACACAATATATATAAAAGTAGTATCTTAGTTCAAAACTATCAGCTTCATCTTTCTCTTCTATCATCATATCAAAAAAGTTTTTTGATAACTTATCTACACCACAAGGTAAAGCTTGTAGAAAAAAACTTTTTGATTTTTTGTTAGATGGATAAAAATATTTATACAAAGCTATATAACTAAATATATCGTGTCTATTTTTTGAGTGGAGTTGATAGTTTATATTTTTTGTCAACTCACTTTTTTGATACTCTTTTATCTTTATAGGTATATCTTTTTCGAACTCATCTTTAGTTGGTATATCTATATCTAATATATCAAAATTAAAATCATCACAAAAAAGAGTTTTCCACTCTTTAAATTTATATATATCATTTTTTATATCTAGTATAGAGCTATCTTTTAATTTTATAACTAAGTTTGTTGGGGTATTTGGATTTATGTTTTGGGTGAATTGTAAAGTTCTTTTTATCATGGTTAGCAAAATCCTTTTATAAGTATTTTTTATATTCTTTAGTAAGTTGTATTTGCATTTTTTTAAACTTGTTATTTTCTTGGATGTTTTCGATATTAAGATTGAAAAAGAATGACTTAAGTGTATCTTGATGAAAATTATCACAAATATTATATATGATTTTTACTTTTTTTGAGTATTTATCATTCTCAGTATAAAATACATCTAAAAATGACTGAGCTCTATGTAATATAATTGCATTATGCTGAATTACTTCAAAATACTTTCGTTTTAATTCTAAAAGCTTCCTTTTATAAACTAGAGAATCTTTTTCTTTGTTATACTTTATTTGCCAGCTAAAATCTTTAGAACAATCGTTAGAATATATATTTGTTTTACCATATATTTCATATGTTTTCTTTAAATCAATAAAAGTTATAAATTCGTTTTCAAAATAATTTATTAGCTCATTTGCTGTTTTTAATATCATTTGTAATTTTTTTAAATTCTTTATCGCTATATAATTGGTTGAATTAAGTTCTATAGCTTCTTGATAGCAATTAATAGCATCTTCAAGTTTACCTTGTTCATAGTATTTATTACACTCTTTATTATAATTATATTTAAAAATACTCTTAAAAATATTACCAAAAAAAGATCCTTTACTTTTCTCTATAGATTGAGTTACTATCTCTTCCTTTTTCTCATCCTCTTCAAACACATCATCAAACCCATCACGACCACCACTCTCTTTTGCTTTTTTAGGGTTATTTAGAAGTTCTATTATCTCATTCATTGAGTTAAATCTATCATTTGGATCTGGTTGTGTTGTTTTTGTGATGATTGATTTGAGTGTTTCATCTTTTGTGTATTTGAAGTTTAGTTTGTAGTTTTTATCTTCTTTTCTTTTTTTAATATACTCAATTTTTGTATCATCTTCAAATGGCAATTTAGATTCTAAAAGTTCATAGATAGTAAGTCCAAAGCTATATATATCTACTCTATGATCATAACTACTAGTTTCATTATACATCTCAGGGGCTACATAGTTTTGAGTTCCTACATCTCCAAAGGTTAGTTTACCATCTCTTTTTCTTGCACTTCCAAAGTCAGATATATATGCTCTTTGGTCATCACATAAGATATTTGATGGTTTTATATCTCTATGTAAATATCCTTCATCATGAATATGTTTTAATCCATTTGCAATACCTGTAATATAGTTATATGAAGTTTCAAAGTTTTTTATTTTATATGTTTTTGTTTTTCTATCATAATTATCTATAATATATTTATTTAGATTTGATTTTATATATTTTGTTTGTATTAGTATAATTAGTGTATCTGTAGTATCAGATTCAATAGTTTTAAAAGATGATTTATAGAATGTCAATATATTATTGTCATTTTCAAGAGCTTTTATATTTTCTATTTCTCTTTCTATATTCTTAAATTCTTTTGTATTGTTACCCTTTGAAGTTTTCTCTTTAGTGATCTCTACAACTTTAAGTGCTGTTAAACTATCGTGTTTGTCATATAGTTCAAATACTACTCCATATCCACCACTTCCTATAGGCTTATCACCAAGTCTACATTTTCCAAAATCCTCAGTTAGACTAAACTTATCAGTTAAATTAAACTCTTTTTCTAATATGCTTTTAAAAGCGTTAATTTTCCATGGTTGCATCTATATAGCCCCTGGAAAAAAATAGCCCTGAATAAGTGCAAATATTATCAAAAGTGCTGGTCCATAAGTGATAAATAAAGTTTTAAAGTTTGGTCGATTCTTAAAAAAATCATGCATTCGATATAAAAGTGATAAAATTATAAATATCAAAAATATTCTTAAATACAGTGAATAAGGTGATGGATTTTGTTTTATTGTAAAATTTTGCGTATCTGGTGTCTCTGTACTTCCATAGATGATATGGTAATTTACACTATACTCATGATACTCTATCTCCCAAAACTTATTATGTTTTTCTTTGATAGAATCTATTACAATAGTCTCTATATTTTGAGGCACAATACTTATATTAAATAGTATCCCTTTTGCTGTAAGTTCACTTTTTAAGATATCAGTAGCTTTGTGGTTTTTATAATCTCCTACTATTAGATCGATAGTTTTAGTTGAAAGTTGAGAAAGAAGTTTGTTATAATATTTTACTCTACTCATATCACTTACTAGATGCTTTTGTATTTGTGGTTTATAAGTATCTTGGGGCATGATAGCTTTATTTTCACTCATAAGTTGGATTAGAAGTTTTTTGATATTTTGCTTTACTAGTTGCTTGGTGTTTTGTTCATAGTGTTTGTTGATGATATCTTCCCTTCCACTATGATTGAAACTAGATACTTCATCATTTATCTCACCAAAGAGTTCATTTGTTGAGAGGTTTTTAAAACGGCTGTTAAGTTTAGTAAAAAGTTGGTATGAACCATTTTCAAGATGAATTTTTTCATTACTAATAGCGATATTTAAAATAGTAGTAAAACCATTCTCTTTTAAAGCTTGATTATTTTTAAACTCATTACAGTCATAGAGTTTAAATACTTTTTTGTGATTGCTTAGAAGGTATTCATTTATTTGTGAGATTATAAGCTTATTTAGTTTGGTGTCATGGTTTGCTACTACACACACTTTCTTTTTGTCTAATTCAAGTTTTTCTATCATCTTATCTTGTAGAGAATCTTGTATTTTATTGTACATCTTTTGTGAACATACCATCTCAACAGAAACTTCCAATAACCCATCAGAGTTTCTTCTATACTCTTTTGTATTATTTTTGTATGCTTTTATTCTTTTTCTAAAGATATTTCCACTTGCTTGTTCACTAGTATAATCCTCTATCACTTTTTCCATGTTAAACTCATCATTATTTTGTGTATCGATGGTTTTAGATTTCATCAAAGAGTTCACCACTACCCCACTAAATACTTTAGCAAGCTCTATAGTAGCTTCTTTAGTAGCTTCTTCTATAGCTTTTGCCGTATCTTTATAACTAGAATATCCCTTTTGGATACCTGTATTTTTACAATCACTTTGATACTCTTCAAAAGTATACGCGTTTAGTATAGTTATACTTAACAATATGGTTAATAATAGTTTACTTATCATTTTTATTTCTCCTTTACAACTCTCATATACAATTCACCTCCTCTTAAGTTTACATTCTCTTTGAAAAAATATTTTCGGGCTACGCCGTTTTAAAAAATAAAAAATAAAAACCCCAAAGGTAAAAAACACTAAACTTCAAGTGTAAAGTTCCCTAAGGCTCACACACTAAACGAAAACCAACAACGCCGCTAGTGCCAGTAGGACTGACCCTGACACGGACCGAAGAGCGAAGAACATCAGCACCACTGCCCCAAGAACCGCCA
>JAYEIM010000177.1:0-11991 GCA_034660095.1 Campylobacterota bacterium | reverse complement strand
CTGATATAGTTTTACATGCTGCTGCATATAAACATGTACCATTAGTAGAATCAAACATAAGTACTGCAATAGTAAATAATATAATTGGAACAAAAAATGTTGTTGATATATCTATAAAATATAAAGTGGATAAATTAGTATTAATATCAACAGATAAAGCTGTAAGACCAACAAATGTAATGGGTACTACAAAAAGAATATGTGAGTTATATGCACAAAATTCAAATGGAAATGGTACAGATATTGTTGCTGTTAGATTTGGAAATGTTCTTGGAAGTAGCGGAAGTGTTATCCCTAAATTTAAATCACAAATACAAAACAACCAAAACATAACTGTAACTCATCCTGATATTACTAGATATTTTATGCTTATACCTGAAGCTTGTGAACTTGTACTTCAAGCAGGAGCTATTGGCACTGGTGGAGAGATATTTATACTTGATATGGGTGAACCAATAAAAATAGTTGATTTGGCACAAAAAATGATAGAGTTAAGTGGTAAAAGTAATATATCTATAGAATTTAGTGGACTTAGACCTGGTGAAAAACTTTATGAAGAGTTACTTATTGATGATAGTGACTGTACTACAGACTATAAGTCTATAACTGTAGCAAAACCAACTATTTATGATATAGATAAACTAAATAAAGATATTGAAGAGTTGATTAAATCTGATAACAAACTTAAAAAACTAAAAAAGATAGTGCCTGAATTTAATCATCAACTAAACATTTAATTCTTACTTATTTAAGTTTTCAATCCTTTTTATTTTAAAACTTAATCTATGTAGATCACTAAATCCATATTTGATAATAGCATCAGTATGTACTTTTGTACCATAACCTTTATGTTTTTCAAAACTATATTGTGGATAATCTTTAGCTATTTCACACATATATCTATCTCGGCTAACTTTTGCCAAAATAGAAGCAGCACTAACCTCTTTTATCTTTGCATCTGCTTTTACTAAAAAATCCAAGTTTTCAATACCAAAAGAGGTATTACCGTCCATTAGATATTGTTGAGCTTTTACATTTAACATTATCTCTTTTATAGAATTTTGTAAACACTTACTTAAACCTAATTTATCAATTTGTTTATTTGAGGTAAAAACAATATGATAGTAGCTATTATTTTTTATAATATCAAAAAGTTTTTCCCTTTTTTTTTCACTCAATTTTTTAGAATCATCAAGCTCTTTTATCCCATTTTTCAATACAACACCAGCAACTACCAATGGACCTGCAAAAGGACCACGCCCAGCTTCATCAATACCACATAGGTTTTCTAAATAATTTTCTCGCATACTTTATTTCTCCGCTAACACCCAATTGTAAAATGGTAAAATTTGAGCTTCAATTTCACCTATAAATATATTTTGCTCACCGCTTATTGTAACTATTGATATTTTTTTTATATTATATATCTCAATTAGAGGTAAAACTTTTGATATAATTGAGGATGAGATAATATTGTTAAAAAATGGTATTGCTAATATTATTGTTTGTTTACTTGGTATATAAAAATCAATATTATCTAAATAGTATATATCGTCATATATTTTATTTATCTCCAAAAATATCATATTTTTAAATAAATTATTAAAATTCTTTTTATATGAAACAATATCAATAAGTGCATGGTTAAAAACAAATATCTTTTTTACTGCTTTTGGTTGTTCAAATTTTGAGCATAAATTTATAATATTATCTCTTTCAAACTCTTCACAAGTTTTATAAAATCTATCTTTTGATATCTTAATCTCTTTTTTTAAACTATTAAAAAGTTGAAATATTGATTTTTTTTCTGCAGCATTTTTAATCAATAAAAATAGGATATCAAGTTGGGTTTTATCTGCACAATATAATTTACATATCTCATAATTTCTATGTTGTTTTTTTTGTTCACTATATTCTATAATCTCTGGTAAATTTCCAAATTTTAAAAAACTATTAAAACTATACGATATATTTTGATGTTTTGTGTCAAATAATAAAAACTCTTCAAAATCCAATGGTTGTAGATATATTGTTTCATACCCATCTAACTTATTTAATATTTTTGTTGTGATAATTATACTTGAAACTATTGGTAACTTTATATCAAATTTAAAATTTTCTAGTACCAATACTTCTATTTTGTTTTTTATTATAAAAGTTTCTAAATCTTTTTCTATATCATTTTTTATATTTTTACAATCATCAAAATCTATATAAATATATTTATCTTCATCAAAATTAGATAAATAATCGTATATAAGGTATGATTTTCCACTTTTTGGTGCACCTAAAAGTATCGTATATTTATCCGTAATTGATACTTTTCTCTCCAAAAAATTAATTTTATTGAAATTTATCTCATAAGCTTGCTCTAATATATTCATAAATGATTATAATATAGTTACCCTTTATGGAAGAACTAAATTACTGAATTAAGTGAAAATTAACAATATTTCTCTATGATTCTAAAAAAAATTAATAGGTATATTAAAATGATGATTAAAATAGATATGGAATCTGAAGAATTTAAAACAGAGATGGCAAAAACAAAAGAGTTTACTGACAAGATGTGTTCAAGCAATGGTTGGGTCTATAATCCAATAGAAGATGTAAACGAAGGTGTTACAATGGGTCTTGCTAGAAACAAGATGATTTATAACAAAAGATTTTGTCCTTGTTTTATGGTTATTGGTGAAACAAAAGAGGAAAGAAAAGCAGCAGACAATAGGATTTGTCCTTGTAAACCAGCTATTGAAAAAGAGATACCTGAGGAGGGAAAATGTCACTGTGGTATTTTTTGTACACCTGAATATGCAAAAGCAAATGCTATAGAAGAGGAAGCTGAACTTGTAGCACATATACATTCAAGAGGTTTAACTTCAGAAGAGTGTGAAGCTATTTTAGCTCATGAACAACTTGATGGTGATGAGATAATTGCACTTCTTGAAGCTAGAGAGTTAGGTATGGTTGATTTTAATTTTATTGATGTTAGAGAGTGGATGGAGTGGAATCAAGAAAGAATTGTAGGAACTGATTATCTTATCCCAACTACATCATTTTATAACCAACTAGATCAAGTTGAAGATCAAAAAGAGAAAGCTACAATTTTATATTGTCTTACAGGTAGTAGAAGTGCTTATTGTCAACGAGTTATGCTTGATATGGGATGGAAACAAGTTTCTAACTTTACTCATGGTATTATAACTTATAATGGTGATAAAACATCTGGAGAAGATAAGTAAACTTTACTTAATCTTTCTTAAATAAAAAAGCCTAGCTAAATTTAGCTAGGCTTTTTTTATTGTTAAAATTTATACAATATAACTTTCTAGTTTCTTCCAATACAATTCAAGTCACTAAAAGCAACTTCAAGTCTTTCTATCAAAGTCATCTGCCCTGCTCTTAGCCAAACTCTAGGGTCATAGTATTTTTTATTTGGTTTATCATCTCCATCTGGGTTTCCAATTTGACCTTGTAGATAACCATGGTTTTTAGCTTCAAATTGTCTAACACCATCCCAAAATGCCCATTGCGTATCTGTATCAATATTCATTTTAATTACACCATAAGTTATAGATTCTCTTATCTCATCCAAAGTGCTACCACTTCCACCATGAAATACAAAGTTAATTGGTTTTGCACTTAATGAGTGCTTTTCAGATATAAATTTTTGAGAATTATCAAGAATAGTTGGAGTAAGTACTACATTTCCAGGTTTATAAACACCATGTACATTTCCAAAACTAGCAGCTATTGTAAAGTTTTGGCTTACAGCATTTAATCTTTCATAAGCATAATCAACTTCACTAGGTTGCGTATAGAGAAGTGAGTTATCTATATCACTATTATCTACACCATCCTCTTCTCCACCAGTAATACCTAACTCAATTTCTATCATCATATCAAGTTTTGACATTTTTTCAAAATACTCTACACAAGTATCAAGGTTTTCTTCAATTGGTTCTTCACTTAAATCCAACATATGAGAACTATAAAGTGGTCTTCCTGTAACTTTAAAATGCTCTGCACTTGCTTCAATTAAACCGTCTATCCACGGTAAAAGTTTTCTAGCAGCATGATCAGTATGAAGTACAACAGGTACGCCATAAGCTTCTGCCATCATATGTATATGTTTAGCACCACTTATTGCTCCTAAAACTGAAGCATTAGTAACTTTACAACCTTTTCCTGCAAAAAATGTTGATCCACCATTTGAAAATTGTAAAATAATAGGTGAATTTACTTTTGCAGCAGATTCCAAAACTGCGTTTATAGATTCTGTATTTACAATATTAACTGCTGGTATTGCAAAACTATTCTCTTTTGCATAGTCAAATAATTTTTTAGTTTCACTACCTGTTAAAACTCCTGCTTTTACTATATCTAATACTGCCATTTAATTCCCCTTTATTTATATTCTATTTTTGCATTTTTCTTTAATTCTTCAGCTCTCTTTTTTACATTTATTGTAAAATTTCTTTGCAATAAATCTTGTTGTAGTCTAGCTTTTACAACATCATATGCTATAGCTGAAGCCTCTTTTTTATCATCTAAATATATAATATGGAAACCAAATTGAGTTTTTACTGCTGTTTTAGTAATCTCACCTTTTTTTAGCTTTAATGTAGCATCGCTAAACTCTGGAACCATTTTTTCTTTTGTAAACCAACCTAATTCTCCACCATTTGAACCAGATGGTCCTGTTGATTTTGTTTGTGCCAGTTTTGTAAAATCTTTTTTCAGATTTGAAGATTTTGACAACTCTTTTATAATAGCATCTGCTTCGCTTTTAGTTTTAACTAAAATATGACTAGCTTTTAATTCAACTGGAGATTTCATCTTTGATTTATTTTCATTATAAAAAGCTTTTAACTCTTTTTCAGTTACCTTTGTTTCTTTGCTAAAGTCTCTCATCCAAAATTGAAAAGCAAGATTTTTTTTAAATTTTTCTAACTCTATTTTATATTCTGCACTTTTTGTAATATCACTTTTATATGCTTCATTTGATAATAATTTTTGCTCCACTAAGCCCTCTATTATTTGTTTTTGTTGAACTTCTGGTAAGCTCTCATAAGTTACTTTTTGACCTCTTAATATCATAGCAATATCCTGATCTGTAACACTTTCACCATCAACTATTGCATAAACTTTATCTGCACCATTAACTGAACTACTAATTGCAAGTGTTGCAACTAAACTTAATATAATTTTTTTACCTAAATTTGTCATCTTTACTTTTACCCTATTATTTAAAATTTTAAGACTGATTGTACCTAAAAGTTACTAAAAAATCATTCTATATTATATATAAGGATGCAAATTTTAAAATTTAGCTTAAAAACTCTTTAAATTTTCTATTCTTTATGCTATAATCCCAAACTTTTAAACTAAGAGTTAACTTAACTTTAAGCAAACAACATAATAATTATAAGGGAAAAATTAAATGAGAATTTTAATAGTAGAAGATGAAAGTACATTAAATAGAACTCTTCAAGAGGGATTACAAGATTTTGGATATCAAGTAGATATCGCAGAAAACTTTAAAGATGCGGAATATTTTATAGAGATTAGAAACTATGATCTAGTTTTAACAGACTGGATGCTACCAGACGGTGATGGTTTAGAATTAACTAAAATTGTAAAAAATAGAAGTGGTAGAACTTCAGTTGTAATAGTAAGTGCAAGAGATGATAAAGAAAGCGAAATAAAAGCTCTTAAAACTGGTGCTGATGATTATATTAAAAAACCATTTGATTTTGATATTTTACTTGCTAGAATTGAGTGTAGATTAAGATTTGGTGGTACAAATGTTATCACTATCGAAGATTTAGCAATCAATCCAGATGAAGAAAAAATTATGTATGAAGGTGTTGAGATAGAACTTAAAGGTAAACCTTTTGAAGTTTTAACACATTTAGCTAGACATAGAGATCAAATTGTTTCAAAAGAGCAATTACTTGACGCAATTTGGGAAGAGCCTGAGTTAGTTACACCAAATGTTATTGAAGTTGCTATTAATCAAATTAGACAAAAAATGGATAAACCATTAAATATATCTACAATTGAAACAATTAGAAGAAGAGGATACAGATTTTGTTACCCTCCAAAAGCTGAACAAACAGTATAAACTATGAATAACAAAAGCATATATAGGCAATTTTCACAAAAGCTTATATTTGCTACTACATTTTTTGTAGTTGTTTTATCTCTTATATTTTATGGCTTTACTAAAGCTACTGTATATGAAGAGATGGCGGAAGAGTTACTAAAAGATGCAAAGCTAATAGTAACTCTTTCAAAATCTAAACAAACACACAATAACCTACAAGTATTAGTAAGTAATGATACAACTATAGAAGTTATAACTCTTAAAACAAAACCTAAAATACCTTTAACAAAATATAAAATAGGTAAAGATCATTTTATGGAGATAATATATCCACTAGATTTTACAAAGAATCAATACCTTAAATTAAAAAGAAATATAAACTCATCTGATAAAATGTTAAATAAAATATTTAGTAACTTATTGATATTGGGTGTTGGTGGGCTTATTTTAATTATTGTATATGCTTTCGCTGTATCAAAAACTTTACTATTTCCTATTATTAGAATCACTAATAAACTATCAAAAATGAATGAAAATTCACTAGTAAAACTTGATCTAAAAAAACTACCTGTAGAATTTGAACCATTAGCCTTATCTATAAATACATTAACTACAAAAATAGAGAGTTATGTGAAGTATCAAAAAGAGCTTTTTATAGGTACTGCACATGAACTAAAAACTCCTTTGGCAGTTATGAAGTTAAAAAGTCAAGTAACGCTTAGAAAAAAAAGAGAAACTGAAAAATATGAAGAGGTATTAAATCTTTATGTAGATGAAATTGATGGGATGAATAATATAATCTCTTCAATTCTTGATATGGGTAGACAAGAGGGTGCTCAATTTGAAAAACCTATAGAGTTAGATATTATAAAGTATCTTAAAGAGAAAGCAGAAAACTACAAGTTGTTAGCAAAAGAGAAAAATATTAAGTTAGAATTTATAACTGACATTGATAATTTTATCACTATTATTCAGCCAACACTCCTAACACAAATTATTCAAAATTTTGTTCAAAATGCCATAAAATTTACACCTATTGATAAATCAATAGTAATTAGAGCGATTCCAAACCAACACTCCATCACAATTGAAGTTATCGATGAAGGGATTGGTTGTCCAGAAGATACTGACCTTTTTGCACCATTTAAAAGAGTTGGAAAAGAGAAAGGTGCTGGTCTTGGATTGTTCCTTGCAAAAAGTGCTGCTGATACAATTGGTGGTAGTATATCTTTAAAAAATAGAAAAGATGAAATAAGTGGAACTACTGCAACTTTAAAATTGCAAAGTAATCCAACTTGTAGTATTTAATAAATATTTATTATTAAAATAGAGCTGCGTGTTCTATCTTAGTACAATGATTTTGTACAACTTTTAGTCCAGCATCCTTCGCTTTTTGTGCAGCTACATTATGAACTAAACCTAATTGTGTCCATATACATTTTACATCACCCCTTTGAAGTGATTCATCTACAACTGAAGCTATCACATCTGGTTTTCTAAATATATCAACCATATCTATGCTTATGTTTTTTGGTATATCACTTAAGCTTCGATATACTTTTTCACCTAATATAATATCCTCTTTTGGATATACTGGGATTATTTTATATCCAACATTTTTTAAATAAACAGCTACTTTATTGCTAGCTTTTTCTGGATTTGGAGAGCATCCAATAATAGCAATAGTTTTAGTCTCTTCAAGTATCTTTTTTATCTCATCTTTGTTGCTATTTGTTTGTGGCATTTCACATTCCATATTAAACTCCTTTTAATTATTACTTATAATCTAAAATTTTCTTTGTATTATTGATACTATCAAAAAATATTATTTGAAACATTGTATCTATCTCTACATTATTATCATCTATAGTATTAAAAGATCCAAAAGTATAATCATTTCCATCTTTTATATTTATAGTGAATGTTAGCTTTCCAAGTGTTTTTATACTATTTTTTATATCTTTTTGTAGTTTTTCATCTTTAATTGCAAGTAGATTATTGTCTGAATATTTTATAAGCATATTTTTAATAGCGATAACTTTATCTTTATAAATCTCTTTACCCCAAGTGATAGTTCCATGTTTAAAGTGAAACTTTGATGTTTTATTTAGCAATGGATGTTGTTTTGTATCTTTTATATCTTCTATCATACCTAAGAAGTAATTTCTACCTCCAAGAGTATCCATACACTTTAATACTAATTTTTGAATATCTAATTTTTCGTCATGTGATAAGTTGTTAAATTTCATAATATTGTCTTAACCATTCATAGATATAAGAAATTCAGCATTAGAGTTTGTTTCTTTCATCTTTTTATATAAAAATTTAAGTGATTCAACCTCATCCATCTCTGCCATTGCATTTCTTAGTATCCAAATCTTTTTTAACTCTTCAGGGTGTAAAAGAAGTTCCTCTTTCCTTGTACCAGATTTTACTACATTTACTGCTGGATATACTCTTCTTTCAGCTGCTTTTCTACTTAAAACAACTTCACTATTTCCTGTACCTTTAAACTCTTCAAATATAACTTCATCCATTTTAGAACCAGTTTCAATTAAAGTTGTAGCAATAATAGTTAAACTACCACCCTCCTCTATATTTCTAGCTGCTCCAAAAAATCTTTTTGGTTTATGTAGAGCATTTGCATCAACTCCACCACTTAGAACTTTTCCAGAACTTGGTGTCACTGTATTGTAAGCACGAGCTAGTCTAGTAATAGAATCAAGTAAAATAACAACATCTTTACCCATCTCCACTTCTCTTTTTGCTTTGTTTATAACCATTTCGGCTACTTTTATGTGATTTTGTGCAGGAAGATCAAATGTTGAACTATAAACCTCACCATCAACACTCCTTTGCATATCTGTTACCTCTTCTGGTCTCTCATCAATTAAAAGTACCATAAGTGTAGATTCTGGATGATTTTTACTTATCCCATGTGCAATCTCTTTTAATAACTCAGTTTTACCAGATTTAGGTTGAGCAACTATTAAACCTCTTTGCCCTTTTCCCATTGGAGCGAACATATCTATAATTCTACCTGTCATATTTGTGGGATCGTATTCAAATTGAAATCGCTCTGTAGAATAAAGTGGTGTAAGATTATCAAAAAGTGGTCTATTTTTCGATTCATTTACTGGAAGATAATTTATAGCTTCTATTTTTAATAGTGCATAATATTTTTCACTCTCTTTAGATGGAGGTCTTACTTGTCCAGAAACAATATCTCCACTTCTTAAAGCAAATCTTTTTATTTGTGTAGCACTTACATAACTATCACTATAAGTATCACTAAATTTACCATCTAATGGTCTTAAAAATCCAAATCCTGCTTCTTTTATATCAAGAATACCTGTAAAAAGAATATATCCACCTGCAACTGTTTGTGCTTCTAAAATTGCAAAAATAAGATCTTGTCTTGGCATCTCTTGTGGATTTTCAATATCAAGCTCTTTACCTGCTTCAATAAGTTCTAAAGTATTTTTTTGTCTAAGTTGATCAATTGTAAGACCTTTTACTGGTACATGTGTTCTTGACTTTTTGTTGTTATGATTGTGTACAGGTTTTCTTGGTGGTTTTTTTGTGGTGGTTTTTTTTGGTTCTTGTTTCGGCTTTTGTTGAGTTTCTGGCTGAGTTGTTTCTTCCATTAAGTTATGTTACCTTTTTTGATTTAATTGATTGAGTAATTTACTAATTTAAACATAAGTAGTTGATTAAGATTTATACTTAAAATAATATACTTTTTTAAGATGAATTGGAGGAGGCACTCGGAATCGAACCGAGGGTCAAGGATTTGCAATCCAATGCATTAAGCCACTTTGCTATGCCTCCATTGTTAAAAAGTATGGAAGTATAATCAAAGTTAGCTTAATATTTATTTAGCTATTATAAATACTAACTTTATATACAGGCGAATAGATGACAAAAGATAATTTTTTAGAAGATATACAAAAAATATACGATTTTATAACAAAACAAAAAGATGAAATAAATAAACTTTATGAGTATTTAGAGAATAATGAAGATGATAAATTAGAGATAATAAAGCAATTTTCATCACATCTAAATTTAGAACTTTCAAGTGATTTAAAACTAGCACTTATTACAAGAGTTGTAAATTTAAGAGATGATGGGTTGGTTCAAGTTCTTAAAAAGCTTGATTTTAATGATGATGAGATAATAGAATTACAAGAAAAAGCTTATCAGTTTGCAAAAGACTTTTGGATAGATATACACCAAAAAAGATTAGATTTTATATCTGACAATAATTTAATAACTCCATTTTATCAAGAGATATTTAAAGGTGTTTATAGTGTTGGGATTGAGATCTCTAAATGGCAAACATCTTGGACTGCCATGATTATAAATGGTGTAAACAAAGAGCTTTTAGAGAAGTTTGATAATGATGATGAGAAAGTGATGAAATATCTTGAAGAGAACGGTTTATTTGACAAAGGTCACGATGGATTAACAGCTGATAGATCATATTCTATGTTAACAAAAGATGACGACAAATATAAGAGTAGTCCATATATAAAAGCTTTTAAAAAAGATGTTTTAAGTGTGATAGATGCACTTGAAGAGTTTGTAGATAATTTAATAGAACTTGAAGATGAGATTTACAACCAAAAATGGGAATATATCCAATACTTACAATCAATTATAACAGCACTTAGTGAAAAAAGATCTGATATGTTGGTATCAAAATGGGCAGATGTAGATAGAACTTGGATGAAAATAACAACACCAATTCAAATAGGTCATCCATTAGAGTATTATGAAGATCATTTTAGAAAAGCTGTTGCACTAGAGTGGGATATTAGACTTACTAATCCATCTATACAAAATAACAACGATAGAGTGGAAAAAATAAAATCTATGTTTGAAAATATATTTACCTCTTTTAATAATGTAAATGAAAAATTATACCAACCAATATACGATTTTTCATTAAAAAGTTTAGATAAAGTACAATTATATCTTGGTCGCCCTGCTCTATTTTTTGGAGCAGAGTTTAATGGTCTTTTTTCTGCTCAAGTTGTACCAAATGATGAAATAGTTTCAAAAGAGTTAGGTAAAAAAATATTTGCTTTTAGTGATGAGATACTTCAAGGGCAAAGAGCTAAACCATTTTTACAACTATCAAAAGAGATAATGGGTCAAGAATTTTTAACAAAAGATAGAGAGTTTTTATTTGATAGATCTAATAATGAAAAATGGCATCATGTGTATGATATCACAACAATCGGACATGAGTTTGGTCATATTTTATGGTGTGATGATGAAACAGAAACTATTATGAATAAAACTGCCAACTTTAAAAATATAGAAGAGTTTAAAGCAACTACAGGTGGACTGGTTAGTTTTTTCTTAAGCAAAGCTAGTAAAGAAAAAGAGCTAGAAGAATATGTGATATCAGATACAATCAAAAGAGCTATTGGTCTTATAGCTTGGATGGAAGTTGATGAAGTTCAACCATATTATTGTGAAGGGCTTATTCACCTTTTTGGACTTTTTGAAACTAAAGTATTAACTTGGGATGAAGAGAATAAACAATTAACTATCAATCAAGATGCAAAAATATTAGAAAATTTAAAACAATGGTATATAGATACTTATAGTGCATTAGCGATTCACTATTTAGATAAAAAAGATGCTTTAGAGTTTTTAGGAATTTATGCAACCAAAAAAGATAAATATTTTACATCTACAAACAAAAATATTGATAATTTTATTCAACATTATTTTACAAGATATAAAAGCATTGGTCAAGAATTAGATACAACAGATAAAAAAGAAAATTATATAAAATAGAAAATAATAATAATATTTTTAAAAGATTTATATGAGATTTTAGATATAATAAATCAAATTAAAGGATG
>JAYEIM010000176.1:0-2400 GCA_034660095.1 Campylobacterota bacterium | reverse complement strand
GATTATGATGTTGATGGTATCTCATCTACAACTATTATGGTTGAGTTTTTTTCTGCACTAGGTGTAGAGATAAATTATATTATACCAAATAGATTTGAGCATGGTTATGGACTTAGTCCAAAAATATTAGAGCAGATTTATGATGGATTGGTTATAACAGTTGATAATGGTATTACAGCTTTTGAAGCAGCTGATATTTGTAAAAGTAGGGGGTTAGATTTAATCATTACAGATCATCATACTGTATCAGATAAGTTACCTTATGCTTTTGCAATTATAAATCCTAAACAAAATGATTGTAAATTTCCTTTTAGCGATATATGCGGAGCTCAAGTTGCTTGGTATCTATGTGCAAGTGTTAAAAAAGCTTTGAAGTTTGATTATGATTTGATAAAACTATTTGATATATTGGCTTTAGCAATAGTTGCAGATATTATGCCAATGGTTAGTTTAAATCAAACGATGGTAAAAGCTGGATTAAAAGTATTACAAAATTCTCAAAGACCAGCAATAGTGGCAATAAAACAAAGATATGGATTAAATATAATTACTGAAGAGGATATAGGATTTAAAATTGCACCACTTATAAATTGTGCAGGTAGAATGAGTGACCCATCTATTGCATTGGAGTTTCTATTATCTTATGATACACAAGAGGCAAATACACAGCTTGATTATCTTGTAGAATTAAATGAACAAAGAAAGCAAGATCAACTACAGATATTTACCGAAGCTAAAATGCAAGTTGATACTTCTAGTGATGTTATAGTGGTTGCAAGTGAAAATTGGAATGAAGGGATAATAGGGATAGTTGCTTCAAAACTTTGTGAAAAATATAAAAAATCTGCATTTGTTTTTACTATTAAAGGTTTAATAGCAAAAGCAAGTAGTAGAGGTACTGCAGATACACATCTTTATAATTTAATAGATAGTTGTAGTGAGTTATTAAATGGTTTTGGTGGACATAAACAAGCAGCTGGATTAAGTCTAGATACAAATAAGTTAGAAAAGTTTAAAAAACTTATAAATAAAAATATTAAATTGATGCCAAAGCAAATTGAGGATATCTCTACTAACTCTTTAGGCAAATTTAGTATAAATGATGTAAGCGAAATAGTTTATAATATGATAGAGTCATATAGACCATTTGGTATAACAAATCCATATCCGCTATTTACATTTTCTAATATGAATATATTAAGTATTGTAAAAATGGGCAAAAATAAAGAGTTTACAAAATTAGTAGTTGGTGACAATGTAAGTAACATAGAAGTTGTTATATTTGTTGATTTTGATGATGTCAATATTGGAGATATTATAAATTTTACTGCAACCATCTCTAAAAATGAATTTAGAGGCGATGTTAAATATAATCTTATGTTTAAAGAGTTATTAAGTCTTTAATTTATAAGACTACAGGCGCATAGATACTATTTGGATCAAAACTATTAGGTTTCCCCTCTAGGTTTATTATCTCATCAGTTAATGTAACTCTTTTTGTTGCGGCTTTCAATATTACACCATTTTTTAAGTTTATAAGTTTTAAGTGTAAAATTAGTTGTCTTTGAGTTATATTATATGTCCCAATTAATCCATATGTATTTTGTAATAACTTTCTACTTTTTAGGTCATTTGTATCTCGTGATAACAGTTTTGTACCATTTTTACCTATTGTTAAATATTTTGTAAATTCAACTTGAAATATAGGCCAATTACAATCTTGTGTAACATTTGTTTTCATCTCATCTGATAGTAAAAATCCTAATTGTGAATGATTTTCTAAATCATTTAAATTAACAAAGTCTGTAATATATAGTGGTTCAATTCGTCTTTTTTGTTTTTTTATATTTAAAATTGTAGGACATAAGTCTGCTAACAAATTTTTCGTTAATGCGCTAAAGTTTGTTACACCTGTAGAGTGTAAATATTTAAATTTATAAGAGTCATTATTCTCTTTTTTTAAAAGGCAACCTGTAAAAAAGAAAGTTAAAAGTAGTATTAAAAATATTCTTTTCATTATTTACTCTTTTTTGTATCAGGCATTATTGATAATTCCTCATCATACTTACTGTCACTATTTGTATCTGTATAATCTGATGTGTGATAAAGATGATTTTGTTGTTTATCTAAAATATCTTTTTGGGTTTCAATATTTTTACAAATTCCAAATATTTGACAATCTTTTGGTTTATAAACAGATCTTCCAGAAGATATAACCTCTCCAGATATAGAATCAATAATTCTTGCATTTATAAGTAAACTTTGATTTTCAAATTTTACATATGTTCCAACCAAAATAAATTCAATACCGTTAATAATATCTCTTAATTTTTCTGTATCTCTAGTGATATGAAACTCACCATCTTCATTTACTAAAACAGCATCTTGTCCTCTAAAATC
>JAYEIM010000175.1:0-12014 GCA_034660095.1 Campylobacterota bacterium | reverse complement strand
CTTTACTCTTAATAGACTTGTTTGCTTCTGCGTTGTATTTAGCATTTGAAGCATAGCCATTTTCCTTGATCTGATTTTTACAAGGTAAATATACATACTCAATTTTAGTTTTATAGATATATTCAACATTTGGTTCAAACTGTTTATTTGAGCATCCGCTAATAGAGATGATTAATATAGCGCTTGCTATGATAATATTAACTGCTTTCATAGTCTTGCTCCCTTGTAATGTTTTTGTTCTAGAAGTATATTGAACAAGTTGGACATATTATGTCTATTTACAATCTAACACTCAATCTTCCACACTGTAAAAGCTCAATCATTCGTTCAGGACTTAATTCACCTATAATATCTCCACCATCTTTGCAAAGCAAATTAGTGTTTTTATCATAAACCCCATAAATCTCTTCACCATCATCAGAGATATAAATAAATTTAGGTGGTAAGTAATTTAAAAAAATTCTATCGTTGATGAAGTTGTATAAGCCATATTTCATCTGTACCGCTGGATCATCTAAGTAGTTTTTAGCAGATTCCAGTAAAACAGCACTATCAAATGTATCTCCTAATCGTAAAAATGCTTTATAAGCATCCCTTCGATTACCACAATACTCTCTGTTTTTAAGTCTATAAGTAGAAAAGAGTCTCTCAAACCCCGGATTTAAAAATGATTCTATATCCCCGATATCATCAATGGCTTTTGATACTTTTTGAGTTGCCCTTGCTACTTTTTGAGAGCCATAGAGCATGTCGCTAAAGATAAATTTACAAGACTTCTCTCCACTGCTATATGTTGTCGTTTCTATTAACTTATACTTCTCTAACTCCTCATAAGCTGACTTGAGTAGATGTTGAGATATACCTATTTCATCAGATATAAAATCAAAACTTACATGAAGCTCTTTATTTTCTGCCATCATGAGTACCATCTGCGTATATAGTAGTTTGGCATCACTACTTAACTCTCTTCTTCTTAGTAAAAAATTTGGTATAAATAGACCATGAAACTGCTGATATGGATTAAATGATATTGAATTACTCATAATACTGGTACCTCTACTTTATCTTCTACATATTCATGTATCACCATTGGAACGGATCTATCTGTAAATATTAACTTTTGAGTATCTATATAGAACTCTGTTTTGTACTCTTTTACATCTTGGCGGTTCTTTTTAATCTCCACATAACGCTTATTCTCTACCTTATCATCTTTTAGAATAAGGAGTTTCATGTCAGCTTCATAATCTGATTTGACAGAACCAAGTCCACTCATAGTTTTATTACGAATATCAGATTTTGATAGCTGTGTAATAAGGAAAATAACAATGCCTAGCTCTTGACACATCTGTGCTAGTTCAGCTTGTACTTCACCAATTCTATTAGGCTCATTATCCCCTTTAAAAGATCTATGAGTTATTTTCATTTCACTATCAATTACAACAAACTTAATATTGTGTTTAGAGACCCATTTTTTAATAGTTCTCTTTACTTCGCCAATATCTCTCCCACTGTCTGTAATAAAATAATTGTGAAATCCTTTGGACTCATTTTCAAACTTCTTCATTCTCTTAGCCATCTTCCACCTTGGCATCTCAAAACTCAAAAATAGACTCCCAAAATAACCAGCTATATTATTTAATATCTGTAATGTAAGCATTGTCTTACCTGCCCCACTCTCTCCACCAATATGAACAAGTTGGTGAAGTTCTATCCCGCCGTTTAGTGCATTATCTAATAAAGGAAGACCTGTTTCTATCTTTGGAGGTTCTTTTGTATTATCGAACTCTATTATCGCTTCAGCCATAGTTATTGGTTCATCAACTTGCTCAATCGCATCCAAGGAGATTAAAAAGTTTTCTGCATACTCCACTATCACATCTGAATCATTTTCTTCTGCAACCATTACTTTCATCTTATTTGCAAGAAGTTCTAAATCCCTTTTTTTTCGCTCATTTATAACTTGATCTACATAATGAGAGATATTGGCCATTGGTGTAGCCATAATAACATCTAACATCACCTTCTCATCAAACTTATTGTGTTTTATAAGGTACTTGCTAAGAAGATATTCTTCTACTGGCTTATCATTTTGCACAAAATATTTTATTGCACTACATATATCCTGATGACCAATTGAAAAGAAATCTTTTTCTTGAAGTCTTTCAAGTTGTTCTTCTTTTTCTACACTCATTTCAAATAAAATTGATGATAATACTATTCTTTCTAATTCTCTTAAATTATGCATATATAAATCCTCATTTATTTTTATTCCTTAGTCTACAAAACTATTAAGACACATTTATGTCTGGATAATTAAAACTTAATAACATGTGTTTTGAACTCTCCATCTGCTGTGCTAAATAAAGCATCAGTGAATAAAGTGTTTATTGCCTGTTTTATCGCTCTTACTCCTAATTCACTTTCTGCAGCCATTTTTGAAATTTGTAGTAGTGTCTCATTGCTAATATCTACTTGATCTCCATGAAATTCCACTTTATTTATGAACTCCTGCAATGGGGAACTTTTAGAGTTTGTTAGTATTTTGTAATAATCATCTTCTGAAAGTTTTTGAAGGTTTACAATTGTGCTCATTCGACCTAATAACTCTTTAGGTATTTCTTCTTTATATAAATCCTCTAATGTAATTTCATTCGTACTAGATTTACTATTTGTATTGTTAAAGCCCATACTCGTTTTATTTTCAGACTTTGCATCTAATATCCACTGAAATGCGCCTCCTAAAATAAATTGCATATTTGAAGTATCTAATTCTTTTTTAGAGTTCTTCCAATGAGTATTGTTTAAGTCTGTAGATATTTTCACTTTTTTACCTTCTATAAGTCTCAAAAGTTGGCTTGCCACCCTTGCTCCATGTTCTTCATCATTATCTCCATGAAAAAGTTTGTCTATCTCATCTAAAAATACAACACAATGCGAAGCTCTGTGCAAGTCACCGTCAGCATTTGCCATTATGTCTGCCACTAAATTTCCAATTGAGTATCCTACTATCCCTTCGGGAACCATACTTGCAGTATCTACATGTATAAATACCGTATCAATATATTCACAAGCTTTTTGGACTATAAAAGTTTTACCAGACCCTGTGGATCCTACAATCATTACTGGACCATTAGTCCCAATTTTTGTATTTGATGAATATTGTGACTTTAAACTGTGATAGTACATAGCAAGTGCTATATCTTTTTTCGCTTTATCTTGGGATATCACATGTTCATTTAAATACTTTAAGATCATATTTGGGGACTTACTCATTTTTGCTTGCTTTCTTGGTTCTTGGTAAGTTCTTTCTGATTCATGAGCATCAGGGTTTCTAATGACTGTTGTACCAGGATTGTTTTTTGCATACTCCTGCGATTCATAAGCATCATCAAAATATATATATTCATCCAAGACTTTATACAGTTTATTGCTCATCTTATTTTCTCATCTATATTAAGAAGCATAATAAGCTTCTACATCATATCCAGCACGAAACAGCTCATGATTGCTACTTACACCTAAATTTCTTTTTAATGCACTTATATTATGAATCCATAATAAGTAATTTTTCACAAAAAATCTTCCATTATAAGTGTCTTCATCTTCTACCTCTTTAAAGCCATTTGCTAAAGCTCTTTTTTCACTACGATTATATGCTTTAGCATTACTTTTAGACTTATAATTATATTTTCTAGCATATCTTTGAGATTCGTAACTATCTATTCCATAAGGTATACCATCATCTCCCCATAAACCGTTTTCTCTGCCATAATCATAATCACTCATAACAAGTCCTTTTTTCTTTTCTTATTATTATTGTAAGATTATAAATAGACATATAATGTCTAAAATATGATATTAAATCTAATGATCTTTAGAATGCTCTCATAATGTTTAATACTACTCATTGTACTAAGCAGTAGTTACTAAATTATGTTATGATTTTTTTAATCTTAGTTGATTTATCTTCTCATTTAAAGCATCTTCTTTCTAAAAACCTTTCGCCTGCATGTACTGAAACTTTCATTTGATATCCTTTTGTTTTTGATACTGTTAGTACATAAATCCATATACCTATATTATGTCTATAACTATTTATATTTGAACACTTTAATGAAAGAAAATATTTTCTCAATTTTTGGAGGATAAAATATAGCTATGAACTCCCTACAAAGCTACTGACCATTGCAATTGTTAATCCACCAAGTATTACTAAAAATAAATATGGCAAGATGAATAAAATTGTCACATAAAATCCTAAATCTGCTCATCGTTTCTACTTTAATTATTAAGATTAAAAAGTTTGCTTCTGTAACTAAGCCTATTATTATCAACTCCATATTTATTACCTATATTAAATTTTTATATCTTATTCTTTTATATATACATATACTGTCAATAGTATAATTTACTACTCTACAACATAAAGAGTATTTGTATTTTGGTATGTAGTTACTAATATAGGCTCTAGTTTATTAGTTAGTGAAAAGATGTATAAAAATCCGTGATAGATGATTTTAAATCCTTCAAACCCCTTACGAGAAGCTAATACTCCATTTTTGAGAACAACATTAATATGTCTATTTTGAGCTCTTTTTGGAAGACCTAATCTTTCTTTAATTCTCTTGTTTCCATGCTTTGTAATTATCATAATACTTTCCTTTTCTTCTTTAGATAAGATAATTATAATTCTATTAGTAGACATATTATGTCCAATTATGAACAAAAGGATAAGTATGAAATAGTCTGTAATTTATATGTCAGGAATTATGGTGTTTAGCTCGTAGCAAATGTAAGATTTGAAGGGAATAGCTATATTTATACCCTTTATTCATATAATTTATGGAAATAAATTATATTTAACATTATGTTAGATATAGTTAGGGTATGAAAACTAAGCTAATAACTTATAAAGATACTGGTATTCTATTTGTCTGGATTTTTATTTCTACGTATGCAAATAATTACTTCTTTTTTAACCATGCTTCTAGGGATGTGGATAGAGACATTATTCATCTAGCAAAAAATGTAAAAACCTTTACATCATATTGTATGAATGTTAAATCAAATGAAGAAGAATGTATTGTTGATATAAAAGATTTTATTGAAAAAACACCTGTATATTATAAAGCTTCTTATACGATAACACACAAAGATGGAAGTGAACTACTCAAAGTTGGTAAAATTGATAGCATAGATAAAACAGATGGCGTTTATGATCTATTTTTTCTACAGGAAAATAAACATCTGCATCGATTTAAAAAATTATTTAGTGCAAGAAAATTTAATTTATCAGACGAAGAAATTGATGATTTATCTCAACTACATGAAATCAATGCAGTATTAAATATTCAAAAATATACTCCACCATCTACAATATCTACTGTCTATAATAGTTTTACTTTTTCAGCTTCTGGGTGGCTTCCTAAAATTTATAACGAACGATATACCGAAGCCTTTGAATATATTATGAACGTTTCCCTGCCAAGAAGCTGGCCAACTATTTTCTTTACAATTTTTGCATATTTTTTATACCGTTATATTAAATACAAAGAAGTAGTTCACAACAACTCTATGTTGAAACAAGATAAAAAACGTATAGATGAAATACAAAATGCTCAATATGAAAATATTCTTCAAGAAGAACTAATGCCATATAAAGAGATTATTGAAGAAACAATCCCTATTAATAAACTACTTGATTTTATACATTCATATCCAGCAGGTTGCCTTGGTGCTTGTAGGGTATTGGCTGAGGATATCGTCAATGACTTAGATGACTTTACTTCATCTAGCGATGATCAATTCGTAAAAATAAACACTTTACTGAGAAAAAATATCATTGACAAAAAAATTCATTCTGCACTGCACAACATTAGAGTATTAGGCAATGTTTCGGTGCATAAAAGTGACACTATAGTTGATAGAAATGACACAATAGCAGCCTTAAATAACTTGTTAGCTGTTTTAAAAGCTCACAAAAGAAGCTAAATTGTTAATATATAAGTTTATATGTTTTTATACTAAAATAAGATAACATTGTTCCTATAAACAATAATAATATACTAAGTTCAGTATGGTTGTCATAATATGCTAAAAAACTAAATACTAATACAATAGTTATAATAACTATATCTTTCATGGTATTAAATATGTTTATCATTATTGATCCTTTAAATTAATTATATAAATTATAGTAATTCAAATAGACATAAATTGTCTATTTATCTAAATAAACTACCAAGGAAATAAAGTTTTTGTATTTAAAATTGATTATAATCACATTACTTGTATTAAATATTTCCACAGATTCTATTAATGAAAATCGTTCTAATCAATGGATGCAGAGCCCTGAATATCACTTATTGTGCAAACAAATATTTGAATCAGCAAAAAATCGTTTTGACTCACTTGATTTAAATAATACTCATTCAGTAATACTTGAGAAGAGCCCCCAAGAAAATTTACCATTAGCAATTATTACCGATATCGATGAAACAATACTGTCAAATTATGAATTTCAGCTTCATACTCGTAAAAATGGTGGAAAATTTTCTTACGATTCCTTTGAAGAGTATATAACTAAAAAAACAGCTTTTCCTATTCATGGATCAATTGAATATTATAACTACCTTGCTGATAAGGGTATCAAGGTTATTTATATATCAAATAGACATATCTCTAGTGAAACCAAAACATTTGAGCATCTTAAAGAACTCGGTTTCCCTATAAAAGATAAAAGTGATTTACTTTTAAAAAATGAGAAGAAAGAATGGTCGTCTGATAAGTCATCTAGAAGAGCTTATATTGCAAAGAAATATAAAATTATTCAGTTATTTGGAGATAGTTTAAAAGACTTTACAAATTCAAAAGAACAACTAGAAAAAAATAAAATCTTATTTGGTAAATCATGGTTTATATTACCAAATCCTACATATGGTAGTTGGCTAAAAACTTATGAGGGAGAGGAATGAAAATTGACCTAACTAATAAATATATCTTTTGGTCTATTATACTATTCGTTGTTGTTGTATTAACTACTGTAAACAATTATTATTTTTACCAATATATGAAATACCTATCTGTACAAGATAGTATAAAGTTAAAAAAACAACTAGAATTAATCGCAAAAGATTGTGGTGAAAATAATATTACCAATTCTACTTGTGAAAGATTTTTAATTGATAGTGTATATAACTGGTCAAGTAGGTCAATTTATAATAGATCTCTTCAACTAACTACACATGATAGAGAAATAACTCATATAAAAGATTTAGCATATAAAAGAGCAATAGGTTCAAACATAAAAATTGATACTGGGTTGTTCTTTACTTCTAATCCAAATGCTTATCAAGATAACTCACAAGAAGATGTTTCTTTAATTCAAATTTTACCAACTGTATATAGAAGCATAACTTTATCTTTAGGCGATGTCTATAAATCTTTAACAAAAGAAAATAAAGCTACTGCTGATGGCAAAATAGTGCACTATGAAAACAGATATATTATAATAGAGTATGCTGATAAAACAATGGATAAAATCAAAATTAATAAATATGATACTTTATATGTCAAAAATGGTGATATTGTAAAAGCTAAACAAGTCCTTGTAAGTGGAAATATACATTCCGCCTTAAATACATTTACTAGAATGTTTCCTCGAAGTAGGCCATTTTTAGGATATCTTTTAATTGTATTTATTCTTTTAACAATATCCAAAAAAAGGGAAGTAGCTTACCAAGACTCTATTGCTTTAATTGAAGAAGAAAAAGAAAAAGCACAAAAGCAATTTGAGGAAGAAATAAGAAGGATAAATGATGAAGCAGCTAAAAAACTAGATACCTTTAAAAAAATTGAAGAAGAAGAAAATCATGTTTGTAAGCAATTTAGTAAATTTGATAATATTTTAAATCCACCTGTAAATACAATTAATATTAAAGATTTACTCAATAGTAATTTAAATTTTGTAGGGACAGCATTTCGACAAGTTTTAGAAAAGATTATTTTTAAAATATATGATGATAAAATTGCTACTCCAGATTCTAACCGAACATTAGCTTCTGCGATTTTTAGACTTGAAAAAGAAAGACTTATAAGTAAGAAACTCAGTCAAACTTTACATGCTGTTAGAATTTATGGAAATGATTTCACTCACTATTCTGATAAACATGCGACAAAAACTGAAGCGCTAGTAGCTGCAATGAATTTACTATCGATTCTAGAGGAGATAGAATCTATTTATATAGATACCCCTACTCAAACTAAAAAACAATCTGGACTTAGAATTGTTAAAAAAGCAAAAAAAAGATGATAGAAGCATTGCAATCCGCTTGGGATATAACAGAACCAATTGTTGGATTCCTAGGAATTATTATAGTTCTATGGTATTGGATATCTACAGCACTAGCTAAGCGAAAAAAATACTTGAATAAAGGTTCTAAGAAATTTATTATTGCTTTACAAGTTGGTCGCCCTGTTGCAGAAGCTGTTAAAAAACATTTTGGTGAGCTTGATACACTAATTGAAGTTAAAAGCATCCTTGGAAAAGACACCTTAGAATCTGATAATGACTACAAAAAAATAACTAGAGAAATATATAAAGCCTTAGCTCAAAATCAAAATGCAGAAATTCACTTAGTTGTTTCTGGACCTGTTGGATTAAATTTTTTAATTGGACAATTAGTTGGGCTTAGTCATTTCGATGTTACTATATACCAATATGACCCTATTAAAAAATCGTATAAAAAGCTACCTAATCCTGATAGAAATTGGCTAAACTATTAAATTATTATGATTAAATGTATAGTATTTGATTTTGATCTCACACTATTTAATTCTAGTAATCTAGAGGAATTTAGAAACACTAGGCAATGGTCAAAAGTTTATGAAAAACTAAAAGAATGCTCCTTTTACCCTAATGCATTAAATGTAATCTCTCAACTAAAAAAAGCAGGTGTGAAAATTGCAATTGCAACGAATGCTCCTGAAAAATATGTTTCTCAAGCACTTGCATTTAATAATGTATCTGTAGATTTTTTAGTAGCATACCATAATGTAAAAAATCATAAACCTGATCCTGAAGTAATATATAAAATACTTCAAAAATTTTCTCTCTCTACTAAAGATATAGTTTATGTAGGGGATAATGATATAGATTATAATACTGCTAAGAACGCAAATGTTAAATTTTTTGCTGTAGATTGGGGTGTCTTTTCAGAAAAAAATATAGAATACATTAATTTTTATAATTTAATCTCAACTATTTTTGACAGCAAAATCATTACTACTACCAACAATGATACGACACACAACAATGAAGTTGCTAATAATAAAATAGATTCATACACACCAAGCGACCTAATACTTCATAAGAAAAACGAGTTTTTTCTTGGCTACTATAAAGACCCTATAAAATCATTATTAATTAATTATAAAAATAATCAAAAAGATATAGTTCATAAGTGGAATAATGTTCTCATAGATAATATATCTTCACTACCCAAAATAGACTATATCGTTCGTGCCCTTGGACATGATGAAACAAAACTAAAAGAAGGATCTTTAGATAGTACTGCACAAATAATTGCAGATGAATTAGGTGCTGAGTATATTCCTACATTACTATATAAAAATAGTGCCTCAAAGAAATCAGTAAAATTAAAAGCATATGAGAGAAAAAGAGAAATTGCTAATAAATACTCCATTAATACTCAACACAGCAAAATCAATACTATAAAGAATGCTAGCGCAACAATACTCATAGTTGATGATGTAGTCACCACCGGTGCTACTACGTCAGAAATAATAAAAACTTTATCGAGCTATTTTCCATCATGTAAATTTTACATTTTTTCATTAGTACAAACTAGAGGGTTTGATAACACACCCGACATGATATTTCATAATAATAAGCTGCAACAAATGCTTAACTTAGCGAACAGTGATATTAAAAAAGCCCCTGTCAAGTTTTCAAGTAAATTATACAAATCAAAAAACTTCTCGGCAAACTATTCCTATACAAATCATAACTTTATAATACAAAATGTTGTAAACTATTCAATAAACGCTGATCCTCTAAAAACAAAATATTTACCTGCAATATTTATTTTAAAAAATATATTACAAAGAGGAAAACCTACTTTGATGTCTAAGTTCTTGCAATCTCACCTGGGCTTTATACATCACAATACAAATATTTTTCAAAAAGCATATCCATTAATTAGTGCCAAACCACTTCAATGGAACAGAATCATTAAAGGGGATGATGCTAACAACTATTTTCCTGCTAAAAAATTTTATGAAATACTAATCCCTAAATACTTTAATGACTTAGTTTTTGTAAAAAACTTACTGATACCAGAAGTCTCGATTTTTGATATTACACAAGTTTATGTTGAAGAACTTTATCAACAACAAGTAGATTTCTATTTACCCCAAGCTTCACTGATTATTGAAATTGATGGTAGTCAACATACTCAATCAACTTCTAAAGATTCGTTTAGGGACTCTCACACTAAAAAATATGGTATTAAGACTGTAAGGATTACAACACAAGAGATAGAATTAGAGAATAACTCTTTTTACAATAAAATTGAAGACCTTAAAAATCATATTTATCATTCAATGCGAATAGGAATTAATAGACAAAAAGCGGACCCAACCTATATTTCTCTATCTGACTATCAGGACGCATATAAAATAGGTATTGATTTAAACAGCCCTATATATAAATCTACTGCAGTTATTAGGATGCAACTATTACTCCTAGAACTTTTAGAAAATGATACTCTAAACTTTAATGATGATTGGATTTTTGAAATTAGAGAACATGATGTAAAAGATTTTGCAGAGATAGCTATTGAAGATACCTTATTATGGTTATCACACCTAATGAATCTTCTTGAACTCGATATACCTAAAATCAAGTATCATGTTACACACCTTAATAGTTCTTCTGACTTTAGCTCAAATAACAGTATCAAAATTGATTTTAGTATATGTCAACGTTACACTGATGAACATCAAGATAATCCGCAAATAATCTATACAAGAACACACTATTTAGACCAGTATAAGTACTTTAAGCCCAATCATGCAACAAATTTAGGGAATGTTGAATTCAAAGATTATGATTATTTTAGTATGTCAATTTTAGATCCAATTCAATACTCTCTAGAACTTGATGGGGAAGAATCTGACAGAATAAGTCTGTTATTCTTGCTAGAAAATATATTTCTTCAACATGTTAAAAACCCTGATTTTAGAGAAGGTCAACTTAGTATAATAACAAACGCTTTAATGCAAAAAGACACTGTAGGACTACTTCCAACGGGTAGTGGAAAATCAGTATGTTATCAACTAGCAGCAATGCTTCAACCAGCAATTAGTTTTGTAGTTTGTCCAATAAAATCCTTAATGTACGATCAAAAAGCAGACTTGGATCAAATTCTCTGTTCAAGAACTAACTATATAACAAGCGATATGCGTGCAGATGAAAAAACTCTTGTTCAAAAAGAATTTTCACATGGAAAATATTTTTTTATCTTTATATCTCCGGAGCGATTCCAAAGTAAAGGTTTTAGAAAAGAATTTTCATCAATTAACCAAGAAAAGTCTTTTGCTTATGCTGTAATAGATGAAGTTCATTGTTTATCAGAATGGGGACATGACTTTAGAACATCCTATTTAAATTTAGCTAACACTATAGAAAGATTAGCCCCTGAGTCTAGTTATATAGGCTTGACGGCAACTGCTTCAGTAAATGTTTTAAGGGATATACAGAGTGAGTTTAATATAGAAGACATGGATGTAAAAACCCCGTTAAACTATACAAGAGAAGAATTAAGTTTTAATGTAATTAATGACAATAGTAACAAATTCAATACATTAAAAACACAATTACTCTCATTGAATGAAAAATGGAACATCTTTAATCCTTCAAATACTGAAAACTATTGCGGTATTATCTTTACACCACATGTTAATGGAGAAAAAGGCTGTTATCCACTATC
>JAYEIM010000174.1:0-2410 GCA_034660095.1 Campylobacterota bacterium | reverse complement strand
CAACAACTCCTGAAAACTTTATTTTTCAAATGAATAAAAAATTTAATACGTTGTTTTATTCAACGGTAAACCAATTAAGAATTCTACTGAATAACCCTCACCCTGAAGGGTGAGGGTTCTTTTTATAATTATAAACCCAATTATTTATAATTATATTGCTGTCAGCAATTTATCATCTAAATCATTATTACAATAATGACTTAGTTCAAAATCTCTAGCACTTACATCAGAAGATATAAGTTGATTTATGGCAGAAGTTATTCGCTTCCATAAATCTATTGGAAGATATAGATTATCATTATTATAATTATCTATATCTGATAAATATAATCTTATACCTTCTAGAAGTATATTGATAGCAGCATTTAAATCACGATCAATAGTAAGATTACATTTTTTACATTGGTATATTCTATCTTCAAGTTTCAAATCTTTATTATAATTTTTACAATTAGAACAAAGTTTGGAACTAGCATACCATTTATCAATTTGTATAAATATTTTACCTTGGTTTTCGGATTTATATTTACATTGATTTACAAATTTACTTAATTGTAAGTTTTTTATTTTATGTCCCCATAGTTTTTGCATTCCTTTTATAGTTAGATTTTCCATTGAAATAAAATCATAATTATTAACAATATATCTTGATAATTGATGGTTTTCATTATCACGTATATTCAATAATTTTATCTCTAATTTACTAATATTTTTTTGTAGTTTTTTAATTTTTAAATCATCATAAATTCTTTTCCATTTTTTATTGTCAAATCTATGATCATTACTTCAACTTTTTTAGATAAATCTTTTTGTAATTGTCTTTTCTTTTGATCTAATTGTTTGTAACTTTTATTATCAATAATTGATTTAAACTTTTTACCAATATTATCATTTACTTTGTTTTTTAATCCAATATCAATACCAATAGATTTGTTATTTAAAACTAAATCTATAATATCTTTTAGTTCGATTGATTGATTTATAACTTTGTTATATTTGTAATTGATACTAATAAAATAATTATCATATTTATCAAAAGAGATTGTTATTCCAGTTATTTTAATATCATTTTCAATCATCTCTTTTGGTAATTTATGTTTCAAATATATATTACTTAAATTTAATAATAAATCATTATTATATTCAATATTATTTTTATTCAAACTATGTTTTAATAACCTTATAAATGGTTTTATATTAACTATTGGGTTAGATAATAATTTATCATTTTTATCTAAATGTTTAATCATTATATTATTTTGATTTGGAATATAAAATGATTGTAATTTATGTTTCTTTTTGAACTTTGGTTTACTAAAGTTTTTCATTTTTGGATCTAAATAGTTTCTATATGCTTTTGCTAATGAATGTGCTGATTCTTGATTAGATTGTGAATGTGAAAAACTTAAAAAATCATAATCCTCTTGTAAAGAAACTAAAATATTTTGCAAACCTTTTTTAGAATGTATTTTTGGTGAAATGATTTTATCTTTAGATTGATAAGTTATTGATTTTATATTTGATTGATTAGTTTTATTGATTATATTTAATTAATAATATCGAAAACTTAAAGTAAAGTAAAATAAAATAAAGAAATTGATAATTATATCTATTTATGGGTATAATTAAGTTATTATTGGGAAAATTTCAATTCATCTCCGCCCTAAAGAGAGAAGACTTATTGAAAGGATTGTTAAATCCTTAAAAGAATTTTTAAAAAAAAATAAGTATTAAAAAACCCAACCTTATATAAGGTTGGGTTTTTTGTTTAAAAAGTTTTTTCACATTCAAAAAAGAAATCTCTAGTTTTTGAAGAAATTTCTCCTAAAACTTGTTTGATTTCTAAATTATTAGCAATTAAAACATCAGTTTCTTCTTTTTGAATATCACTTTGAACCCATTTAATAAACTGGCCAAGCTTTTTTCTATTTAAAGATTCATTATTAGGAAAAACTTCTTTGATGCCTTGTTCTAATCTTCCATTTGTTACAGTTATTTCAATAAACTCTTGAATATTTTTAACAACTTCTGGAGCGATAGTAACAATCTCTCTTTTTTTTCTTTCCTTTTTAGAACCGCCTTTTGTGTGTTCATCACCTTTAACTTTAAATCTTAACTCTTTTCCATCTTCATTTCTATGAATCCAAACGACGCCTTCTCCAGTTCCACTTACACCAAAATCTTTAGCAACTGGACATTCTTTTTCAACATTTAATGTAATCTCTTCTAATTTTTTAAGAGATTTTTCTGGATCATTGAAATCAATCTCAATTTCAAATGATTCATAATCATTAATTGTATGAACTTTTTTCTCTGGTATTGCTTTAATAAAACTAAAATCAACAAATCTACCAATATCTTGGTTGGGATCATCTTCTTTTGCTTGAAGTTCTTTTAATGTTGTTACTTT
>JAYEIM010000173.1:2437-12119 GCA_034660095.1 Campylobacterota bacterium | reverse complement strand
TCCTCAATTAAATCTAATATCATATTTGAATTTATAGATGTAACAGCTCCTGTATATCCAAACTTACCATTATCTTTAGCAACTGCTTCTATACAACTACTATCTTTTCCACTTATTCCAATAGCTTTTACCCCATGATGATTTAAAAGTGATGTGATATTTTTATTGATATCTCCACTTAAAACCATCTCTACTATTTTCATACTATCTTTACATGTAACTCTATGACCATCTACAAATTCTGATTTTATATCAAGTTTATTTAACATATCTGATATTTTAGATCCACCACCGTGAACAATAATTGGTTGTATCCCTACAAGTGAAAGTAAAACAATATCTTGAGCAAATTTCTCTTGTAACTCTGGACTAGTTTGTGCTGAACCACCATATTTTATAACTACAAGCTTATTTCTAAACTCTTTTATATAAGGTAATGCATCAAGTAGTGTTTTTATTTTTTCATTTTTAAATTTCATTGCTATATTACCTTTTTTTATTTTTAAGAAATATATGTTTATTTGGATCTAAACTATCAAAAAAATCAATTATCTCTTTATGATTTGTTTTTAGTGCATACATATAACTCTGTGAAGTTATTGTTGCACCATTGTGTACCAATAATTCTATAGCATCCAAGCTATTAGATTTTATAGCATAATCCAATGCACTAAAATGTCTATCATCTTTACTATTTATAGATACATTGTATTCAAGTAATGCTCTAATAGAATCTAAATCATTTTTTGAAGCACAACTCATAAGCAAGCTAAAACTAGTGCCATCTTTACTATTTACATCTGCACCATTTTCTAGTAGCACTTTTATTTCATTCATATTATATTACTCTACTTTGTAAATATTTCAACCATAGCTTTTGCAGCTGCTTTACCATCTGCTGCAGCTCTTACTGCTAAATCAGCACCTCTTACACCATCTCCACCTGAATAGATCTTTGGATTTGATGTTTGAAATTGTTCATTTGTTTTTATACCATTCCATTTATCTAAATCAATATTTAAATCTTTGATAAATTGAGGTAGCTCTTGATCAAAACCAAGTGCAAGTATAATAACATCTGCCTCTTCTAAATAATCACTTTTCTCAACTATTTGAACCGATTGTCTTCCTGATTCATCAGCTGCACTCATCTGTGTTTTAAGAAGATTTACACCGTTTGATACAATAGATTTTGGAGATACATTAAATACAAATTCAACACCCTCCTCTTTTGAGTTAACAACCTCTTTTTTAGAACCTGGCATATTTAATTCATCTCGTCGATAAAGACATTTTACAGATTTTGCACCTTCTCTAACTGAAGTTCTTACACAATCCATAGCAGTATCTCCACCACCAATAACTACAACTTTTTTATCCTCTACATCTATAAAGTTTTCAACCTCTTCTTCAAAGTTTCTTTTTTGAATATTTGTTAAAAATTCCATTGCTAAATGAACATTTTCGTTTTTTTCACCTGTTAGTCCAGGATATTTACCTTTTGTTGCACCTATTCCTATAAAAACAGCATCGTTTTCATTTTCTAACTCTTTAAATGATTTATCTTTACCAATTTCGCAAGAGGTATGTAAAATCATACCAGCTTCAATTAACCAATCGATTCTTCTTTGTACTCTATGTTTTTCTAACTTAAAACCAGGAATACCATATGTTAAAAGTCCACCAGCTTTAGCAGCTCTTTCATACATAACTACATCAACACCCTCACGAAGTAGAAATGTTGCAACACTAATCCCAGCAGGACCAGAACCTACAATTGCTACTTTTTTACCAATTTTTGCATTTTTTGTAGAAAACTTAGGTGTAAGACCATTTTCAAATCCTGTTTCACTAATATGTGTTTCAACAGAACCAATAGTTATAGCACCATGAGTATCATTTAAAGTACAATCACCCTCACATAATACATCTTGTGGACAAATTCGTCCAAGAATTTCAGGAAAAGGTGAAGTCTCATTTGAGATATTAAATGCTAACTCTATATCATTATCAGCTGTTTGTTTAAGCCATGCAGGGATGATATTGTGTAAAGGACATTTATTGTGACAGTACGGATCTCCACAACCTATACATCTATCTGATTGCTCACTAGCTTTATTTTTATCAAAAACTGTATAAACTTCATCAAAATCTTTTATTCTCTCCATAACCCCTCTTTTTACTGGGTTAGCTCTATCTATTTTTGTAAAATTTAACATCTCTTAATCTCCCTCATCTGGGTTTAATGGCAATACTTTCATATCTTTTGGTTTTACCATCCAGAAGTTTCTTATTTCTGATCTAAAATGATCTATTATTGTTTGTGCTTTATCTGACTGTGTGTGTGCAACATAATCTTTTAATAAATTTTTTAAATATATTCTTTCTAACTCTGTATCATCAGTATCAATTCTAAGGGCTTCAATAAGCTCTTGATTCATATTATCTATAAATTCTCGCTCAGGGTCATAAACAAATGCTAATCCGCCAGTCATACCAGCTCCAAAGTTGATACCTGTTTTACCAAGTATTACAACTATACCACCAGTCATATATTCACAAGGAGAATCTCCAGTACCTTCAACCACTGCAATAGTTCCAGAGTTTCTAACTGCAAATCTCTCACCTACATTGGCTCTAACATATAGTTTTCCACCAGTTGCTCCATATAGACATGTATTTCCTGCACCTGCATATTTACAACCTTGAAGAAGTGGTTTTATAACAATTTTTCCACCACTCATACCTTTTCCAACATAATCATTTGCAACACCATCAAGATTAATATTTATACCTTTACTAAGAAATGTTCCAAATGATTGACCTGCTACACCAGTAAGATTAAAAGTGATTGAATCATCTGGAAGTCCTTCATCCCCATAAATTTTTGCTATCTCTCCAGAAGTTAATGTTCCAAAACTTCTATTTAAATTTGATATTTTTGTATCTATTACAATTGGTTTTGATGGGTCTTTAATAGTTGGCATAATTTGTTTTAATAATTTATGTGATTCTTCATTTGTATCGTAAGGATCATTTGAATCAACTTGACAAGTATCAATACCATCAATTTTTCTTAAAATATTTTGAAAATCAAATTTTTGTGCTAACTCATCATCAAGAACTTTAAGTAGATCACTACGACCAACTATATCTTCCATCTTTGAGTAACCAAGTTGGGCTAAAATCTCCCTAACATCTTGTGCTAAAAATTCAAAATATGATATAAGTCTCTCAACTGTTCCTGAAAACTTTTCTCTAAGTTCACTATCTTGAGTTGCAACTCCAACACTACATTTATTTGTATGACATATTCTAAGTATTTTACAACCAAGAAGAGTAAGAACTGAAGTACCAAATGCATAAGATTCAGCACCTAACATAGCTGCTTTTACTACATCTATACCAGTTTTAAGTCCACCATCTGTTTGTAGGTGAACCATACCTCTTAAATGATTTGCTTTTAGTGAATTGTGTGCTTCACTTAAACCTAACTCCCAAGCATTTCCAGTATGTTTGATAGATGTAAGTGGGGCAGCACCTGTTCCACCATCTGCACCAGAGATAATAATCTTATCTGCATAAGCTTTTGCAACACCAGATGCGATAGTACCAACACCAATAGTTGATACAAGTTTAACTGCAATTTTTGCTGTTGGATTGATCTGTTTAAGATCAAAAATAAGTTGTGCTAAATCCTCAATAGAATAGATATCATGATGAGGAGGTGGAGATATAAGAGTAACACCTGGAGTTGTATGTCTAAGTGTTGCAATCATATTTGTTACTTTAGCACCAGGAAGTTGTCCACCTTCACCAGGCTTTGCACCTTGTGCTAGTTTTATCTGTATCTCTTCACAATTTACTAAATATCCAGGAGTTACCCCAAATCTACCAGAAGCAACTTGCTTGATTTTAGAATTTTTAAGTGTATTAAATCTTGCAGGGTCTTCTCCACCTTCCCCTGAGTTTGATTGAGCACCTATTGTATTCATAGCAACTGCAATTGCCTCATGAGCTTCTATAGATATAGAACCACAACTCATAGCAGCCGCTGCAAATCTTTTAAATATCTGATCAGAAGATTCAACCTCATCAATTGTTATAGTTTTTTTATCACTATTAAACTCAAAGAAATCTCGTATAAATTTTTTATCTCTAGTTTCAATTAAATTTTTAAGACCTTTAAAGTCTTGTATTGATTCATTTTCGCTTGGGTTTTTATTGTGCATAGCTTTTGTAATAGCAGGACCATAATCATGATACTCAGAGCCATCAAGATATTTATAAAAACCACCCATCTCAAGTGGAAACATCGATTTATCATTGTAGTAAGCATCAAAATGTGAAGCCTCTATTCTTTTTTCAATATCTTCATAACCTAAACCACTTAAATCACTGTTTGCATGGGTAAAACAATCATTACAAATCTCATCACTAAGACCTAAGATATCAAATAGTGATGAGTTTCTATACGATGCCATAGTAGCAATACCCATTTTTGACATAATTTTAAGCAATCCTGCACCCATAGCTTTTGTACTATTTTTAAGTTTCTGTTGTAATGTTTTTTCAGATATATTTTTTCTTTCATAAAAAGATACAATTGAACTATACATCATATATGGATATATTACAGTTGCACCAAATGCAAACATAACTGCTGCACTATGTGGATCATATATTTCAGAACTCACAAGTACAATTGATACTTTTTTAGCTATTTTATCTTTTACTAATTGATGATTAACATATCCAATTGCAATAGCTGCTGGTATTATTTTTGTACCATTTGATATTGCTCTATCATCTAAAATAATTATACTTATATCATCATTTTCTATTGCATTTTTTATATCTGCATATAATAAAACTAAAGCATTTTTTAAGTCTGATTTAAAAACCGTAGAGAAAGATCTATTTTTAAAATCTTTATCATATCTAGATGATTTTTTATCTCCAAAACTCAATAATACATCAAATTTTTCTTTCATTAAAATTGGACTTGCCGCTTTTAATCTTTTTGAATTATGTTCATTCTCTTCAAGTATATTATATGTATGACCTATACCTGTATTTAAACTCATAACAATTTTTTCTCTATATGGATCAATTGGTGGGTTTGTTACTTGAGCAAATTTTTGTCTAAAAAAATCTGTGAAATTTCTATGTTTATTAGAAAAACAAGCAAGAGGTGTATCATCACCCATAGAACCAGTTGGTTCTTTTGCTTCATCCGCCATAGGGATAATCATCTGATCTAATGTTTCATAAGTGATATTTGCATATTTTTGTCTTGAAGTGATATCCTCAAATTTATAATCACTAAGATCTGCAAATGTATCTTCTACATACTCTTGAAGATATTGCATATTTGATGTTAGCCATTTTTCATAGTTTTGAGAAGATTTTAAATAGTCATTTATATCATCGTTTTTCAATATTGTTCCATTTTTCAAATCAATACCAATCATTTGACCACTTTGTAATCTACCTCTATCAACAATATCCTTTTCAGGAAATATAACAGTACCATACTCACTAGTGATAAACAATCTATCATCTTTTGTTATGAAATATTTAGATGGTCTTAATCCGTTTCTATCTATTAAACAACCAATATGTCTTCCATCTGTCAAACTTACAGCAGCTGGTCCATCCCATGCTTCAAATCTAATAGCACAATACTCATAAAAAGCTCTTAATTCACTATCCATATATGGTGCATTTTGCCAAGGTGCTGGCACTAAACATCTAGCTGCTTTAAAGAAGTCCATCCCGTTTAAGATTAAAAACTCAAACATATTATCTAAAGATGCACTATCTGAAGCACCTAGTTGTAATAGTGGAAAAATTCTTTTCAGCTCCTCTTGTGTAAACACTTCTGATTCTATAGCTTGCATTTTTACTTCAACATTAAATCTATTTGCTTCAATAGAGTTTATCTCACCATTATGTGCTATCCCTCTAAAAGGTTGAGCTAGTCTCCATTTTGGAAGAGTATTTGTTGAAAATCTTTGATGAAATAGTGCAAAAGAGATCTTAAAATCTGGGTCTTGTAGATCTTTATAAAACTGCTTAATTGTTGTAGGCATAACAAGCCCTTTGTAAGCAATAACAGTAGTTGAAAATGTTGGAATGTAAAAGTCATCTTCATCTTTTAAAGCATGCTCTGATTCTTTTCTTGCAAGATATATCATTGCATTAAATCTTTTTGATGATACTGGAGTATTTGGAACTACAAAAATTTGAGTAATATTTGGTAATATTGACAATGCTTGTTTACCTAAAGCGTCTGTATCAACAGGAACTTTTCTATCTAATACCACTTTTAAATCATTTTTTTCACAATAGTTTTTAAATGTTTCAAGTTGGTTTTTAGTTTTTGAAAATACCATAGCAAGTGCATACTGCTTTGGAAGATCAACCCCATTTTCCTCTGCTGTTTTTCTCATAAATTGATCTGGTATAGACAATAATAGTCCACTACCATCTCCACTTTTTCCATCAGCTGCTACTGCACCTCTGTGCATCATTCGTTCTAGTGATGTTATAGCATCTTCAAGATTTTGATGTGTTTGTTTATTTTTTAAGTGAGCAACAAGTCCGAACCCACAGTTGTCTTTAAAAGAAGTTAATTTATCTAAGTTACAACCCATCTTTTTCCTTTATAAATATATTTATATTAGTTTTATGTAGGGTATCTAAAGTATGATTAAAATGTGGTTAAATGTATTTAAACTAATTGAAAACTACTTTTAGATACCCTTAATACATATTAAATTTAATAGATGGAGAGGTTGTATATGAAATTAAAATGTTATCCCCAAAAAGAGGGTCTTTATGATCCAGAGTTTGAGCATGATGCTTGTGGTGTTGGTTTTGTAGCACATTTAAAAGGTGAACAATCACATAGTATTGTTTCTAATGGTATTCAATTACTAATAAACCTAGAACATAGAGGAGCAACTGGAGCTGAAAAAAACTCTGGTGATGGTGCTGGTATTTTAACTCAAATGCCCCATAAATTTATGACGAAAGTTGCTGCACAACAAAATATTGATCTGCCTGAATTTGGATCTTATGCTGTTGGTGTTGTATTTTTACCACGAGATCCAAATGCTTATACTGAGTGTCAAAGTATTGTTGAGCAATGTATTGAAGATTTAGGGCAAGAGTGTTTAGGATGGAGAAAAGTTCCAACAAACAATGAAAAGCTAGGTGAGACAACTTTAAGTGTTGAACCTATTATTCAACATGTTTTTGTTAAAAAAGCACACAATTTGGATAGTGAAGCTTTTGAGAGAAAACTATTTGTTATAAGAAAATATGCACAATCTCAAGTAACAGCATCTCCTACACAAGGAACTGGATACTTTTATATGCCGTCAATGTCATATAAAACTATCTCATATAAAGGTCAGTTTACAACAGATCAACTTCCATCTTATTTCTCTGATTTACAAGATGAATCTTTTGAATCTGCTATTGCTTTAGTGCATTCTAGATTTTCAACTAATACTTTTCCATCTTGGGCATTGGCTCAACCTTTTAGATATATCGCACATAATGGTGAGATAAATACTCTAAGGGGAAATATAAACTGGATGAAAGCTAGAAAGTCACTACTTAAATCAAAATTATTTACAGATGATGAACTTGATAAAATTTATCCATATCTTATAAATGAAGAGAAAGGTAGTGACAGTTCAGTACTTGATAATGTTATAGAGCTTCTAACTCTTGCAGGTCGTCCACTAGCTCATGTTATGATGATGATGATTCCTGAAGCTTGGCGAGATGATGAGATGGATGAAAAAACAAAAGCATTTTATGAGTACCATGCAACATTTATGGAACCTTGGGATGGTCCAGCATCTGTAGCGTTTACTGATGGTAAGTTTATAGGTGCAACGCTAGATAGAAATGGATTAAGACCATCAAGATATAGTTTAACAAAAGATAATATTTTGGTTATGGCTAGTGAATCAGGTGCTTTAGAATTTCCAAGTGAAGATATAGTTTTAAAAGGTAGATTACAACCTGGCAAAATGTTTTTAGCTGACTTAGAAAATGGTCGAATAGTACCTGACAGTGAGATAAAAGATACAATTTGTTCTGCTCACCCTTATAAAGATTGGATAGATAATCAAAAGATTAATTTAGATGACTTACCTTTAAATGCAGAGGTGCGACAACCAAATCATAAAACTATTTTACAAAGACAAAAATGTTATGGATATACACAAGAAGATTTAAAAACTATCCTTACACCTATGGCAAATGATGCTTATGAGGCAACAGGTTCTATGGGTAACGATGCAGCACTTGCAGTTTTATCACACAACTCTATTAATCTTTATAACTATTTTCACCAACTTTTCGCTCAAGTTACAAACCCACCAATTGACCCAATTAGAGAAGAATCTGTTATGAGTTTAACTTCTTATATTGGAAGTCAAGGTAACCTATTTCAAGAAGTAGATGAAAAAAGAAATTTTATTAAGTTATCATCTCCAATTTTAACAAATATACAACTTGCAAAACTACAAGGGGTTAGTAAATTTAACTTTAAAGCTAAAACTATTGATATCTTATTTGATGTTACAAAAGATGGTTCTATGGAGATTGCTTTAGAAAAAGTAAAAGAGCAAGCTAGTAGTGCAGTTGAAGATGGTTACACTGTAATTATACTTACAACAAGAGGATTAAATAAGTCAAAAACAGCAATTCCTAGTTTACTTGCAACTAGTGCTGTACATCATCATTTAATTGCATGTGGAACTAGAACAAATTGTGGTTTAGTTATTCAAACAGGAGAAGCTAGAGAGATTCACCATTTTGCAACTTTAATTGGATACGGTGCAAATGCAATTAATCCATTTTTAGCATTTGAAACTATAGAAGATATGCGAAAAAGGAAGATGATAAACGAAGATATTACTCCAGAACAAGCAGAGCAAAACTATATCACTGCTATAGGTAAGGGTATATATAAAGTTATGTCTAAAATGGGAATCTCAACTATTAGATCATACACAGGAGCTCAAATATTTGAAGCTGTTGGATTAGGTGATGAACTAGTTGATAAGTATTTTAAAGGGACACCTTCAAGACTTGGGGGTATTGATATAGATACTCTTGAGATAGAAACAAAACTTTGTCATAGTATCGCTTATCCAAAGCAACTTATTGAAGCAAATGATCTAGGTGTTGGTGGTCAATACTCATATAGACAAAGAGGGGAAAATCATCTTTTCTCACCTGAAACTATATATTTACTTCAACAATCTACAAAAAATGATGATTTTAATACATTTAAACAATATACGAAAATTATAGATGAGCCACAAGAGGATTTTGTAACTTTACGAAGTTTACTTGACTTTACAAAACAAAAACCAATTAGTATAGATGAAGTTGAATCTGTTGAAAATATTATGACTAGGTTTGCAACTGGTGCTATGAGTTATGGTTCTATTTCACAAGAAGCACACGAAACATTAGCGATTGCTATGAATAGTATTGGAGCAAAATCAAACACTGGTGAGGGTGGAGAAGATGCTAGAAGATTTGGAACAAATAAAAATTCTAAAATCAAACAGGTTGCAAGTGGACGATTTGGTGTAACTGCAAACTATTTAGTAAATGCCGAAGAGTTACAAATCAAACTAGCACAAGG
>JAYEIM010000173.1:0-2337 GCA_034660095.1 Campylobacterota bacterium | reverse complement strand
CAAGATAAAGATTTAAGAGCTAAATATACAGGTAAGCCTGAACATGTTGTAAACTTTATCAAATTTTTAGCACAAGATTTAAGAGAAGTTATGGCTAGTCTTGGATTTAAAACTATTGACGAGATGGTTGGTCGTGTTGATAAACTAAAAGCAAAAGAGGGTGTAAAACATTGGAAAGCAAAACATTTACAACTAGATAAACTATTACATAAAATGCATGTAAGAAGTGCAGATACAGCATATAAAACTATGGAACAAGACCATGGTATAGAAGAGGCACTTGATAATGAACTAATAGCTATGATGCAAAATGCAATTGATACTAAAACTCCTATTAAAAAAGAGATAAAATTATCTAATATTCACAGAACCGTAGGGACAATGTTAAGTTCAACAATGACAAAAATTCATGCCCAAGATGGACTTGCTGATGATACAATCTATTTTGTTGCAAAAGGAACTGGTGGTCAAAGTTTTGGTGCATTTGTAAATAGTGGTATCACATTTGAAATCGAGGGTGATGCAAATGATTACTTTGGAAAAGGTCTTTGTGGTGGTAAGTTAATACTGTATCCACCATCAAATGCTACCTATGATGCAAATAGCACAACTATTTTAGGAAATGTTGCATTTTATGGAGCAACATCTGGAACTTCATATATCTATGGACAAGCTGGTGAGAGATTTTGTGTAAGAAATAGTGGAGCTAAAGTTGTAGTTGGTTCTATTGGAGATCATGGTTGTGAGTATATGACAGGTGGTCGAGTTGTAATTTTAGGTGAAATTGGTAAAAACTTTGCTGCTGGTATGAGTGGTGGTATTGCATTTATCTATGATAAAGATAACAATGCAAAACAACGAATAAATAAAGGTATGGTTGACCTAGATAAAATTACAGATCATACAAGTAGTGGATATGAAGATGAAGTAAAAACAATGATTGAATACTATGTAAAATATACAAATTCTAAAGAGGCTGTTGCAATTTTAGAAGATTGGGAAAATGCAAAAGATAAATTTATCGTAGTATTTCCAAAAGATTACAAAAGAGTTTTACAAGAACAATCATCAAAAAAGAAGGGGGTGTAAGATGGGAAAAGTTACAGGATTTAGAGAGTTCAAGCGAAAAAACTTTACATTAGCACCAGTAGATGAAAGAATTAAACACTACAATGAGTTTACAACACCTTTAAGTAAAGAAGATATGGAAGATCAAGGGGCTAGATGTATGGATTGTGGTGTTCCGTTTTGTCATAGTAACTATGGTTGTCCAGTTGGGAATCTTATTCCTCAATTTAATGACCAAGTATATAGAGGAAAATGGGAAAATGCTTTTAGAACTCTAATGAGTACAAATAACTTTCCAGAATTTACAGGACGAGTTTGTCCAGCACCTTGTGAAACTGCTTGTGTATTGGGCATGAATGAGCTTTCTGTTGGTATAAAAAATATTGAGTATTCTATCATTGAAAAAGCATATAGAAAAGGTTGGATGAAACCTCAAATTCCAAAAAGACAAACTGGTAAAAATGTGGTAATTGTAGGTTCTGGTCCTGCTGGATTAGCAGCTGCAAATCAACTAAATAAAGCTGGTCATAATGTAACTGTTTATGAAAAAGATAGTAGAATTGGTGGCTTAGTAAGATATGGTATTCCGAATTTTAAACTAGATAAAAAGGCTGTAGTTCAACGAAGAGTAGATCTTATGAGTGCTGAGGGTGTTAAATTTATAACTGATGCAAATATTGGTGTAGATATAGACCTTGCTGATTTAAATGAAACTAATGATGCGGTAATTATCACAACTGGTGCAGGAAATCCAAGAGATTTACCTATTGCAAATAGAGATGCTAACAATATCCACTTTGCTATGGAATTTTTATCTCAAGCAAATGGTAGAGTTGAGGGTGAAAAATTTGAAACTGATATACTTGCAACTGATAAACATGTAGTTGTTATTGGTGGTGGAGATACTGGAAGTGACTGTGTTGGTAACTCTATAAGACAAGGAGCAACTAGTGTAACTCAAATTGAGCTTATGCCAAAATCTCCATCACAAAGAGATGAAACTATGCCTTGGCCTACATATCCACGAACTTTTAAAATGTCAACTTCTCAAGCTGAGGGTTGTACACTTGACTACAATATACTTTCTAAATCATTTATAAAAGATGAAAACAATAATGTTACAGGTATAAACTGTGTTAGAATTGAATGGGAAGGTAGAGGCTTCAACGAGATAGCAGGATCTGAATTTATATTAAAAGCAGATTTAATTATGTTAGCTATGGGATTTTTAGGACCATTGCAAGATGATGTTATCAAAGAGTTATCTTT
>JAYEIM010000172.1:0-12279 GCA_034660095.1 Campylobacterota bacterium | reverse complement strand
CAAAGTTTAAAAGTACATCAGCTTGAGGCTGAGCAGCTTTAGCATCTGCAGTATTTTTAAAGATTGGAATCATAACTTCATCTGGTCCATAGAAGAACTTTTCGAATTTGTTTCCAGAAGTTGGAGCTACAATAGCTGCAACAGATGGAGTTTTTCTTTGAATTGTGTAATCATAATCTAACATTCTTTGAATAGCAGTTTTATTGTTATTCCAAAAAATCGCTTGTGTGTCTTTTGTATATAATTGTGTCATTTTCTTCCCTTACTTCTCTAATGCCATTCTAACAATGTCAGTAACATGTGTTTCTGGTCCATAAACTTCTATATAAAGTCCTAATCTATCTGCAGCTTCTTTGATGTCTTTTAAACCTTTTTCATAGTTTGGTCCACCACGACGAACATAGATTTTAAGATCAACAGCTTTCATTTTGTCAGCATATACTTCAAATGCTTGAATAATACCTGTAAATGTTTTTGCAACATCAGTAAAGTTAGCGATAGCTCCACCGATAATCATAACCTTACCACGACCTTGAGGATCTTTTTCTCTAGTCATTAAGTCAAGTAGTGTTTCAGCATAAAACTTAGTTTCACCAGTAGTTGGACCACCAGAGTACTCACCGTAGTTAGCTAAATCATCGATTCCAGCCATATCAGCGATAGTATCAGCATAAACAACTGAAGCACCACCACCGGCAACCATTGTCCAGATTCTAGCTTCTGGCTTAAGTAGAGTAAGTTTTAATGAAGCACCAGTTTTAGCATCAGCTTCTTCTACAGCTTCAACTTCTGGAGATTTTGCTTCCATACCAAATGCAGTTGGATATTCAACATCACCCCACTCATCTACCATCATAAATCCAGCAGTATCATCAAGTTTTGCAACCATATCTAACATTTCGATTTTTTTATCTTGCATAACGAAAGGATTAATTTCTAAGTATGCAAAGTTTAATTCTCTGTATGCTTTAAAGAAATTTACACAAAATTCAGCAAAATTTGCTTTATCTTTATCTGCAACATCTTTAGGAACATTTGCTCTAATTTTATCAGCAATTTCATCTTCTGTTGCTGTAATAGGGAAAGCTACTTCTACAACTTTCTCATCCCAGTTTTCTTCAATTGCAATACCACCTTCAGCTGACATATAGATAACATCATTATCACCTACACAAGTAGCTGATACATAATATTCTTCTTCTTGAGTATGAGGAGTAAATGGCTCAACAATAAAATGAGTCAATCTATCAACAGAAGGCTCACCAGTTGGTGTTTCACCATCAAATGAAAAGTAAACTGATTGATCAGAAGATGACTTCTCATCAATCCAGCTTGAAGCTTTTGCTAAAGATACATCACCTGGCTTAGCATCTCTAAAAAGAACTAAATCATTCATCCCTCTTTTTCCAAATAACATATCTGGTTTTGCAACTAATTTCTTATCGCTTAACCATGTTTTTGCTTTTGCTTGCTCTAACAGATCACTTCCGTTTTGAACCATAGTTGTTTCATATGCATATGTAAAATCTGGAAAATATTTATCCCAATGTTTTGCTAAGATAGACTTAGCATCATATTCTCGTATTGCTTTTTGTGCCATACTTGTACCCCTTATTTAAAATTAAATTTTAATATTTTATCTAGTGTGGAGTTAAGTATTGTGGAAAAGTAACACTTATACTTAATATAAATATCACTTTGTTAAGTTTTGTAACATAAGTTATATTTTAGTGATTTAAAATATAGCCTTGATTCGCAATATTTTTTATAAAATCAACTGATAACTTTTTTCTTAAATTTTTTATAAATAATCTTAATGCATTTTGACTCATCGGTTTCCCATCCCACATATCAAACTCTATCTCATCATATGTAACAACTTTATTGCCATTAATTAGCTTGTCTAAAAATATATTCTCTTTATAGCTTAGGCTATATGTAGTTCCATCAATAGATATTTGATTTTTATCTTTGTTAAAAATATATTCACTTTTATTTTTATGTTTAGATAAAAAAATCTCAAAAATCTCAAATAGTTTATTTTGATTTAGAGGTTTAACTATATATTCTATTAAATTTAAAGGTATACTCGAAAGTAATAGCTCAACATCTGTATGTGCAGAGATGATTACAATTGAAACTTTAGAATCAACTTCTCTTATGCTTTTAACTAACTCTATTCCATCCATATTTGGCATTTTTATATCTGTTATAATTAGATCTGGCTTACTATTATTAAAAACTTCTAAAGCTTCTACTCCATCTACTGCTACATATACTTTTTTAAATAGTAAATTGAAAAATTCTTGGAAATTTTCCCTAATACCTTTTTCGTTTTCTACGAATAATAAGGTATACTTTGAAAGTTGGTTTAAAATTGACTCATTCAAAAAAAAGGCTCCTTATTATGAATTGGTTTGGTTATAAAAATATATCAAAAATCATTATGACAACTTCAATTTTACTAATTTTATCAAATACATTATTAATATCACTTTTTTATTATATAAATCAAATGAATGAATATGAGAATGCATTAGAAGAATTAAAAATTGAAAATATAAATAAACAGAAAAATAGTTTAATTGTAGATATTGAAAAACTAATTGCTATGATAGAATATAAGTACACATTAGAAGATTTGAATAAGTCACATATAAAGTATGATATAAAGAGATGGTTAAGCTCTTTATCTTTTGACAAAGAGAAGAGTAACTATATATTTGTTTATGAATTGGTAGATAAAAAGGGTGGAGATAACTTCGCTCGTATGATTATTAACCCTAATAGACCAGATATAATTGGAAAATATATATCAACTAACTATAAAGATTTAAATGGATTTGAATTTAGGAAAAAGTTTTTATCAGATATAAATAAAGATGGTGATTCAATTGTTAGATATTCATATAAAAAAACAGATGATACTATCGATAAAAAGATATCTTATTTCAAATATTATAAACCTTTAAATTGGATTATTGCAAAAGGTGTTTATGATGCAGATATTGAAAGTGAATTATCAATAAAAAAGAGAGTATTAAAGAAAAATATAACAAAACAGATAAAACACAATATTATACTTTTTATACTACTTTCTATCTTAGCTGTTATTATCACTTATTTTATAGGAAAAAGCATTAGAAATATAATCAATGAGAAAGAGCGTAGTGTTAAGAAAACAACTAAAACTTTAGCCATATTTAATAGAGATCTTGATGCAAAAATTAAATTAGAAGTTGAGAAAAATAAAGAGCAAGAGCAGCTATTGATACAAAAATCTAAATTTATTGCAATTGGTGAGATGATTAGCCTTATTGCACATCAATGGAGACAGCCTATTAGTGAGCTTAATGCTATTGTATTAAATATAAAACTTCACCATAAACTAAATAAACTTGATGATAAAATGATAGATAAAAAATCTCAAGAGATAGAAACTTTACTAGAATATATGTCAAATACTATTGATGACTTTAGAACATTTTTTAAGCCCAATAAAAAGAAACAAAAATTCTTTATTTCAGATTCAATACAAAGAGTTTTAGATATTACAAGTCCTATGTTAAAAGAGTTCAATATAAAAATAATTCTACATATAGATGATAAAGTCTCTATAACAAACTATCAAAATGAGCTTGAGCAAGTTATTTTAAATCTAATAACAAATGCAAAAGATGCTTTAACACATGATAAGATAAAAGAGCCTACGATTACTTTAAATTTATATAAAGATAGTAAAGTATTTCTTGAAGTAAAAGACAATGCCAATGGAATAACTGCTGATATTATCGATAAAATATTTGACCCATATTTTACTACAAAAGATGAAGTTAATGGGACAGGTATTGGACTCTATATGTCAAAAATAATTATTGATAAAAATATGAATGGAAAACTAGATGTAAAAAGTGATAAAAAGGGAAGCTGTTTTACAATAATATTTATATAAATTATATCAAGTTTTATAACTTGATATAATCTATTATTTATGAGTTTACTTTTATAGCAATAGGTATTGATTTTATTTTTATTCTTTGAGAGATATAGAGTCCTGCATAAATTACAAGTCCTATTACATACGAAATATATTCATGTGGTAAACCTAACCACTCTTGCATAATATTTGGTACAAGCATCATAGGTACGATTGAAAAGAATGCCAACCTTTCCACTATATTTGTTTTAGTTAAAAAATATTTTTGGGTTGCACTACTAAATGCAAACATTCCAATAACAGCCATTATAAAAATAAGTGCTATCTCAGCAGGATTTGTAATCCATTGCCATAAAGCTGGATTATCTGGATCTTCTGGGTCAACACCTGCAATTAAAAGTAACTTATTATTAAAGAAAAAAGCAAATGGTAAAATAGCTGTTCTTATATCATATGCAAAACCTTGAATACCTGTTTTTATAGGATCTGACTTGGCAATTCCAGCTGCGGCATATGCCGCAATCCCGACAGGCGGCGTGTCATCCGCTAAAATTCCAAAATAAAACACAAATAGATGTGCTGCAATAGTTGGTATTAAAAATCCATTATCTCCTGCTAGTGAAATGATAATTGGTGCTGTTAAACTTGCCATAATAATATAGTTAGCTGTTGTTGGAAGTCCCATACCAAGTATTAAAGAGATAAGTCCTGTTAATGCCAAAATAGCAAGAATATATCCGCCAGATAACTCCTCTATAACTTCAATTAAAACTTGCCCTATTCCTGTTAATGTAACAGACCCTACGACAATACCAGCAACACCAGTAGCAACAGCAATAGGTACCATATTTTTAGCACCATTTACCATACCAACTGCAATATCTTCAAATCCCTCTAGCCATACTTTTCTTGTAAGCTTCTCTTTTCTAAAGAATGCTCCAAGTGGTTTTTGTATAACCATAATTAACATCATAAATTGAATAGCACTTAGTGCCGCACTTTGTGCTGATTCCCTTAAAATAATCAAAGTATAAATAAGAAAGAAAATAGGGATAATATAATGGATACCTTTTATAAAAATATCCCAAACTCTTGCTAATTTACTTGGATCTTCACCCTCTAGCCCTAGTTTTAATGATTCTAAATGCACTATATAAAATAGAGCAAAATAAGAAACAAATGCAGGTATAAATGCTGCCATAACAACATCAGTATAAGCAAGTCCTAAAAACTCTGCAATAATAAACGCAGCTGCCCCCATAATTGGTGGCATCAACTGACCGTTTGTTGATGCTGCAACTTCAACTGCTGCTGCTTTATGAGCAGGAAACCCTAATCTTTTCATCAAAGGGATTGTAAATGTACCAGTTGTAACTGTATTTGCAATAGAGGAACCAGAAATAATACCAGTAAGACCAGAAGCAGCAACTGAAGCTTTAGCAGGACCTCCTCTATATTTTCCAAGTGCAGCATACGCCATATTTATAAAATAATCCCCTGCTCCAGCTCTCTCTAATAATGCACCAAAAAGTACAAATAAAAATACAAAACCTGCTGATACCCCTAAAGGAACACCAAATATACCCTCTGTTGTAAGATACATTTGACCTGCAAGTTTGGTTATACTTGCACCTTTATGTGCAATTAGATCTGGCATATATTGACCAAAATAATCATATATTAAAAATACAATCGCAATTATTGATAGTGCCATACCTAAAGCTCTTCTAGCAGCCTCTAGTAAAACAATAACTGTAATAACACCGATAATTACATCTCTTTGCAAATAGTCCCCTGGTCGCATAGATAATCCAGCGTAATCATAATAAACATATAGTGCACCAATAGCACCAACTATTGCAAAGGCAAAAGCATGCCATGGTATTTTATATTTTAATATATATGATTTATACATTGGAAACATCATAAAACATAGTACCAATGCAAATGCTAAATGCACCGATCTTACAAATGCTCCATTAGTTGGTACAACTGCAACGTAAAGCTGATATGCTGACCATAAAAATGCAACTATGCCTATTAGCCAAAACTCCCAATCTGTTTTTTCAAAAGATCTTTGACCTTCTAAATCTGCAATTAGTTTTTCCTCTTCACCTAGATGCTCTTCACTTGTAGGGATCTGATCCCTGTTTTCTTCTAGATTATGGAGTATAACTTTATCCTCTTTGGTTAAATCTACTTTTTTATCCATTTAAAATCCTTTTTTCTCTTTAACAATAAAGATATCTAAAAAAATAATTAAATTATAATTTTTTTAGATATCTTTGAAAAAAAAAGCTAAAGAGAAAATCTCTTTAGCTTTTCAATTTTTAACTAAACTATTATAAAAGTCCAGCTTCTCTAAATGCTTTTTTAGCACCTTCATGTTGAGGTACAGATAAACCATCTAATAACGATTTTTTAGTAATTGTTTTATATGCTGGGTGAAGCTTTTTAAATGCTTTAAAGTTATCTAAAATAGCTTTTGTAACAACATAAACAGCTTTATCATCAAGTGCAGTACTTGAAACTAACACAGCTTTTACACCAATACTTGGTACATCAGAAGTTACACCTTTATAAAAAGTACCAGAGATCGCACCTTTTGCATAGTAAGGGTACTTAGCAACTAATTTATCAATTGCTGGTCCTGTAACTGGTACAATATTGATATCTAATGAGTTAGATGCATCTTTAATGTTAGCTGTTGGATGTCCAAATACACCAAAGTAACCATCAATTTTTTTATCTTTTAACATATTTGGACCTTCAGTAGACTTCAACTCACTTTTAAGTGCTAAAGAACTTGCTTTAACTCCAAATGCATCCATAACAATCTCTGTTGTCATTCTAGTTCCAGATCCTGGTACATCAATATTGATTTTTTTACCAGTCATATCAGATATAGAATTAATACCAGAACCTTTTCTAGTAACAAATGCTAATAACTCAGGATAGATAGCCATAACAGATCTTAAGTTCTTTTGAGCTTTACCTTCAAATTTACCTTGACCATTATATGCTTGATATGCTGTATCACTTTGAGCAATACCAAAATCAAGTTCACCAGCTTTAATTGTGTTTACATTGTAAACAGATCCACCTGTTGACTCAACAGAACATCTAATTCCAGTTTGTTTCTTAAGTTTATTTACCATTCTACAAACAGCACCACCTGTTGGATAATATGTTCCTGTAACCCCACCTGTCCCTATTGTTACAAACTGAGCTCCTAATACTGGTACACTTAAAGCACCAACTAAAGTCATTCCTAATATACTTTTTTTCATCTAATTTCCTTTAAATTTTGATATAAATAAGTTTATTATAATGATATGTATATATTATGTATAAAAGCGATATTATTGATTTTTTTTTAATGGATTTTAAATATGTTTCTAATTGAAACACTTATAAGTATAGCTCTTTTTAATATAAAAGCCTGACTATTAGTCAGACTTTTTATCCTCCGTACATTAAGTTTGGAAGCCATAAACTAATAATTGGAATATATGTAACCAATAATAGTCCAACCAAAATAGTCATAGACCAAGGTAAAGAGTAAATAACAACATCTTTCAATGAAGTACCAGTAATACCGCTAGTAACAAAAAGGTTCAATCCCACAGGCGGGGTTATCATCCCTAGTTCCATATTTACAACAATAACTATACCAAAATGGATTGGATCAATACCAAGAGCAGTGGCAACAGGTAGAAGAAGTGGCACCATTATCATAATAATTGCTGATGGCTCCATAAAGTCACCTGCAAAAAACAGTAATACATTTACCAACATTAAAAATGCCAATGCACCAACATTCCATTCCATTAATGTAGTTGTAATCATCTGTGGAACATTTTCCAAAGTTAAGAAGTGTGCAAATATCATCGCATTTGCAATTATAAACATAATCATTGCAGATGTTTTAGCAGAAACTAAAAACAGTTCAAACAGATCTTTCCATTTTATATCACGATATATAAACATCGATACTAAAAATGCCCAAGTACATGCAACTGCAGCAGCTTCAGTAGGGGTAAAAATACCACCATAGATACCACCAATTACTATAATTATTGTCATCAACGCCCAAGATGCTTCACCCATTTTTTTAAGTCTTACCTTAAATGGTTCAGGCTCTGTTCTTTTAAATCCAAGTCTTTTTGCACCAATATATGTAACAACCATCATCATAATACCAATCATAATACCAGGAATGATACCTGCCATAAATAATTTTCCAATAGAAACTTCAGCTGTAACACCATAAACAATCATTACAATTGATGGAGGAATAAGGATACCTAAACTACCTGCTGTTGCAATTGTACCAATAGCATATTTTTTAGGATAACCAGCTTCTTGAATTGCTCCAAACATAATTGAACCAATAGCAACAACAGTTGCAGGTGAACTTCCAGAAACTGCTGCAAAAATAATAGATGCAAAAATAGCTGCAATAGGTAATCCACCAGGCAAATGTCCAACAATAGACTTTGCAAATTCAATAATTCTATTAGCAGAACTTCCTTTACTTAAAAGCTGTCCAGCTAAAATAAACATCGGTATTGCCATAAGAGAATAATGTTCAATTTTCTCAAACATCATAGCACTTACTTCCATAGGATTTACATCAGTAAAAAATACCAAAGTTGCAAAAGTGGAAGCCCCAAGTGCAATAGCAATAGGAGCACCAATTGCCAATAAAAAGAAAAAAGCAATAAATAAAGCAGCTACACTCATAGCATACCTCCAGTTTTTCTTTCAACTTCTTTTAATAACTTATCTGTTTGCTCTTCATCCATCTCTGCAATTATCATCTCTGCTTCGCTGTGTTGTAAAACTTCATTAGCAGGTGTTTTTGCAACTTCAATGATTTTTTCTGAGACTCTGTAGGCTCCAAACAAAAAAGAGATAGGTATAACTAAATAAACTATCCACATAGGTATTGCAAGGTCTACGGAAGTTTCTTCTAATTCATTTACTAAAAGCAGATACTCATATCCATAATAGGAAACTGCAAGTAAAAATATTAGTGTTATAGAGTGCGATAAAAGCATTAACGCTTTTGCTGTTGTAGGTTTTACTTTCTCGAGTAATATATTTATACTAATATGAGCATCATGCTTAAAACAGTATGCTGCACCAAAAAATGTACTCCATAAGAAAAGGTATGTAGTTAATTCTGCTGCCCATGTAAGTGAGCCATCAAAAACATATCTAACTACAACATTTCCAAATGCTAAAGCAACTCCAGCACTAATACCAAAAGCTGCTATATAACGATTTATAAAACTTATAATTTTATCTATTATATTAAACATAATTAGTTCGTTTTACTTTGTGTTTTGTGCACCAACGATTAAATCTTTACCAATTTTTTTATTACTATAAAATTTTGAATAGATTGGACTAACAGCATCTCTCCAAGCTTGTACTTGTGATTCAGACAATGTATGTATTTTTAATTTACCTGTTTTATTTGCATATTCTTTGATTAGATTAAATTGCTTTGTATTTTTTTCTTGGGCATATTCCCTATTTTTTGCTGTTGCTTCTTTCATAGCTTGTTTTACATTTGCTTGTAAATTTGCAGGAAGTTTATTCCAGAATTTTTTAGACATAACAACTAAATACCCTAGATAACCATGATTTGAGATAGTTAAATCTGTTTGTACTTCATAGAACTTTTTAGTGTATATATTTGAAAGTGTATTTTCTTGACCATCAATTACACCTTGTTGAAGTCCAGAATAAACTTCTGAAAATGGCATCATTTGAGGATTTGCATCAACAGCTTGAAACTGAGCTTCAAGAACTTTAGAACTCATAATTCTAAACTTTTGCCCTTTTGCATCAGATGGTTTAATTAATGCTTTTTTAGATGAAGATAATTGCTTAAAGTGATTATCCCAAAAATCAAGTGCTACTATACCTTTTTTTGTAACCATAGCTTTTAACTTTGCTCCAACCTCTCCATCTTGTACTCTATGAAGATGATCTATATCTTTAAATAAAAATGGTAGATCAAATAAAGCTAACTGAGGTACAATCTTTCCAAATTTTGAAAAACTTGGACATGCCATCTGAACAGAATCCATTTTAAGTGCTTTTACAACTGCTTTATCACCATAAAGTTGAGAAGATGGATAAACTTGCACATCTATTGCACCTTTACTTAACTCTTCTAGTCTTTTTTCAAAAAACTTTGCTGCTTGACCTTTTGGTGTGTTCTCACTTACAACATGACTAAACTTTAAAGTATACTCTGCTGCTAATACTGATGTAGCTAAAACCGACGCTGCTACCATTCCTGTTAATAATTTCATATTTTACCCTTTATAATTAATATAATTACATTGTAAAAAAATATTATGTAGAAAATATGTAGATTTTAGTAATGAAAAATAAATAAGAAAAAATTATAAGAATATGTTTCAAACTGAAACAAATTTAGATCATAAATCTATAATATAAAACTTTTCTATCACTTTATTGTGATAATTTACCTCTATTATTTGATTGTATTTTACATTTTTTAATTTTGTAAGGTAATATTTGTCAGAATATCCTATCCCATAAAATTTCAACCTAAGCATTAAAGATTTATCATCTATAGATATTGCAGTTATTCCTGTACTTTTCAATTTATTTGCTAGCTCTTTTGCAATATGATATTTATATGCAAAATGTTTTTTGGGATTTTCAATAATCAAATAAAAGTATTTATTAAATACAAAACCTGCGAAATTTAACACTAAGATAACTAAAGCAACTCTAGCTATTAGATAATGCATCTTTCTAAATTCTTTTAAGCGAATTCTTAAGCTATGTATAAAAAGTTTAACCATAATTGGTATAGCAATAACAACAAATGGTGCAAAATCTTCTATCTCAATTCGCTGTCTTAAAGAAAAAATCAATGATAAACCAAAAGCTGTCATAGATATATACCAAAAGATATCTTTATCGTATTTTATCCCTATTCTATAAATGGCATAAAAAAAATATAAAAATAATACAGGTGAAAATATTGTTGCATATATCCCAAATGTATCTAGAAAATAACCTTGGGGTTTAGCTCCAATATCAAATCCATACATAGACATAGATATACCAAATAATATTAACGATATAGCTATCATCATATTCTCTTTTATTTTAATAGAATAAAAAAATAAGGCTAAAAATAGTATTGCAAATGAATTATCAATAAATAAAAAAAGAACCAATAATAGATAATAGTTTTTCTCTTTTATTTTATAAAAATAAATATATAATAGTGTAAAAAATATCACTATAATCGATTCATTTACAACTAAAGCAGCACTATTTACCCCTGGCAATATCATAAATATTGCTAGATTGATAAGTCTATCTCTTTGTGATTTAAAATAATCATTAGTTAATAGGTACATCAAAATTGCACTACCCATATAAAACATTAAAAATGGTACTCTTAAAGAAAAGTCATTTTGACCAAAAATAGTAGATGATATATTTACAATATAAGATAAAATATTTTTATCTTCTTGAAAAAATATTAATGCCTCTTTATATGAAATACTAATATCACTAATTAAAAACAATAGTACAGTTAAGTGAAATAGAATTAATCCAATAAAACTTATGCTGTATCTATTTAAGCTCATATATATTCTCTTATAGTTTTAAAAAGTTATCCAATATCTCATGCCCATATTCACTCATAACAGATTCTGGATGAAATTGCACACCATATATATCTTTATCTTTTATTTTAATAGACATAATCTCATCATCATCTAAACTTTTTGAAGTTACTGTTATATTTTTTGGTAAATTATTTTTATTTACTGTAAGAGAGTGATATCTTGTCTGGGTAATTTTTTTAGGTAATCCTTTGAAAATTATATCATCACATAATACTTCTATTTGGGATGTTTTACCATGCATCATCTTTGGAGCTCTTATAACTTCCCCTCCAAATACTTGTGCAATAGATTGATGCCCTAAACATATTCCAAGTATAGGTGTTGTATCAGATAATTTTTCTATCACTTCTAAACATACTCCTGCTTCATTTGGAGTTGACGGACCAGGGGATAGTATAATTTTTTGGGGATTTAAGGCTTTTATCTCTTCTACACTTAATTCATCATTTCTTATCACTTTTAAGTCAGCTCCTAACTCTAAACAATATTGCACAATATTGTATGTAAAACTATCATAATTATCTATCATTAAAATCATATTATTTTCTTCCTCTTGTTAGCCCTTTATTTATGGGCTTTATTGAACTTTTGGTTAGAAAACTTATTTTGAAATTTCTAACCTATTTCTAACCTAAACTAAAATTT
>JAYEIM010000171.1:0-12285 GCA_034660095.1 Campylobacterota bacterium | reverse complement strand
AACTATATATCGAAGATGGTGCTGATATACAAGATGAGTTATACTTATCTGTAGTTCTTGATAGAAAACTAGAGATGCCTTTAATTATGGCTTCTACTGAAGGTGGTATGAACATTGAAGATGTTGCAGAAAATACTCCTGAAAAAATTGTAACAATTCCAGTTGATCCAGCTATTGGTTTCCAAGGTTTCCATGGTAGAGAATTAGCATTTGGTCTTGGTATTACTGACAAAGCTGAACAAAAAAATATCATAACTTTTGCACAAAAACTATTTAAACTTTATATGGAAAATGATGCTGAGATGATTGAGATCAATCCATTGGTTAGAACAGGAGCTGGAGAATTTTTAGCACTTGATGGTAAAATGGGATTTGATAACTCTGCACTAGGAAGACAACCAGAAATTGCAGCTATGAGAGATTTAACCGAAGAGGATGCTGATGAAGTTGAAGCTGCTAAATATGGTCTTTCTTATGTAGCACTTGATGGTGAAATTGGTTGTATGGTAAATGGTGCTGGTCTTGCTATGGGTACTATGGATACAATTAATCATATGGGTGGAACGCCAGCTAACTTCCTTGATGTTGGTGGTTCAGCAAATGCTGAAACTGTTGCAAAAGGTTTTGAGATTATTCTTAAAAATCCAAATGTAAAAGCTATTTTTGTGAATATCTTTGGTGGAATTGTAAGATGTGATAGAATTGCAAATGGTATTATTGAAGCTACAAAAATAACTGATGTTAATGTACCTGTAATTGTAAGACTTGATGGAACAAATGCTCCAGAAGCTGCAGAAATTTTAAATAATGCTAACATTTCTAACTTAATTGTTGGTAGTGATTTAGGTGATGGTGCAGCAAAAGCTGTAAAAGCAGCAGCTGAATTTAAAGGAAAATAAGAATGTCAATTTTAGTAAATAAAGATTCAAAAATAATCGTACAAGGTTTCACAGGTAAAGAGGGAACTTTTCATGCTGAACAATGTATAGCTTATGGTTCAAACATTGTTGGTGGTGTTACTCCTAATAAAGGTGGTCAAACACATTTAGAAAAACCAGTTTTCAATACAGTTGCACAAGCTGTTAAAACGACAGGAGCTACAGTATCTATGATATTTGTACCACCTGCTTTTGTTGGTGATGCTGTAATGGAAGCTGCTGAAGCTGGAATTAAACTTGCTGTTATTATTACAGAAGGTGCACCTGTTAAAGATATGCAAATGGCTAAAGCTCATGCAAATAAGCACGGTATGAAAACACTTGGGCCAAACTGTCCAGGTATTATTACGGCTGAAGAGTGTAAAATAGGTATTATGCCTGGAAGTATTTTCAAAAAAGGAAATGTTGGACTTATCTCTAAATCTGGTACATTAACTTATGAAGGTACAAACCAAGTTTGTCAAGAAGGTTATGGTATCACTACTGCTGTTGGTATTGGTGGAGATCCAATAATTGGACTTTCTTACAATCAACTTCTTCCAATGTTTGAGGCTGATCCAGAAACTAAATGTATCGTTATGATTGGTGAAATTGGTGGAGATCTTGAGATACAAGCTGCAAAGTTAATTAAAGAACAAATCACTAAACCAGTTGTTGCATTTATTGCTGGTCAAACTGCACCTAAAGGTAAAACAATGGGTCATGCTGGAGCAATTGTATCTGGTAGTGCTGGAACTGCTGCAGAAAAAATGGCTGCTCTTGAAGCTGCAGGTGTTACTGTTGTTGTTTCTCCTGCTGAAATTGGGAAAGCTGTTAAAAAAGTATTAGGTTAGGATTATATTTAACAATATACTTTAAAAATAAAAGGGCTTATCATTAATTTGATAAGCCCTTTTTTTAGTTTAGTACTTTTATAAATTCTCCAATTCATAAAAAAAGCCTATCTAGTACAGATAGGCTTTTTTATTTATTTGTATTTTAATTTATAATTTTAATTTTCCTAAATCTCTTTTTCTACTTGCTAATGCAATTACAATAAATACTATTGCTGTTAACACATAAGCCCATGTTGGTACAGGTACAGGATCTCCTGTAGCATATGAATGCATACCACTTAAATAAAAGTTAACACCAAAATATGTCATAAGAATAGATGCAAATACAACAGTTGAAGCAGCTGCAAATACAAATGGAGTATTAAATTTTGGAACCATTCTTAAGTGTAAAACTAGTGCATAAAATACGATTGAGATATACGCCCAAGTCTCTTTTGGATCCCATCCCCAATATCTACCCCAAGATTCGTTTGCCCATACACCACCAATGAAATTTCCAACTACAAGAGCTGCTAAACCAATAATAAGTGAAGCTTCATTTATGGCAGTTATTTGTCTAATTGTATCATCAATATGTGGTTTTTTATCAGATCTAAATATAAACAATATCAAAGCCATAAATCCAAGCATAGCACCAATTGCTAAAAACCCATAAGAACCTGTGATAATAGATACATGTATTGTTAACCAATAAGATTTAAGAACTGGCACAAGATTTGTAATTTGTGGATCAATTCCTGTTAAATGAGCAGTAAACATAAACACACCAGCCATCACAACTGTGGCACTCAATGCCATAAGAGATTTTCTAAAGAAAACAACCCCTGCAAACATTGCTGACCACGCTATATAAACTAACGATTCATAAGTATCACTCCAAGGAGCATGACCACTTACATACCATCTATGTCCCATACCAAAAGTATGTGCGGCAAATAAAACTGCTAATATAACAAAAAATGCAGTATTCACTTTAGTTGAATGCCATTTTTTATTAAATACAGTTAAGAAAGAAACTATAAATAGAACTAAACCTACTATTATATATGCTATAGTTAATTTTGAAAATATATTTAGTTTATTGAATAATATTTCACTATCAATAATATCTTGGCTAGGAATCACCTCTTTACCTACTTTTTGTTGATATTGAGATATTAAACCTATATATTTTGATGCTTCATCATATTTAGAAGCAACAACCCCATTTACAAAACCTCTAATTAACATTTTTACAATCTCTTTATCTTTTTCATGAAAATCAGTCATTGCATCAAGAGGATTATACCACTTATTTTTAGCACCATGATTATGACCATCTGCTGGCCTTGGGAAAATTTTAAATAAATTTCCATAATAAACCATATATGCAATATTTAATCTTTCGTCAAGCTTTATAATATCTTTTTCAAAAGTTCCTCTTGTGTTTGGATTCATTGAATTTGCTTTTTCTACAAAATCTTTAAGTTTGTATTCACCTTCTGGTGTAAATATTTCACTAAAAGCGATATATGTTCTATTAGCTTTAACACCTAATACTTTTTTTAATTTTGGAGTTTTTATTTTAAGCATTTTAATACCTCTCCAAATATCAGGACTAGTCATCATACCCATCACTACTTGATTTGCATCCATACCTAAAAATGAATTTTTTCTTGTAAGTTTATTTAAAATTTCATGATTTAAAGAGTCAAGAGGTTTCATTCTTCCCATATTTGATTGAGTTATAAGTTTACTAAATTTTACAGCTGTATCTTTTGAATCTTTTTTATAGTTTTCTAAGTAATTTAAATTTGAATTGGTATTTAGACTATCTACAGCACTTGCATTAAGAGGGTTTTGAATAAATGCCATTAAAATAGCCACTATTGCTATACTGTTAAATTGTTTTGTATATTTAATCAATTTTGCAAATCTACTCTTTTTGTCAAACATATTCATTAGTAGTCCTAATGTTAATAAAAAGTAACCTATATATGTAGGGATTGTACCTGGGTCATTGTTTACAGATAATATTGTACCTTTTTCATCTTGATCATAAGAGCTTTGAAAAAATTGATAACCACCATGTTTTAGAGTTGAGTTCATAAAAATCCTATAGTCATAATTTATATTATTGGCTTTATCTATAACTGTAACTTCACTAGCATAAGATGACGGTGACATGCTTCCTGGATATCTATCAAGTTGAAAGTCATTTAGTTTAATAGCAAAAGGAACTGAAAGTTGTTTTGAACCATAAGATATATATACTTTAGTATTATTTTTAAATGTTAAATCTCTAGTAAGTGAGGCAGGCTGTCCCCTTTGTCCAACAAGCTTGACAATATGTGATTCTCCATCAATTGTAGCTTTAGTACCAATAAGATTCATCGTAGCACTACCTTTTTTAGCAAAAGTATAATTATCTAAAGATAAATTTAAATTTTTATTAGCAAAATTTACATCATAGCTAAAACTATTGTCACCAATAGCACTAAACTCTTTTTGAAATTCACTATAATACCTTTTCCCTTCAAAATCGATAGTTACTTGAATATATGGCTCAAGAGATATCATATCACTTTGAGTTTGACCCTCTTTAATATGCATAATACCTTCATATCCTACATATCTAGTCATCGCTGCACCTATTAGCATCACTATAAATGAAACATGAAAAATAAATTTTGCTTTAGTTCTCCACATTTTTCTTTGGATAATAATACCTGTTAAGTTAACAATAGATAGTGTTAAAACTATTTCGTACCACCAGTGATTGTAAACCAATACTCTAGCAGTAGAAGTTCCATAGTCATTTTCAATAAATGTAGCAACTGCTGCACCAATAGCTAAAAGTCCAAATAATAATAACATCGTTTTCGTAGAAAATAATATATCAGTAATGTTTTTAATCATAATAATTAATGTCCTTGTATTAATAAAAAAAAATTATATCTAAAGTAAGTAATGTTTTTAATTGATTGATATCAATTAATTAGGATAAAGAAGCTGAAATAAAGTTTTCTACTTTATTATTCCAGCCTTTTGTAAATAAGTTCGCCATTGAGTAATTTCATAAGTACCATCATCAAGACCTTTTACAAATTTCAGGTAAGGTATCATAATTTTTGGATCCGCATAACCTGGTACTTGCCATATTTTTCTACCTGTTTTATCAAAAATGATAATATTTGGTGTAACTTTAATAGCAAAAGTTTGCTCTAATGATCTTAAGTTTGTAGGTTGTCCCCATAAAGTATACTCTTTATATTCATCTCTTTTGACTTCAAATATATTCATATCTTTAGCCAATTCATTAAGCTCTTTATTTTCTACTAAATCTTTTTTTAACACATCACAATAAGGGCATGTTTTACTAGAGAATATAAGCATTACAGATTTACCATTTGTAACAATATCTGTACTTTTTAATATTAGATCAGAAGAAAATAAACCACTAATAAATATCAATATTAATAATAATTTTTGCATTATCTACTTACCTCAATGCCATTAGCAATATAAAAATCTTTTAAAGCTTGATAAACTTCCCCATTTTTTCTATCTTTACCTTCCCATTTTTTACTATCCATAAAGTCCATAGTAACCATAAATTGTTTTGTTGGCATATATCCTGGTACTAATATTACAGCTTTCCCTTTTTTATCTGTAAATATAATAGTAGGTGTTCCAACAATTCCATAGATGAGTATCATAGTTTTAGTATCAACATCCATAAATTCACCCTCGTGGAAAAGTTTATGTCTATCATTTTGAGTTGTTTTGAAATAGTATGAAGAAAAATCATTTTTTAGTCTATTTTGAAATTTTTTAGAATCAAACACATCCTCTTTTAACTTCATAGTATATGGATCACCATTTGCACCAAAAACCAATATCATACTTTTATCATGTGGTGCTATTTTTGCAGGATCTCTAAATGTACTGTAAAAAACATCTGATGCTTCTTTTGCTAAATTTATAGTTTGTGGTTTTTCAACTACTTTAGTTTTTGCAATCTCTTGTGTAGATTCTACTTGTGGTTCAACTAGTTTTGCTTTTGATGATTTATCATCACAACCTGTTGAAAATAAAGATAATGCCCCAACTAATATAGTTGTTTTTAATACTTTTATCATGCTATTCCTTATATTTATATTGATATTAAAAAAATATTGTATCTATATTTCTTTAAAATTAACATAAAAAAACAAGGAGATAATCTCCCCTTGTTTTATACTTTTAAGTAGTTCTACTTAGCAGCTTTTTTATAGATTTCATTCATCTTATCAATATGCTCTTGAGCATTTAATTTTCCGTCTGTATCTAATTTATTCCATGTAGCAGCGTCATCCATATTAATATGACAACCCATACATAGTCCAGTTTTTTCCATTCTTTCTCTTTGATCTTGATCTAAAGGTCTAGAAGCTGGCCAATGTGATCCTACAGTCTGTAATTGTTTACCATCTCTAGTTACAATTTGCGACCAATCATACCACATATCAGGAATAGCTTTCATTTGAACAGTTTTTGATTTTGGTATATATTCCATAGTTCTTAAATCTTGAAGATCTAAATATCTATCTTTATCATAACCATTCATAAATTGTCCATCACTAATACCATAACCTAATGTTTTAGGATTAGAGTGACATGATTCACAAGTTCTAGCTTTTGCACCAGTTGTATGAGGTTGCACAGGAGCCATATCGATTCCAGATACTAAACTTCCACCAGGACCGTCTGGAACTTGTGCTTGTTCATTAAGAACTAATGTTTTACCATCAGGTCCAATAATAGAATAAGTTACTTGACAACCAGGCATAATTGGAGTAACAAGACCTTCACCATTGATACCAAGAACAGGATCTTCCCATCTTAAGTAACTTCTAGTTTCACTAGCTTTACCAATTTGTTTAACACCTTTAGTACCAAGAACAGATTCACTTGTTTCACCTGTTAAGTTACCTTTCATATCTTTCATTAGAGTTGAACCACTTGCTATCCAGTCAATTTTTGATTTACCAGGAGTATAATCAACTTTTACATGACATCCATAACATTGAGGAGCCCAATCAGAGTGACAAGCATAACATTCTAACTCTTCCATATGAGGTTTAATAACACCCATAGCAACATGTGCATCAGGAGATTTCCATGTTTTAGTTTCAGATTTGTATTTTAGTAAAGGAACATCTAAATCTTTACCAGATGCAAGATGTGCAACTGCTTTATTAGCACCTTTAGCTTTTACAACATTACCTAGTGGATTACCTCTTGCAGATAATAAATATCCACCTTGAACAGGATACTCCATACCCATTTTCATCCATTCTGGAAGCTCAGTAGCCATCCCTCTTGGACCTTCAGGTAGTTCAATTCCAAATTTTTCACCATAACCAATTTGTAATTCCCATGGATATTTCTCATTTGTACCATGACAATCTGAACACTCAATTTCAACTTGACCTAAAGTGGTTCCAGCAATTGTACCATCACCATGCATATCTATAGATGTATGACAATCTTGACAAGTCATACCAGCTGTAAAGTGCAGATCTTCTTTAATATGAGCATATTTTTTACCGTGATGTTTAGATTGAGATTTACCACCCATATTAAGTGGAGAACCATAAGGTTGTTCCATTAAACCAACATAAGATACACCAATTCTTTTACCTCTATTATGACAAGAGTTACAAGTTTCAGGGTGAATACCACTAAATTCAGCTCCAGATGGAGTTTTCACTTTTTGGTCTCTTGTAGCTTGCATAGTATGAACTAACATATGTCCATGTTCTTTTTTATCAACTGTTGGGTCATTACCTTCATAAATACCTTCATTTGCATAAGGCATATGACATGCACTACATCCCATTCCTCTCCAATCTCCACGACCTTTTCTACCTCTAACACCAATATGACATCTTTGACAATCAGATCTAGTATAACTAATAGAAGCATGATAACCTATACGAGCAAGATAATCCTCTTCACTTTCACCAGCTTTTTGTTTTATATCATCTGGACTAGATGGTGGCATTGGAAGTTGCTTAAGTTCAGTTGGGAATTGATCTGGATATTTATCAATCATATTAACCATATACTCTTTATATGTTTTTGTTCCCCAAGCTGGAGTTTTTCCATCTTCATCTTTTATATCATAGTTTGCAAACTTAACTTTTTTAGTTGGTTCACTTCCCCATGTATGTAAATTACCTTGAATCTTACCAGCTTCTGTAGCCATTAAAGATTTTTTAGTATTTTCTACAGTATCTGCATGACAAATACCACAAGTTTTATCAGCTATCCAAATTGAACCAGGATCTCTAATAAATGTTGCTAATCCTCCAGCATGTGAGCTTGGAGCTCCCATATGTGCACCTTTTACAGTACCATCTTCTGGATTACCACCATGACATACAGTACAACCACCAGTATCTCCAGCAATAGCACCTAAATCTAAGATTTGTTTCATCATATCAGAGTCTGTATCTCTAATAGATTCAATACCATTATGACACTTAACACAACTATCTCCACCAGCTACATCGGCATGTGTGCTGTTCCCTTTTTCGTGCATTGCACCAAAAAGTGTTGTAGATGCTAGAAGTGTTGCAAAAATTGTAAGTTTTAACTTACTAATAATTTGTCCTTTCATCTTATTCTCCTTTAAATTTTGGATACTACTTGGCAAAGAAGTTACCCAATTGTTAAAATAGTATCAAAGCTAAGTGCCTTATAAGTGCCAAATCTAATTATTTCTTAGTAAATTTAATAATTTATTTTTATTTAAGATTAAAATATAAATTATCTATTAACTTAAGTAAATATTTATATTTTTATTACTAAACTATAAAAAAGGGATAATTATGTTAAGAGTTAAAAAAATAATTTTATCTATGCTGTTATTGTCTTATAGTTTATTTGCAAGTGATATAGTAAATAATATTAAATGGCAACATGAACTAGGAGATGCAAAAGAGTTAGCAGAGCACTTTAAAAAACCAATATTTCTATTTCTTGAATCAAGACGATGTTACTATTGCCCTATAATGCAAGAGGAAACTTTTACTGATCCACGAGTAGAAAAAGAGATAAATGAAAATTTCATACCTTTAATTTTGGATAATTCTTTAGGTGCTGAAAGTGATGTGGAAAATTCTGGACATGCACCAGAAAGACTTACGACATCAATGACACCTGCAATCTATCTCATGGGTCCAAAAGAGGAGATGTTAAGCAGAAAAGGTAAAAAACATATGATAATATATGGTATGTGGAAACCTGATGATCTACTGGCATGGTTAAAAGATGCAAAAAGAAAATTTAATAAATTGCATGGTGATAAATATGAAGAATAGTTTAATTGTACTATTGCTTATTTTTAGCATTACAAATCTTCATGCTAGATATAAAGAGCATGTTACAAAACAAATCAAAGGTCAAGAATATTATTTAAATGCATGTGCTTCATGTCATGGAGAGGGTAATCGTGGAGGAAATTTATATTCAGTTAGAGAGTGGAAAAAGATTTTTGCTGCAAGAGGGAGAGATCTAATAGAATTACATGATGGGGAAGATGATACCCAAAAAGTGATGCAATATTTAAAAAGTAAAAAATTTAAAAATCAAAGTGCCAAAATGTTAAAGTTTATACAAGAATTTGCTTATGACTCAGATACTATTCCAACTTGTAATTAGATGAAGAATATTTTTTTAATATTAGTATTTTTTGGTTCATTATTGGCTTCAAATTGCAGTCCATATTATAATCCCCAAAGATTTATAGAATCTAATGATGCATTAAACGACATATTTATAAATTATAAAATAGATAATAAAATAAAAGAATTTCATATTATAAAAAAAGAATTATATCAATACAGAGACGAAGAGATTGCAAGTGAAATAAATGAAAATTTTGGATATCTTTGGGCTGATTGGATTGAGGATGGATATGAGATGCAATTAACTCCAGAACAAATATTGTTACACTACAATGGACATTATCTATCGCTTCAAGTATTTATTTATGGTATTAGTGGTGATGCAACAAAATTAAATAAAACTGAAGCCAAATATTTGTTTTATAACTATACAGATGAAGTAAATAAACATATAAAATGTAAAAAAGAGGAGGAGAAATAGCATTGAAACTATTAGTATTGGAAGATGATCAATTTATTTGCGAACAGATACAAACATATTTTGAATTGAACGATCATAAAGTTGATATATTTAACGATGGAGAAACACTTTTAGAAAATGCTATTTTAGATAGCTATGATCTATTTTTACTTGATATTAATACCCCAAAAAAGAATGGGATAGATACATTAAAAATGATAAGATCTGAGGGTATAAATACACCTGCAATATTTCTAACAGCAATGAGTGATATAGATTTTGTTAAAAAAGGTTATGAAGCAGGATGCAATGACTATGTCAGGAAACCTTTTAACCTTGACGAAGTAGAATTAAGAATCACACAACTTCTTCATAAAAATAATAAAATCATTAAAATAGATAAAAATTATCGTTTCAATACAACAAAAATGGAACTATTTTATAATGACACTATTGTAAACCTCTCCTTAACTCAAAAAGATTTTATATATTTATTGATTAAAAACATTGGTTCTATTGTACCACCTGATATTATTATTGATTATATTTGGGATGAAAAATATATATGTGATAATACTTTGAGAACTCATATTAAAAAATTAAGAGCAAAATTGAAAAATAATTTTATTATAAATGTTAGAAATAGTGGCTATAAGATAGAAAAGTATATAGATGATTAATATAGATAAAGTTTCAAATAGTAATAAAAACTATAAATATAAAATATTTTTATCTTTTTTTATCTTTTCTATTGTTGTACTAGCTTCTATTATTGTAGTACATTTAGAGTTTTCAAAAGAAAATAGTATCAAAAAGTTTCAAACAGAATCACATCTGCAATCTGAAGGTAAAAGAATATTTTTAAATAGTTTTTTAGAGGAAAAAAAAGATTCAATAATTGCCATACGAGACAATCCTTACTTTAGAGAATTTGCAGCAAATGGGATATATCCACACAATACAGATTTTTTATTTTTCACCATGATGCAAGAAAATAAAGAATATATGCAGATGAGATTTTTAGATACAAACGGTAGAGAACAGCTAAGATTTGATAGAGATCAATATGGTCATACAGCTTATAAAGTTGCTAATCTACAAAATAAATCAAATAGATACTATTTTACCAAAACTATTTCATTGAAAAATAATAATATATTCTTTTCTAAAATAGATTTCAATATGGAAGAGGGTAAGATACAAAAACCATATATTCCTGTTTTAAGAATAGCTACACCTGTATATATCCATAATAAATTAAAAGGTATTCTAATTATAAATATTTTTATAGATAAATTTATGCAACTACTAACAAGTTCACCTATATATAATATTTCTGTTTTTGACGATAAAGGTTATATTATTAAAAATAATCACCAGTATTACGATAAAACCTTAAGCATAGATAAATTATTTGATAATAAAACAGTATCCAATATTTTAAAAACTAAAGATCATATTTCACTTTATGAAAAAAATGTATTTATTCAAAAAGAGCACCTTGGAAATCAAAAAGTATTTATACTATATAAATCAAAAACAGAGATGTTAAATAGCATAAGAGAAAGTGATATAAAAATGACTGCGATAATATTGATTTTTACTATATTTTTATCTATACCTTTTGCACTATTATTGGCTCGTCCTATAAAAGATATGTTTGAAATCGTTATCAAACAATCAGATAAACTTCATGAGATAGCAACTACGCTTGATAAAAAAGTGGAAGAGGAAACTTTAAAAAATGCCAAAAAAGATAGACTTTTACAACATCAATCAAAAATGGCAGAACTAGGAGATATGATAGGAAACATTGCACATCAATGGAGACATCCACTTACAAGATTATCATTAATTCTACAAAATCTAAAACTATATAAAAGCAAAGATAAACTAACAGATAAAATATTTTTTGATAGTTTAATAAAATCAAACGAACAGATTGATTTCATGTCAAATACAATTGATGATTTTAAAGATTTTTATAAACCAAATAAAGAAAAAGTATCTTTTAAAATACAAGAATCTTTTACTGATATTTTAAAAATAATTGGTACGGTATTAGAACATGAAAATATAAAAATCACAATAAAAAATAATGATGATATTGAAATATTTGGTATTAAAAATCAACTTTCACAAGTACTCTTAAACTTAATAATAAATGCCAAAGATGCACTAGTTGAAAATAATATATCAAATCCAACTATAGATATACATATACTAAAACTAAATGACAATATAAATATAACAATACATGACAATGCAAATGGAATACCTGCAAATATTATTAAAGATATATTTAATCCATACTTTACTACAAAAGAGGATAAAGGCACGGGTATTGGTCTTTATCTAAGTAAAACCATTATAGAAGATGAGATGAATGGTAAAAT
>JAYEIM010000170.1:0-2472 GCA_034660095.1 Campylobacterota bacterium | reverse complement strand
ATTTGATTACGATGTAGATGTAAGAGCAAATATTGTTTCACTTTGTCCAACTTGCCATAGAAAATTACACTCAGGAATAAAAGTAGATGTTGATGAGGTGCTAGAAAAATTACATCATCAAAGAAGCGATAGACTCAAAAAAGTTGGCTTAGGTGTTACGATAGATGAGTTGAAATATATTTATAATGGAGATGTTTAAATGCAAGAGCTAATAAAATCAGATTATCAAAAAGCGGATATACCAGCTCATTTTGAAACTTATAATGTCTCAAGTGAGAAAATTGAGGGACTAAAAGATTTAAAGCTATTGCAACTTCCAAGGCTTCATCTGATGAAGTTCACAAAAGGTAAGATAGATAAAAAAGAGTTACAAGAGCAATATTTCAGAGCCTTAGACTCAAGAGGTCAAAATCTTATAGGTGTTGATTATGGCGGTTGTTCTGTTATGGTTTGCGGTTGTGAAACATACAAACATAGCGATAGTTGTCCTATGCCTTATCTTAAAAAGTATATGAAGATAAAGAATTTTGAGATAGAAAAGTATATATAATGAAGCAAGTCAAATTACATAAAATACTATACTAACAGACTTAACTATGTGATGTTTTTGAGTACAAATGAAACAAACTAATTGAAATTTTAAAATTTCTACTCAAAATCTGTAATTTTTTGACACAAAATCTCTATATAGCCCTAACTAGATTTTTAAAGGGTAAAATGATGGAAACAAAAGAAGAGTTAAGAAGAGAATATGATGAGATTTGGGAACAAATAAGGTATAAAAAAGTTGCTGAAATATCAGCATATACAGAAGAAATTATTAGTTTACTTGAAAAACATATTGATGATAAACTATTATTTCAAGGTGACTATGAAAAAGTATTACACTTATTTAAAAAAATGAGATGGAAAAATTACTTTTATATGAGTAACGATGCCAAACAAATCATATGTTTAACAAATCCAAAATTTAAAAAGTTATTTGAAACTAAAGAGGTATAAAATGGAGTTTGAATTTAAAAAAGATATTTGTGGATTTGACTTTGTAAAAATAGGAGAAGCCTATCTTGCACAAGAACCATTACAAGCAAAGGGTATTAGCAACAACTATAAATTAGCATTGAAACTTATAGATAATAAGTTACTTAAAGCGGAGCAATCTACATATTTGGTTTATGAAGATGACAAACTTATATATGCAGGTTATTACTCTGGTAGCTTTAAAAAAAGATGGTTAAGAGAGCAAAATAATACTTTTTATTTTTGGCATAGTGATAATATAGATAACTATTGCAATAAAGCACTTATTGAACAGAATACTAATATTACAGTATGGTTGTCTATTTCCCCATATGCAACAACCTCTGATGGCAAAAATGTAAATATCAGTAAATTAATAGAAGATGAGGTTATTATGACTCATAAGCCTGAGTTAAATAAGGTGGGAATAGATTTGCAAAATAATAAAAAGAATACTCTAACTGTTCAAAAAATATTATCTGAGATGCCTTAAAGCATGAGGATGTCTACAGGAACCACAGTAAAGATTGATGATGTATATTCAGACATAATTGAAAGCTTTAAAAATGAACTTGCTAATGCCATAAAAATTGAGTTATATTTAGATGCAAATGTTGGAACACAAAAACACCTACTTGATGACATTGCTAAAAAACTACTTTCACCTGATATTACATACTTAAATTGTACAAATCTAAATGTTCAATATACTGCAAACTATAATGATAGTGGTATAAATGATGAATATTGTAAGTATTCAATAGTAATTGAGACTAAGTATTAAGTCAAAAAATTTGAATACTAAAATGACTAAAGTAGATATACTAAGTTACCTCAAAGAACATTATCAAGAATATAAGAGCTTATATAATGTTGAAAAAATAGGCTTATTTGGTAGCTATGCAAGAGATGAGGCAACTAAAGATAGTGATATAGATATATTTGTAACAATGGAACCTGGCATGTTCAACATGATAGCTATTAAACAACAAATAGAAGAAGACCTGCATAAAAAAGTTGATATAATAAGGGAACACAAAAATATCAAGCCTCTTTTTTTAGAGATGATACATAGAGATTTGATTTATGCTTAGTTATATATGGAGCTGGTAATGACTAAAGATGAAATACTAAATGAACTATCTAAAAATAAGAGTTATATAGAAGAAAACTTTGAAGTTGATAAGATAGGCTTGTTTGGTAGCTATGCAAAAGGTAAGCAAACTGAAGAGAGTGATATAGATATTTATGTAGAGTTTAAACATAAAACATTTGATAATCTTGCAGGGCTTTGGAATTATCTTGAAGAGCTTTACCACAAGAAGATAGACCTTTTTCATAAGCATAAGAACAATAATAAAGTCATCATCTCAAATATACAAAAAGATGTAATTTATGGGTAGAAGAGATACCTTAGAGAAAATAATAAATAAAAAAATCAAATTTTACAAA
>JAYEIM010000169.1:0-2479 GCA_034660095.1 Campylobacterota bacterium | reverse complement strand
CATCCTTTCTTACATTTTTAAATTGAGCCAATGAATATATATCCGTTGCACCATATTTATCTTTTTCAGTAAGCCAGATTTGATCTCTTCTAAATGTAAGCTTATTTAATAAATTTGTATCATGTGTAACAAATATTAATTGTGCATTTTTTTTATTGATCTCTTTATTATGAAATAAATCGATTAAATGTTTTGTTAGCATTGGATGCAAACTAGCATCTAGTTCATCTATCATCAAAATTTTACCCTCTTTTAATGTATTTAATATTGGTGCTGACATTCTAAAAAACTTTCTAGTACCTAGTGATTCTTCTTTATCGAGTTCAAATATTACATTATCAATCTCATTATTGTTTTCATCAAATTTTTTATGATATGTTTTAATTATAGGTATTGAATCTTTACCATCTTTTATAAAATCTTCAGAAAAAGGCATTGAATTCATAATATCTGATGGTATTTTTTCTTCTTTTAGCATAAGATTATCAATCCCAATATCTGCTGTTTTTACTAAATCAATAATTTCATTTTTAAAATCATCTTTTTGCATTTTATTCATTGTATAATTTATATATCCAATATGATTGATACCATCAATTAAATTAAATCTATTAAACCAAGCTAAAATCGATTTTGAGATATATCCATCATCTTCTCTATCGCATTTCCAAATAAAAAGCTGATTTGAAGAAATTTTAATTTGAGAACTTTTTTTATTGAAAAAATCATAACCTTCTGCAAATTTAGTTGGATTTACATAGTCGTCTTTATCAATTTCACGATAAAACAGTTTTGATTCTTTCCCTTTTTCATCAGCATAAAGCCATTCTGAATATACTGTTTTATCATCTATTTCAAAACCATACCTATATTTAATGTTATTTGTATTATCAAAATAAACAATTTCAAAACTACTTGAAGCATCTTCTGTTTCAGAATTTAGTTTAAATGGGTGATGTGGTATTTCATCTGTTGATTGCATTATTTTATGTTTGTTTAATACCATATTACTCATAAATGCCATTGCTTTAAGTAAGTTACTTTTACCACTAGCATTAGCTCCATAAATTACAGCACTATTTAATAGCTCATAGCCTCTGACTTTAAAACAGTTGTCATTATCTTTTGAAGCAGTTGCCATACTAAAAGTTACTGTATCTTTAATAGATTTAAAATTATTTACACTGAATTGTAATAACAAAATTTACCCCTTTTGCTTTTTTGGTATTTTAACATAATAAACTTCATATTTGTAAAATAATTACAAATATTGTATCTATACTATTGTTTTGAACTTTTTAGGTAAGTTTTTTTCCTGATTATCACTTTTCTAAAATTCAAAAATCAAAGTTACTGTCCAACTCTAGCGAACACAACGAACATAATAGGTACTTGTTTTTGTTCATATTTTAATACTTTCTAAAGTTTTATTTTATACTTTATCTTATTGCTCGGTCATATTTTGTCTAAACATTATCTTTCCAATTTCTTTATAGGATCAAATCTCTCATCATAACACTCTAGTGCAGTACCTTTTGTATTTTTTATAATCTCTTCTTTTACTTCTGGATAGTCCTTAAATATTTCCAACCAAGATGATATAAACCCATCAGGACTTACACCTATTTGTTCTGCCATTAACTTATCTGGTCGTTTTAAGTATCTTTGTAAGCTAAGGATTGCTTTGTTCCATTCTTGACTTCTTATCACTCTATCATCATCTCTGTTTTTTGTGTTTTTTTGACGATTTATATCTATCAAATCTAAACTATTTTGAGATAATATTTGCTCCTCTTTTGTCATGTTTGGATTTGTAGTTACTTTTGTTTGTGTATATTTGTAAGCATAAGCTGTATTGTCAGTATCTGGAAAAATACACTCATCGATATCTTTATCGTTTTTTATAGTGTTGCATGTTTTACAAGCCAATAAAAAATTATTCCACTCTAATTTTAAATCATCTCTAGCATCACTATAATGCTTAAATACTTTATTTTTATGTGCTTCACCTCTATTTATAGGTCTCATAAGTTATTGTCTACTAGTAATCTTTCTCTTCTTAAAAAAGCGACATAAGCCATATTGTCTTCAAATGGTTCTAATAACTCATCTAGTTGAATTTTGTATTTTTCTACCTCTTTTTTATCTACTTCATCATTCTCAAATTTTTCTAAAATAGCAAAGTATTTATCTGCTGCATTTAGCATATCCGATTTTCTTTTACTTATTTGTGGTGTTGTTATGCTTTGTATATCTTCTGCAATATCATCAATGCTGAGTTTTGTAGCATCTACTGATAATATATCACTACTAATGTCATTTAATTTTATGATACTATTTTCACCTATAGACTGGATGATAAAAGGGGAGTGAGTAGTAGCTATAAATTGAACTTTTGGAAATAGTTCAGTAAGTATATCTACAATTTTTCGTTGCCATTTTGGGTGCAAATGTAGATCTATCTCATCTATTAATACCA
>JAYEIM010000168.1:0-2492 GCA_034660095.1 Campylobacterota bacterium | reverse complement strand
AATATTAAATTATAAAAAAATATCCAACTTATCATATTAAGCTGTGTAAGTTTCAAGCTACCTGATACTTTTTTAAATAGATAATAGGATAAAAATAGTATTAAAAAAGATATAACTGTGTACATTTATTTTTTATCCAATATTCTTGATAGTAACCATACTGCAAATAAACCATTTATATTATTTGCATTTATGGTACTTGTTTGTAAATCTTTATTTATAGAACTCCCAAATTCTCCAAAATTATTTACATCTTTATCTTTAATAATATTTAAAAAGCCATGATAAGCTTTTTGAAATATACTATATAAAAATTTAGGGAGTAATCTTCTAATTGATAAAATAAATTTATTATGCGAAATCGGCTTTGATTTTTTGATGTCTATTTTATAATCTTGAAATAAATCATCAAACAAAAAATCATTATATAGTTTATTATCCATTCTATGTTTATACGGTACTTTGTACCAGTACTCCATAAGCTCATTGTCCCATAGTGGCATTCTCCATTCAAAACCAAAAAATTCATATGGTCTTAAAGCATTAACTACAAATTTTGACACTTTATGTTCTGTAAAAAAAGATTCATTCAATGAAATGAATTCTTCTAAGTTATTTATATCTTTACAGATGATGTTTTTTCTTATTTTAATAAGCAAATTATTTTTTATTTTTTCTGGAATTCTCATTAGTAAATTTGAAAAATGCTTTTTTTGAATATATTCTGCTAAATTAATATTTAATAATTGATTAACTTTATTTTCTTTTATTTCAATTGGAATATAGCTTCCTCCAAGTAAGTCACCACAAAACCCAGGGACTATTACACTATCACTTGGGATTAACTTTTTTGTAGTTAATTCTTCTAGAGCTATAAAATCTTGAATATGTGGCAAAGAACTATAATTGAATGAATAGTTTACATATTCTATAAACTTATCATTATCTAGCAATTTACTCCATTTTTCTTCTGTATATTCTATTATATGTATTTTATACCCCAAAGTATATGCTACTTGTTTTGCAATTGAAACTTCGAAACTTTTACTGTTTCCATAGGTATAACATATTACATTTGTAAAATTATGTCTTTTTAGAGCTGCTAAGATGTATCTAGAATCATATCCTCCGCTCAATGGTAAAACAATAGTTTTTTCTCCAACAGAATGAATCAACCTTTTTGTAAAATTATCTGTAATACAATTCAAATCATCATAATAACTTTTGTAATCAACAGACAAATAATCTTGATGTGTATGTTTAAAATACTGCTTCCTAGAAAGCTGATTATCATTAAACATGATTATCTCTGAAGATTGTATTTGTTTAAACTCTTTTGAGAGTGTTGATTCGTTTATAGTATAACCGCTCAATAAAAACTCGTAATATTCTGGTGTATTTTCATCTATAGTTTGACTATTAAATTCAATAGTATCTGTAATACTTAGATAATCACCGTCTTGACTATAAAAAAGAGGAATAGATCTTAATCTATCAACAGCAGAAAATAATTTATTTTTTTTTTGAATAATTATTGCATAAGAACCATTTAAATTTTTTAATATTTTTTCAAAATTATCTAATGAGTTTATATTGTCAAAAAGATTAACTAATTCTTCTTTTTCATAAAAATTTTCATTTTTATGAAAAGCAAAACCTTTAACAAAAATTCCATTTTTTGAATACCATTTAAATCCAGTATTATTTTTTAAAACTACTTTAATCTCCATCTATACTCCAATAAAAATTCTACTAAAAATTAAAATACCTAAAACTATCGGCAACAACATAAATAATGAAGAAACTTCTTTTAGTGAAATCCCCACTAGTCTAAAAATATACAACATTAACCAAATCCAAAACAGTGTTCCTACTACTGAATATATTATTACTGTTTCATATGCACTATTAAAAATATAATAACCTATCACAAGAGATGCAACACGAGCTATTAAAATAGATATATTAAAAATAAAAAATTCTTTTTGCTTTTCTAATGTAATAAAAAGCGTTGATAAAGGAGACATAATAAATACAAAAAAAATCCATAATGAAAGTAGTTGTGCATATTCACCTGCTACTATCCAATTTTCTCCAAAAACAAATGAAAAAATATAGTCACCATAAATACCTATTATACTTATTGGTATAACTCCAATTATAAATAGCCTAAAAAATGTACTTTTTGTTAGCTTCTTTAAAAATATACTATCATTTTTGTTAGCAGATGACTGCTGTAAAAAGACTTGCCCTATAGAACCTCCAATTAAAGACATGGGTAAGACTAATATCCTATAAGATAATGAATAAAACCCAGTAACTGTACTATTAAAAAAACTACTTAATAAAACTACAGGCAATTGTGAAGAAAGTGTATTTGATAAGGTAGACCATATTTCAAATTTTGGAAATCTTTTGTATCTTTTTGATAATGCTATAATTTTAATTATCTTTACTTTAGATATTAATATTTTATCTTTTAAAATATTTTT
>JAYEIM010000167.1:0-2508 GCA_034660095.1 Campylobacterota bacterium | reverse complement strand
TAAAATAGACTTAAGAGAATTTGAACAAATAAGTAATAATCTACTTGATGAATCAAATTATAACTTTGATAAATTATTGGATATAATAAAAGATAAAGAGTTTTCAACTATAAAGTTAAAGATAAGGGGTAAATGATGTCAATAAATGAAATTTTACAAAGTGCTTACGAACTACCACTAGAAGAGAGAAAAGAATTAACAAAAATCTTAACTCAAAATATAGAAGACCCAATGCTTCAAATCGATCCATATTTTTATGAGAGAAAAAAGCATATAGCACAAACTATAGAAGATATAGATAGTGGAAAGATGAAAATGTATGATTTTGATGAATCAATGGATGAGCTAATATCGGAATTAGAATCTTGAAGATTATTGAATCAGATTTATATAAACAAAGGTTAAGATTTATCACTTTATATATAAAAAAAGACAATCAATCGGCTGCGGTTAAATTTGCCAAGGATCTAAAGAAACAAATTAAAAATATACCAAATATGCCACATAAATATAGAAAATTAAACTATCATAATGATGATGAATCAGTAAGAGATATGACATACAAAGGCTATACAATCATCTATAAAATATATGATGAACATATAAAAATAGTAGAGATTTTCAATCAGAATTTACCAATTTTAAAAGAGGATATAGATGCAAAGTAAAATTAAAATAATACTCACACTTTTTATACTAAACTGCTCAATACAAGCTAGCCAAGTTGTATGGGATGGCAAAAATAATGGCATATCACAAAAAGAGTATGATAAAGCTATAAAATAATATGTAGATAAAACATATCCAAAAAAAGTTAAGAAATATAATAAATGGTTAGAAAATCAACCAATAGTTGATAAAGATAACAATAAATATAAAAAAATCACATCACCATATACAGGTAAAATATGGTTAGATAGAAACTTAGGTGCCAAAAGAGTATGTACCTCATATAATGATAGCTCTTGCTATGGGGACTATTTCCAGTGGGGAAGAGATAGTGATGGGCATGAGAAACAAAATAGTTCTGAAACTTCATCTATAAGTTACAATTCAACTTCAAATCATAGTAAATTTATAAAAAGTACTAGTGATAATAGATATGATTGGCTAAGTAGTCAAAATGATAACTTATGGCAAGGAATAAATGGTAAAAACAATCCTTGCCCAAAAGGTTTTAGAGTACCTGACATCGATGAACTTCTAGCAGAAACAACCCACCAAGGTGTAAAAAATAGAAAAGATGCATACAATAACTTTTTAAAATTGCCGTCTGCTGGTTACCGTTACTACTATAGTGGCTCTATGGGCTATCAAGGCTCTTGGGGTTATGTGTGGTCGAGTTCTGTCGATGGTAAGCACTCTTGGAAATTGTACTTCCGTTCAGATGATGCCTACAAGAACTACGGCAATCGAGCAGATGGGTTTTCGGTTCGTTGCACTAAGGATTAAATAAGAAAAAATCAAAAAGCTTATGCTGTTATATTTGGTATAGAAGATTATATGCTTGAATCAAATGTAAACTATAGCCAAAATAGTGCTATGATGTTTATGCAGTATGCAAATAAACTTTTAGGAGTTCCAGATGATAATATCTGGGCATTTGTAGGGAATAAAACAAGTTCAGGTTTTATAAAGTCACAATGGAATGATTTCTTATCTTTAGTTGAAGATGATGCAGTTGTGTATTTTTACTATAGTGGTCATGGAGTTCCAGGGAACGATGGAAATGCTTATATCTTACCATCTGATACAAACGCAGAAACAGCTACAAATGACAAGACATTTATGTTAAAAAATATATACTCAAATCTATCTAAAACAAAAGCTAAAAAAGTAGTAGCATTTGTAGATAGTTGTTTTAGTGGAAAAGATGATAAGGGTAGTTTACTATTTGATGGTGTTGCACCAGTACTTAAAGTAAAGAAAACTACATTTGACAAAGAGAAGATGACAATTTTTACAGCAGGTTCAAGTAAAAACTTCTCAAATCAATACAAAGAGAAAAAACATAGATTATTTAGCTACTTTTTGATGAAAGGTTTAGCTCAGGGGAAAACAAATACTAAAGAGTTATTTGGTTATGTTAAAAAGAATGTAGCCAACAAATCACGAAAGTTGGTGTAGCTTATAAACAGATACCTGAATTAATGGGTAAAAGTAGTGGAAGAATAAGATAAAAGGAAATAAAATGTATGCAAAGGTAAAATATGGATAGGTTATATGCTCCTTGGAGAACCCAATATGTTTCTAAAAATTCAAAAAAAATAGATGGTTGTGTATTTTGTCATATAGTTGATACTAAAGATGATGATGAAAACTTAGGTGTTTTATATAGAGATGATGATTTCTTTATAGTTATGAATAAGTGTAGCCAGATCATGGAGTATTTTCACCTATGAAAAAGTTAATGAATATACATAATGGATTTAATAAAGGATTGAAGATTAAAATAGTTGATTTTTACTTAGTAAATTATGGAAAATAATTTTTTAAATAAGGGTGTTT
>JAYEIM010000166.1:0-2520 GCA_034660095.1 Campylobacterota bacterium | reverse complement strand
CTCTTATTTAATCTTTAATCTATTATGCTCCTAATTCACCCCTCTTTTTTTAATAAAATATTATCACTTCATATAGACCAATATTCACCCAACTTTTAACTGTATTGTTATTTAGATTTGGATACTCAACACCTTTGTTTATTTGTATTTTACCATTATCTAAAAGAGTTAATATCTCTTTATATTTATCCTTGGTTTTAAATGTAAGCGTTCTTAATAGATAAGTTGTTATCTTATTATTAATCTTTTTTCTTGAACTTGTTTTAAATTTAACAGTTACACCTCGATACTTGTATCTTGTAATTGTATCAGCTTTATAATGTTCTTTATCAATATCAAAGTTAGAAATAAAATAATCTTTTATTACATAACTGTACTTAACTTTTGAACTGTTACCATGTAAGATATGATTAGATAAAATATTATCTTTATTTACTATATAATCAAATGCTTTTTTAATAGGTATAAAGTTGGTATAAAAGAATTGTATATGTAAATGTGGCTGAGAGTGTTTAGTCCATTCTATTGAACTGAAATATTTTATACTCTTATCTCCTGTTTTCTTTAATAGTTTTGTTTTACCCAATTTTATAAAAAACTTTTCTCTCATATTTAAAAGTGTTAATAATTTACCATCAGGTGGTGTTAATGTAACCATAGATTTTTTTAAATGGTTATTTTCTGTATATAAACTAAGGTATTGAGCTACTGTCTTCCTGTTGGCTTGTTTCTTTTTTTCTTCAAATGATAACTTCATAATATTATCTCCTATATGTGATTTAGTGAAGTTGATTATAATTGAAAATCAAAAAAATAAATTAGTTTTTAAAATATTTAACTTGATATCTTAGATAGGATTTAACAAGGACTGGTCCTTTTATAAAGAAGACACTACTACTATTTTATTGTAGTTGTCTAATTTATCATTTCAGTAAATATAGCAATATTAAAGAAAATTATATTTTTATGTGTTAAAGGTTTAAAATCTTTTATAATGAAATTATAGGAGATAAACCAATGAGTAATAACACAACAAAAATATTAAAAAACTGGTATGTTAATTTTAGTTCTATCAAAACAACAAAAGGAACATATCAAGACTATCTATTATCACAAAAAAGACACCCTGGTCAAGATATAAAAGTTATATCTAATAGTGATAATTTAATTTCAATTAGAGCAAAAGAGTTTGTGTATAGAGAAAAATACCAACAAACCCAAAGAGCAAGGAAAGTGTCAAATGGTAGAGAAGTAGTTATATCTTTACCAAATACAATTACAAATAATTTTACTAATACTGATTGGACTAATTTATATAAGTTTGTTATGTATGAAGTATATAAAGAAGTTTTAACAGATAATCATAAAAAACTTTTAGTTGATTGCGAAGTAAAATCTTTAAACTCTTCACAAATAGAAGAACTATCAAAAATACTTACTGACCAAATATATGCAGTTAAACATAAAAATGACCACCTACACTTAATAGTTCCAACCATCTATTTTCAAAATACTACAAATCATAAAATGAACTTTGTATTTAGTAGATATCTATCTAAAAAGAAATATTCACAATTAGCAAAAGATAAATTAAATGATTGGTTAAAAATAAACAAGAATATTGATAAAAATGGTTATATGGTTGATTTACTTACAAAAGAGGAACAAATTCAAAGAAATCAAGAAAAAGACACCATAGAACTTTATAATGAGAAGTTTAAAGAGTTAAACCATCAACAAAATGAAACCAAAGAGTTAATTGCTAATTTACAAACTGAAAAAATTGATATTGAAAATACAAAAAATGAATTAAACTCAACTATTGCTATTTTAATATCAAAAATTAATGAATTAAAAAAACTTGGAACAATAAATAAAGATAGTTTAGAACAAATAGATAAACAAATCTCAACTGCACAAAAACAAATAAACAACTCAAACACTAAAAGAGCTGCAAAAACTATTGATAGAATTACTAAAACTATCACACCTAATTTTAGATAGGAGATATAAAAATGATTAATAAGGATACACATATTTATAATGAGATGGTTGATTTATATAAAAAAACCAAATCAATACAAAAAGAGATAAATATAAATATTGATAGTTTAAAAAATGAGATAAAAACCATAAATGATATAGTCACAACTTCAAAAAAAAGAGGTGTTATTAAAGTTAAAGATATAGAAGATAGGTTAATGAAATTAGAACAAAAGGCTTCTATTGTAGGTGGTGGAACTTTTGGTGGTAATACTGATACAAGTTCAACAGATACTACTTCACTAATAGATAAAATTAACAATAAAGAAATTGATATTTTTGAGATAAAACCAATAGCAAATAAGAGTTTTAAGAGATAATATTAAATCTAACTGTTATATTTTTAATGCTAAAATCTTTTATGGATAAAAAATCAAAAAATATTGTAAAAGAAGTAATAGAAGACTTATATAAGTTTAGACAAAGAGAATTAAAAAAAAGTGAAACTTGGATTAATGGGTCTTTTCAATATAAAAA
>JAYEIM010000165.1:0-2523 GCA_034660095.1 Campylobacterota bacterium | reverse complement strand
CCATTTTCAAGAGCTGCTGCAGATAGGCTTGAAAGAATGGGGGTAAGTTCATATAAAATAGGTTCTGGAGAATGTAATAATTATCCACTTATTGAACATATTGCATCTTTTGGAAAACCTATGATTGTAAGTACAGGAATGAATGATATTGAACAGGTACGAAAAACAGTAGAAATACTTGAAAACTATGATGTGCCTTATGCATTACTTCATACTACAAATCTTTATCCAACACCTGTTCATCTTGTAAGACTAGGAGCTATGCAAGAACTTCAAAAAGAGTTTCCAAATGCAATTATAGGACTTTCAGATCATACTACCTCAAATAGAGCTTGTTTTGCAGCAACTGCACTAGGAGCTTGTATTTTAGAAAGACATTTTACTGATAAGATGGAGCGACCAGGTCCAGATATCATAAACTCTATGGATCCTATTGCGTTACAAGAGTTAATCTATGGAAGTGCTGAAATAGCACTTATGAGAGGTGGCAAAAAAGAAGCGGCAAAAGAAGAACAGATTACTATCGATTTTGCATTTGCTACAGTTGTAACTATTAAACCACTCAAAAAAGGTGACAAGCTAACAAAAGAAAACATTTGGGTAAAGAGACCAGGTACTGGAGAAATTAAAGCAGATAGCTATAATGATTTATTAGGTAAAACGATTAATAAAAATATTGATAATGATGAACACTTATTATGGAGTGACATAGATGAATAAGAAAAAAATAGTTTTCCTAACAGGTACTCGTGCTGATTTTGGTAAGTTAAAATCACTAATTAAAATCACTCAAGAATCAGAAAAGTATGAAGTACATATATTTGTTACAGGTATGCATATGATTAATCAATATGGAAAAACAATTAATGAAATATATAAAAGTGGATTTACTAATATATTTCCATTTATTAATCATGATGATATTGATCATATGGATAGAAATTTATCTAAAACAATTGATGGATTTTCTCATTATATTTCTGAAGTAGAACCTGATTTAGTTGTTGTACATGGAGATAGAATTGAAGCAATGGCAGGTGCGATAGTAGGTAGTTTAAACAATATACTTGTAGCACATATAGAAGGTGGGGAAGTTTCTGGCACTATAGATGAATTAATAAGACATTCAATATCAAAATTATCCCATATTCATTTAGTCTCTAATAATGAAGCAAAAAATAGATTAATACAGATGGGAGAATATGATAATACTATATTTACAATAGGTTCACCTGATTTGGATGTAATGAATTCAACAGAACTACCTACATTAGAGTTTGTGAAAAGTTATTATAATATTGGTTTTGAAAATTATGCAATTCTTATGTTTCATCCTGTCACAACAGAAGTTGAAAAATTAAAAGAACAAATTAAAATCTTTGTGGATTCTCTGATAGAAACAAAGAAAAATTATATAGTGATATACCCTAATAATGATTTAGGATCAGATATTATTCTTAGAGAATATGAGAGGATTGAAAATAATAAAAATTTTATAGTATTTCCATCATTAAGATTTGAATATTTTTTAGTACTTTTAAAAAATGCAAAATTTATGATAGGAAATTCTAGTGCTGGATTAAGAGAAGCTCCATACTATCAGGTTCCAACTATCAATATAGGTAGCAGACAAAATAACAGAGTTAAATCAAATAATATTATAAATATTGATTTTAGCTACAGTGATATCATTGAAGCAGTTGAAAAAGTGTTCATTGCTAAAAAACAACTAAAAGATGTAGATTTTGGAAATGGCAATAGCGATAAAATATTTTTTGAACTATTGAGTAATGATAAACTATGGAAAGTTTCTTATCAAAAACAATTTCAGGATATAAAGTGAAATATAACAGAGCACTAGCAATCATTCCTGCTCGTGGTGGCTCAAAAGGACTTCCACGAAAAAATATTATTGATTTAGAAGGTAAACCACTCATTGCTTGGACTATTGAAGCTAGTTTGAAATCTAAATATATCACTAAAACTATTGTAAGTAGTGATGATGATGAGATATTAGAGATTTCAAAAAAATATGGTGCTGAAATATTAAAAAGACCAAAAGAATTAGCAACAGATACAGCTTCAAGTGAAGTGGTAGTTAAGCATGCTATTGAAAGTACTAATGAGAGTTTTGATTATATTGTATTACTTCAACCAACATCACCACTAAGAGATGTGAATAATATAAATAATGCTTTTGAAAATTTATTTAAAGAAGATGCAACAGCACTTATAAGTGTTTGTGAAATAGACAATAAGATTTTAAAAGCATTTAAAGAAAATAAAGATGGTTTTATCGAAGGCGTATCTAATAATAAATTTCCATTTATGAGAAGACAAGATTTGCCAAAAACATCTATAAGTAATGGTGCTATTTATATTATTAGAGTAGATGAATTTATAAAAAATAATAGTTTTTTTACTGATAAAACAATCTCTTATATTATGGATAATATAAAAAGTACAGATATAGATACTTATGAAGATCTAAAGCAGATTAATGATTATCTTTCTAGAAACTAA
>JAYEIM010000164.1:0-2531 GCA_034660095.1 Campylobacterota bacterium | reverse complement strand
TACCCTGCAAGTGCTGTACCAAATGGATCTTGCGTAGTTATAACATCTATCTTCTTTTCTTTTATTATGTCATTAGCTATTTTAAGGACATCATATACAAAAGTTATCATATTTAATGACTTTGTCGGGTATATAGATATGTTATCATAATGTTTTGCTTCAAGATTATTAATTTTTAGAGAAAAGACTATCATATCAATATGACCTAAAGCATTTGCATATTCTTTTTGTCTGTTTAATGCATCTCCCACTGGATTTGATAAGATATTATCGCCAATTGATATCATAAGTACATTCATTTTTATTTCCAATTATTAACTCTCAATTCATCAATATAATCTTTTAGTTTTCTTGTAGGCTTCCACCCTAAAGCTTCAGTCTTAGCACTAATCACATCTGAAACCATTCTGTTACCTTTTCGCTCAGGTAACATCTCTATCTCACCATCATATAGTTCAGCTACCTCTTTGATAGTAAATGCTTCAGGGCTTCCTATACCAAATTCATCTCCGTATCCATTTTCACCTACAAGCACTAAAGCATTAATAATATCATCTATATGAGTAAAATTTCTTTTTTGAGTACCTGGACTTACAATTGTAAGTTTTTCATTGTTTTTCATTTTATCTTTAAATAGTGCTATTAGTGTTGCATATTTTCCAGTTTGTATTTCTCTTGGACCATAGACATTATAAAAGTATGTAATAGCATAAGGTACATTAAACCAAGTTCCATAATTCATCACAAGTTCAGTATTTGAAGCTTTTGTCCAAGCATAAGGAGAAGCACTTCTCCCAAGACCTCCATCGCCAAATTTGGTGGAACTACCTGCATACAATATTTTACAACCATGTTTTCTTACAAATTCTAATACAGCAAAAATACCATCTTTATTAAATTTCCAAACTTTTTCAATATCATCAAAACTTTGTTCTACTCTTGAATACTCTCCTAGATGATAAACCATATCAGGACTAAATTCAATCAAAGTATCAATATCTGTTGTATTTCCTTCTATATAAGTTACATTTGATACATGGTTATCTTTACTACCTGTAAAATAATTATCCAAAGAATAAACATCATTATTTTTATCTTGGGCTAATCGTTCGCACAAATGACTTCCTACAAATCCTGCTCCACCTGTAACTAATATCTTTTTTTGCATTTTATCCCTAACTATCACTATTAAATATATCTCTAGTATATATTTTATCTTTTACATCACTTATACTATCTTCTAATCTATTTGCCACTATTACATCACTCATAGCTTTAAATTCTTCTAAATCTTTTATCACTTTAGAGTTAAAAAAAGTATCTTCTTCAAGTACTGGTTCATATACAACTACTTCTATACCTTTTGCTTTTATTCTCTTCATCACTCCACTGATAGCTGAACTTCTAAAGTTATCACTACCATGCTTCATCACAAGTCTAAATACACCTACTGTCTTAGGCTTTTTAGCTAATATACTGTCTGCTACAAAATCTTTTCTAGTGCTATTTGCATTTACAATTGCTTCTATCATATTACTTGGTACATCTTTATAGTTTGCTAATAGTTGTTTTGTATCTTTAGGTAAACAATATCCACCATATCCAAAGCTTGGATTGTTGTAATGAGTTCCAATTCTAGGATCTAGTCCAACACCATTTATGATATCTTTTGTATCTAAGTTGTGTGATTGAGCATAAGAATCAAGCTCATTAAAATATGATACTCTCATAGCCAAGTATGTATTTGAAAATAGTTTAACAGCTTCTGCTTCTGTAGAACCTGTAAAAAGAACTTCTATATTTTCTTTTGTAGCACCTTGTACTAAAAGATTTGCAAACTGTTCTGCTCGTTCACTTTTCTCTCCAACTATGATTCTACTTGGATTTAAGTTGTCATATAGTGCTGAACCTTCTCTTAAAAATTCAGGTGAGAATATAATGTTTGTAGTGTTAAATCTTTCATTTACACTTTTTGTATATCCTACAGGTACAGTTGATTTGATAACCATAGTTGCATTTCGAGGAAAGTTTGCTTTGCAACCGCTATTCGCTACTTTTGAATTTACTTCCAATACATCTTGAATTACTGCTTCTATTGACTTTGTATTAAAATAGTTTGTTTCTGGATCATAATCTGTAGGTGTAGATATGATAACAAAGTCAGCACCTTCATAAGCTTCTTTTTTATCAAGTGTAGCTCTAAAATTCAAATCATCTCTTAAAAGAAATTCACTTATCTTTTTATCTTCTATAGGACTAATTTTATTTTGAAGCATCTCTACTTTTTCTGGGATGATGTCTAATGCTACAACTTCATTGTGTTGTGCTAAAAGAACTCCATTTGAAAGTCCTACATATCCTGTACCTGCTATGGCTATTTTCATATTACAATCTTCCATCCGCATCATCAACTATAGACTTGATGTCAAACACTACTTGATTATCATTGCCAATATTGATGTTCTTATACTCATCATGAGCAACAGCTAAAACTACAGCTTCGTAGTTGTCTGTGTTTGGGTTTTCTTTTA
>JAYEIM010000163.1:0-2533 GCA_034660095.1 Campylobacterota bacterium | reverse complement strand
AATAAAGTTAACAGTAGTATCTGCTTTAGTTTTAGGATTTAGCGGGTGTGCAAACAGTACAGCAGCAACAGCATATTCAAGTGGAGACTTTAGAACAGCAAAATCATTATGGGAAAAAGATTGTAATGATGGAGGCGAAAATGGATGTTATAATTTAGCACTTATGTATCAAATGGGTGAAGGCATGGCAGCCAACGAACAAAAAGCTCAAGAAATATATAAAAAAGCTTGTGATTTGGGTTCTAAGAGAGCATGTTTTAATTCAGGAGTTCTTTATAGTAGAGGAAGCCTTAATAAAATAAAAGTAGATAAAATTAAAATGTTATGGAAAAAAGCTTGTAGTATGGGTCACAGTAAAGCATGTCAAGGGCTGGATAAAATTAAAGAGAAAGGATATTAATATAATGTTTAATTTAAAATCAATAGTAAATAAATTATTAATAGTGTCAGTTATATTATTTGGATTAAGCGGATGTAGTAGTAATAGTTTAACACACGCACAATTTTTAAAGAGCAGTCTTGATTATCCTATTGAATCAAAAATTGAAACAGAAATTACTACTAAAATATCAAAAGATAAATTTACTATAGATTCATATGAAAATGTTTCTATAAATAAATCATTTTCTACAACAGATAAAAGCATACAAATAAAATCATTATATAAAGTCAATTTAGATAATGGAATTGCTTATTATCAAAATCAGTTTGAAGGTGAAAAGAAATTACGACATGATACAACTCAAGCTAATGGTTTATTATCTGGATACTATACAAATGGCAAATCATTTGAAAAGAATTTAAACTTTTATACTTCATTATCTAAACTAGATCAATATCAATTTAAGTCAAGACTACTTAATAATGCTTATATTTTTATTATGATGAATAATAAAATTAAAACAAATTCTGTTTTAAGATATAAATTTGGTAAAGATACTATCTCTATGCAAGTTAGTGGGTATGGTATGTATAAAAATAAAAAAGTAATTGTTGTTAATATAATACCCAATACAATAAATAGTAGTAATAATATGTCTATATCAATAACTGGGTATCATTTGTATGATGTTGAAAATATGCTACCTATTCATGGAGTAGTTTATCAATATGGTAATATTGGAGATATAACAATTGAAAAAGAATTTGAATATGAAAGAGTGTTAAAGTGAAAAAATTATTTAGTGTATTAATAATGAGTATTATTTTATTCTCAGCTTGTAGTAAATATCAAACAGTACCATCTTATAATGGTGGATATAAGTACAAAGAGGGGATAAGACAAGCTATGGTTTTTGAATGTCAAAGAAAAGGTGCTAGTAGAGACTTCTGTATTTGTGTAGCAAATAATATGCAAGATATGTGGTCAGAATCAAAATTTTTAAGTGTTGGCACAGCTATATCAAATAAGACTGCAAGTGATGTGGATATACTTAAAATTACAAAAAGCACGATGAAGTGTAGTGGTAAACTATAGAACCAAATGTACATGACATTAGCAAGTATTTATAATATTAAAAATGATTAGTATAGATTTATTTATATAAGTCTTAGATGTACTAGTTTCTGCTAGTACACTAAAAGTACTAACGAGATAGACATACTAAGTATGAGTTTTTTCAAGAGCCACAATAACTATCTTGAATACTTAAGAAGTAAGGAATAGTGATAGGAGCATGTAGATATCTCTTTGCATCAACATGACCTATCAAAACATATATATTAAAACTCTTATTTATTTATCCATAAGAGTATTTTTAAGTTTATTGTAACATTCTAGATTTTCAGTACCTAAAGCAAATGATTGGGTAGGTCGTTCACTTGAGCCTTTATCCAGAGTGATATAATATGTTTTGTATTTATATGTAATATTACCAGATTTATCAGTAGTAACAGAAGCAGTCAAAGATGTAAGGGTTGTGTAAGGATCAAAATCTATATTCCCATCACAAACTACCATGTTGTATCCACTTACATCTTTTTGTTCTAGATTGCAGCTATTTTTATGAAGCTTATTTAAGATAAAAAAAGTATTATTATTATAATGACCATTATTAATTTGTTTATTCTTAATTAATTTAATAGACGAGCATATATCATTTCCTGTATATAGCTCTTGCCCAAATTGTCCAACACTATTTGGTTCTTTTGAATATTCTTTGGATTTTTCTGTATCATTTGCAATCACATATTTGTCATTAAGCTCAATTTTAAGCTGCTTTGAATTCGGATTATATACAGTATTTATTGTAGTACAGCCACTAAGTATTAAAGTAACAATTGATACTACTGACATTTTTATTGCTATTGATTTAAATTTTCTCATTTCTTTCATCCTTTTCTATATAAAACTATTATAGTAGCTTAGTTTAAAAGGATACAGTAATAAAACTTAAAAAAATAAACCCTAACGATATATGTATATTTAATATTGTGATAACACTAGATTGGATAAAATGTATCAACGATTTATATATCTACAACAAGGAAACAAGTGAATATAGTAAAGTTAAAATCTATATCAATTAAGATA
>JAYEIM010000162.1:0-2535 GCA_034660095.1 Campylobacterota bacterium | reverse complement strand
AAATCCATTAAATAAATTCCTTTCTATTACAGATGGGCTTATATCTAAATATAAAAAGATAATCATCACTACAAATATAGAAAGTCCCAATCAATTACAACCTGCCCTTATAAGACCAGGAAGATGTTTTGATGTTTTGAACTTTAGGAATATTGAAGGTGTTGAGATAGATAACCTTTGTGATAGTTGTGCTAGAGATTTAGACTTACAAATTGAATCTATAAATCTTAGTGAATTTTATGCAAAATGTAATAATGAACAAAATAGTGATTTGGTACGAAATAGAGTTGGGTTTTAAAGGATAGAAAATGTTAACAAGAAAAGAATTAAAAAAACAAGCTAAAACATTAGGGATAAGTGACTACTGTTTTTATAATGGAAAATTATACTATGATGAGAATAAATACAAAAAGGCATATAAATATTTAAAAAAAGCTGTTAAATATCAACACAATAAATCTGACAATCTAGACTATACATATTTACTTGCAAATGTTGCATCTAAACTTGGAAAAGCCAATAAAGCAAAAAAACTATATTTAGAAGTTATTGAACTAGATGGAGATATGTTTGGACCAGTTGCAATAGATGCGTTTAGAGATTTAGCATATATATACTACCAAGAGAAAGATTATCTACAAGCTATATTACATCTAGGTGTATTTTTTGTAAATTCTGAACATGTAGAAGATGAAGAATACGAACTTTATAATAAAATTCATACAGAACATATATCGTTAGATATGCCAACTATAGAGGTGTCAAAAGATGAAATTAAATTTTAAAAAGTCCTTACTATTAATAATTTTTATTGGAACTAATATATTTGCAACTACTATAGAAAATTCTGTAGTAAAAATATATGCAACTATTAGTGAACCTGATCAATTAATCCCTTGGCAATCAAAACGAGCAGTACAATCAACTGGCTCAGGAGTGCTAATAAAAAATAGATATATCTTAACATCAGCTCATGTAGTACAACACTCAACTTTTATAGAGATAAAAAAACAAAGTGAAATTCAAAAATATGAAGCTACTGTAAAATATATATCATATAAAACAGATTTAGCTCTTTTAAAAGTAAAAGATGCAGTATTTTATGATGATATAAAGCCATTAAAAATTGGAAAGTTACCATATAAGCAAGATGAGATAAAAGTTATTGGTTATCCAAGAGGTGGAAAAGATATATCTATAACAAAAGGTATAGTATCAAGAATAGAATATTCAAAGTACTCACTTAGTAATTTTAGTTATCTTACTATTCAAATAGATGCTCCAATAAATCATGGAAATAGTGGTGGACCAGTACTTAATGATAAAAATAAGATAGTTGGAATTGCTATGCAGGCACTTAAAAAAAGTGAAGGTATAGGATATATTGTACCAACACCAGTTATTAATCAATTTTTAAAAGATATTGAAGATGGTATTTATGATGGCATGCCAAATGGTGGTATAGGAATTACTCAAAATTTATTAAATAAATCTATTAGAAATTATTATAAGATGAATGGTAAAAGTGGTATATTGTTATCTAAAATTTTAAAAGGTAGTTTTTCATATGGTATTTTAAAAGATGGCGATGTATTGCTTAGTATTGACAATAATATAGTTCAAAATGATGCAACAATTAAGTTTAGAGATAGTACAGTGTTTTATAGTTATGCTATTCATAAAAAACAAATAGGTGATAGTGTTGAATTTAATGTTTTAAGAGATGGTGGAATTAAAAATTTAAAACTAACTATAACAAAATCAAAACCTCTTATAAAAAATGATTTTAAGAAACCAAAATATTTTATATTTGGTGGATTGGTATTTAGACCTGTCACATCTAACTATATAAAAGCAATAAAATATAAAGTATCCTCATTTTGGTATGACTATTATTATTCAAATTATAATCAACCAATAGCAGATATAGATGAGCTTGTCTATATACAAAATATTCTACCCAATAGTTCTAATAGTGGTTACCAAACATATAATTCACTAGTAAAGTCAGTAAATGGTATAAAAGTAAAAAACTTAAGAGATTTAGTAAGTATTATAGAAAATAATGAAGATGAATTTGTAGTTATAAAACTATACAATAATTCAAAAATTGTACTAAATCATAAAGAAGTTTTAGCAGATAATCACAAAACATTAAAAAACTATGACATTGCTAATGATAGAAATTTTAATGAAGAGTTTCATTTAGTTTTATTAAGAGTATACTACCCCAATATGTCAAGACAACTTTTTATAAAATCTAATTCCCTTCATAACCTGTAACCTTATGCTACATTTTCATTTAATTTAGTATAATTTTCATCATTTATGTTAATACTATTCCAATAAACATTCATTGGTTTTTTATAATCTAAAGTTTCATGAAATCTTTTATAATTATAGAATTCCATATATTCTCTTTTTTTATTAAATCAGGTCTTACATACCAAAATAAACACAATGAAACTATGGCTCCAAGTGTATCAGCTAACATATCTTTTTGAGCATCCCAAATATCACCTTGTGAACCTAAAA
>JAYEIM010000161.1:0-2535 GCA_034660095.1 Campylobacterota bacterium | reverse complement strand
TAGAAAGAATTGATTGTCCTCTTTTAATATGTATGATGATTTTAATCCTTTATGAATCATTTCATCTACATAATTTACAAACATAGTTATAAACATCTCATATATATTTTTATTTTTTGTAGTTGATAAATTTGCTTTATTTATTTGTACTTTATTAATATCCAAAAGTGGTTTTAGCATTTGTATAAAGATATTTCTAGTTTTATCTTCATCATTATTTGCATCATATATTTTAGGCAATATTTCTATGCTTAGATTGCTAGTTTGAATTATCCCCACATAACTAGTAGCTTTTAAATTGTATCCATCAAACTCTAAAACCTTTTTTGCACTATCATCTTCTTTCCAATAATCATAAAGTTCATCAAATTGTGCTTTTTTAACTTCTACATGAACAAACTTAATACTTAAATTATTTGGTTTAGTGGTTCCTTTATAAATATATCCATATTCAGATATTGTTTTAGTTTCCATTCTATTGGTCACTATCCTCAGTACTTGTCATTTCAGTTAAACCATCATAGATATTTATATATCCATTATCCAAAAACTTATTTTTAATTGCATAAACTTTATTTTGTTTATCGGTTTTAGTTTTATATGTTAATTTCTTTTCTTCTATAAAGTAACCCTTATCATCATTAAGTATCTCAACAATATCTCCCCAATCCCCATAAAAATATTCGGCTAAAAGAGGAATAATATTTATTTTAAATATTTCATCAAGCTTATCTTTTGTAGGAGTATCAATCAATGGCATAAAATAACTATGCCCAATAGTATGCTCTCTATCATAAATATATTCTATTCTTTCATTTATGGCAGTTAGTATTTGTATTATATCAATTGTTGTATCCTTATCTTCGTCATCAAGTATTATAATTTTTGCTTTCTTTTTATTTACTAGTAAGTCAGGTTTAGGCATCATCTCTTCAAATACAAATCTTCTTCTAAGTGCTGTATCTATCTGGGCAATACTTCTATCTGCTGTATTCATAGTACCTATTATATAAAGATTTGATGGTACACCAAATGGATCATTGCTATTTGGTAAAGTTAATTTTATCTCTTCATCTGCACCTATTCTTTTTGATGGTTCTATAAGAGTTATAAGTTCACCAAAGATTTTTGATATATTTCCTCTGTTTATTTCATCTATTATTAGGATATAGTTTTTATTTGAAGTATCAACTGCTTGTTTTTTATTCAATTTATCAAATATATATTTTGCTATTGCTGGTTGATAAGAATAATTTGGTCCAGTATCTTGACTGCCAAATGTACCTAATTCAATATATTTTAATATATTTTCTTTAGAAATGGTAGTTTCACTTCCTTGAGAATTTTGAATTTTTATAGTATCAGAAATTTTTATTATTTTAAATTCTACTCCTGAAGTAGTATTAAACTTTTGATTAACATTAATATAGTTATCAATATTTATTTTGTCAAAATTAATATTGCTTCGTTCTTTTTTTTCTGCATGTTTACATAGTTTCTTAAAAATACCAGGTTCCACAGTATATTCAACCTGTTTAGTTGATTCATTTGTCTTTGCTTTTATACCCTCAATAAACTCTTCATATCCATAACTTTGATGAAATGTCACAAACTCTATTTGTTTTTTATATAGTTCAAAAATTGCTTTTAAAGCTTGTCTATTGTCATCTTTAACCGCTCGACTATATGTTATATCATATTTTTTATCTTTAGTTTCTATCTCAAAAACTTGCTCTTTATCTTCCTTATCAAAAATAATCTCTAAAGCTTTATTGATAGTATTATAAGTTTTTCCAGTACCTGGAGGTCCGTATAGGATTTGATTTAGGGGTTGTTTGACATTATATTCTGGCATATTATTTTTCTCTCTTTCATCTTCTAAAATTACATTTGCTTGTTGTATTATATCTTCTACTATTGCCTCAATGATCATATCGTTTAAGTTATCAATATCATAAGTTTTTCTATCAATATCTCTTTTTTCTTTATGTTTATAAGTTCCATATGTAGTGTTATCATTGTAAAAATTGATAAAGTATTGAATCCCCTCACTTTGAGATTTGTATTTTGGATTATATAATGCAATCCAGCAACCAACTTCACCAAAGTTTTGAGCACCATCAAAATTTGTAGTTTTTAATTTTAAATTTAATTTTGTTTTTTTTAAAAAATATTCTCCAATATCTTTTAAATATTGATTAACTATTTTTTTAATTGGATTAAAGAAAAATACATACAGTATTGAAAAATCTTTCCATGACTGTAAAATATTTGTATGATATTGAGCATTAATCTTCGTTTTTAGTGTTTCAAAGTTAGTCTCATTAAATTCATTTCTTATGAGCAACACTGAAACTTCATGTCTTATCTTTTTAATCTTTTCTTCATTTGTATAAGACTTTTGTACCTCTTTAATATTTTCATCTGAAATTTTTACTATTTCTTCAAATAAAAAGTTCTTATCATCTTTTAATTTTTGAAAATATTTTGCTTTATCAGTTAAATATTTAAACTTTTCAACTATTTCACTCATTT
>JAYEIM010000160.1:0-2538 GCA_034660095.1 Campylobacterota bacterium | reverse complement strand
ATAGGTTTATTTTTACTATCAACTACATCTATAAAACTGCCTATTTCATCAAAGTCTAAACTATATCTAAATTTACTTTTCTCTTTTGCTCTTGTCAAGAAACTATTGTTTTGTTTAAAAATTTCTAACATTTACTATCCTCAATTTTCTATTTATCATAATCATCATACACATCCATATATTCCCACATCTCATTTTAATGCAGCCATATTGGATCTGCATTTTTCATAATCAACCAATTTCATCTCATCATCTTGTTGTTGTAAATATATCTTTAAAAATATATCATTAATCCTATACTGACCAAGAGCTACTTTTTTAATCAATCCTTTATCCTCAAGCGAACTATGTACATTGTATAAAGTTTTACTATCAAGTTTTATTTTTTCACCATTTGCAATAGAATATAACACATCCAAACTATGTTTCTTTTGTTTAGCTTTTGATATTAGTTCTTCTATATATGCTTTATTTGATAAAATCACATCAACCAATGTATCATACACATTTTTTGAACTTAACTGTTTTATATTATTAGCAATCGATAAAAAGTACAGTTTTTGTAATACTTGCAATGAATAATCAGGATGCCCACCTAAATAGATAAGCATATACCTCAATGAGTCGCATTTAATACCTTTTTGTAAAAACACTTCATCACTATATTTATACAGCTCATCGATATTTAATGGTGGAAGATCTACTATTGTTGCAAAATGAAAAAATGGTGAAGATTTATGCTCAAATATTTTTGTCATAATTGTTTCTATACTTCCTAAAAATATATAGGTTATATTGTTATGATGTTGCATTACTGATCTTGACTTATCAAGTATTTCACTTGATGATATTTTGAGTATATCTTGAAATTCATCTAAAGCAAATTTTATATTGATATTTTTTTTAATCGCTATACTATTAAGTAGATCCAAACTATGCAAAAAATACTCTACATCATCTATATCATCTTTTTCAAACATTTTTATAGTAACTTCAGCGATATCATCTATTTTGATTTTTTGGATAGTTTTCACTAAATCAAACATAGAATTTTTTGCTTTATATAAAAAGTTATCAATAGCAGATATCTTATAAGCACTATTGATAATTTGATTTGCTAAAGAGCTCAAACTACTAACTCTTTTTATATCAACATATACAAATTCATATTCTTCTTTATCTTCTAATAGATGTTTGATTATAGAAGTTTTACCAAATCTTCTAGGAGCTTTAATCATAAATGATTGATTTTGATCTATATATGTTTTAAATAACGGTAAATGATCTTTTCTATCTATAAAATCTTTTCCAGTTACAGGATTACCTGTCTTAAACATTGTTTAGCCTTTTAAGTTTTAAATTTATTTCTAGTAAAATATAGACTATTATATCTATTAAATATATAGATGTCAATATATATAGATACAATAATCTATTAATTTAATAGACTATTATATCATCTACTAATTTTTGCTGTGTTAAATCTGCAATAACCATTCTAAAATATTAATAACCTCTATTTTTACACCATTATACTCTATTGTTTTTGTATCATCAAAGGTAATAATTATAATAGTATATATCTTTTGTCTCTCTTCTTAAACTTAGAAAAACAATATTTTCAATATTTTGACCAATCTTTTTTGATATATTAAATGAAACTTGATTTGAAAATCCGACATCAATAGCATAAATTTTTTTAGGATTTGCAATCTGTTTTTTATATGAATAATCAAATTTATTAATTGATAAAATCATATAACTATTGAATAAATATTCCATATAATCTCTAATGGTATCAAATGATGTTTTAAAATTATTTTTTAATCTATTGTAAGCATTGATTGTTGAGTTATTTGACAATAAAAAAAGTGATAGTTCATTTAAAACTTGATAATTTTTTAGGCTGTATCTTGCAACTATATCTTTTAAAAGGATAGAATCATAATAAATTTTTAGTGTATCTTTTTTTAAACTTTTATCGTTAGTTAAAGCCAATAATTCCAATCACTTAAAATTTCAAATATTTTATCCTTATTCAAACTTATTATCCTTATTATGTGTTATACTGACCGAATTATATAAAAATAAGTCTTTATACTGACTGAATAAATTAAGAATTCTTTTTTTTGGTATCATCTTTATAAGGGACTAACATAGCTACTTTTTTATAATATTTCAACTCTATTTCTACCATTTTCTTTAGCTACATAAAGTGCATCATCACATCTTTTAAATATAGTTTCAATAGTATCATTTTCTTTATATTGAGTTAGTCCAAAACTTGCAGTTATTTTACCTGCTATTTTATGTTCATTTTCTTCAATTCTATCTTTGATATATTCAGATACTATTTTAGCATTTTTGATACTTGTATTTTTAAAAAGGATTACAAACTCTTCTCCACCCCATCTTGCAAATGTATCTGTTTCTCTTACATGAGTTTTTACTGTTTGTGCCATAGTGATTAAAACTTCATCACCTATTAGGTGTCCATAGGTATCATTAAAGTTTTTAAACTTATCAATATCTATAATT
>JAYEIM010000159.1:0-2542 GCA_034660095.1 Campylobacterota bacterium | reverse complement strand
GCAGGTAATAGCTCATAAATTATATTATCTTCATTGTTAACATAATTACAAATTACTAACAATACTAATTTTCTACAATTATTTTAGAGCTTTAAGCTTATATTAAAGTTAATCTTAAGTAGGGAGTAAATATAATACTTTCAAATAAAAAGAGGAAAGTTTAATGCATAGAATAAAGAAAATAGGACTAAGTTTAGCAGTTGTATCTATTTTAGGTATAGGTTTTGTAGGTTGTGGTGGCGGAGGTAGTTCATCCCCAACTGAAAATACTGAATCATCAACTAACGATACTTCTACACAAACAGGTTATTTAATAGATAGTGGTATTGAAGGACTGAGATATGTTGGTTCATTGGGTACTACTGGTGAAACTAAAGAAAACGGTAAGTATGAATTTAAAAAAGATGAAACAGTAAAGTTTTATCTAGGTAATGTTCAAATTGGTAGTGAAGTAACTGGATCATCTGAACCTATTACTGTTGTTGAATTATTTGGTGAATCAGAAGATACTTATAATAGTAATCTAAATGCAGTAAATTTTATGAGATTGATTCAAACGGCTGATGATGATAGTTATCATGATAATGGTATTAAACTTAGTGATGATGTTAAAACATTATTTAATAGTAAAACAAATTTTGACTTTTCAAGTGAACTTGAACTAAAAACTGTTTCTTCACAATTAAATAAAGATTTAGTATCAACTACTCAAGCAATTGATAATTTTAAATACTCGCTAGATAGTATCGCTAGTGGAATAGTTATACCAAATAGTGAAAAAGCTAAAACCTTTAATAGATATTCAAATACTTATTTTAGTGTAAAGAATTCTAATACTAAAATAGCATTTGAAAGTGATCTAGATTTAGTTCAAGTTTATACAGATGTTACTTCTGATGTAGTATCAGTTCTTTCAGCTGGTAAATTGACTGAGGCATTAGCAGTGGTTATTGAAAATGGTGCTAAATCAGCAGTAAAAGCTCTTACAAATAGCAATATACTTTCAGAAGAAGCTAAAGTTCTTGTTACAGCAATTGTAACCACGCTAAAAGCAGGTAATGGAGAGATAGATGTTGCAGATTTAGCAACATTGGGTATTAGTCAAGTTTCAGTTCTTGCAAATCTAAGCACCGACGAAGAAAAAATAGAAAGATTTAATTATATTTTAAGTACTGTTTCTACAGGAATTAATCTTACAATAAAAGGATTAAAAATTGCTAATTTTGCTGGTACAACGGTTGATACATTAGGTAAAATACTTGAAATAGATACCCATAATAGTTATCAAAAATTATCTGCAGATTTAGATGTAGCACAAAAGTATTTGCAAATATATTATAATAATGCTGAAGATAGTGGAAAAATCTCTGAATTCTTAAAAGAAAAATTAAAAGTAGATCAAATAACTATATCAAATTCAACTTTAGAATCACAAACAACTACAGGTGAGGGTTCTACTATCTCAACATCTTTAGATGACCAAGTTATTAATTTGAATGCAAATATGTCTCAAGAAGATATCTTAAAAGTTGTAGCTTACGATAATGGCATTGCATTAAATACATTCACTATAAGTGATGTTCAAGTTATTATCAACGAATTTAAAGATATGTTTGAACCGTACTATACAAACTATCAAAAAGCTCAGAACAACATAAATGATATTATCACAAATGAAGCCCCAATAGCCAAAGCAGGTGATGATAAAACTGTAACTTATGGTGATACTGTTTACTTTGATGCCTCAAGTAGTAATGATGATACAGGAATAGCTTCTTATGTATGGAAAGAAAATAATAGTGTATTATCTAATTCATCAACTTTTGCAAAATCAGATTTATCTGAAGGAACACATACAATTACTTTAACAGTAACAGATAATGATGGAGCAACGGCAACGGATACAATAATTATAAAAGTAAATGAAAATATTACTTATTCATGGCAAACTTCATCTTGGTCAAGCTGTACAGGTGATTGTGGTACAAACAATGGAACTCAAACTAGAACTGTAACTTGTGAAGATAGTAATGGAAATAGTTCTAGTGATGATATGTGTACAGATACAAAGCCTAGTTTAACTCAAAGTTGTACTGCTAGTGAATGTGAAGATGAACCAACAAACAACAACTTCACCTACTCAACCATCACATCAAGTGTCACAGGAAAAATATGGATGGATAGAAATCTAGGAGCAAGTAGAGCTTGTACATCTTTTGATGATACTCAATGTTACGGAGACTACTACCAATGGGGACGAAATACAGATGGTCATGAAAAATCAGACAGTAGTACAACTTCTACACAAGCAACATCTACATCAAATGTAAACAATGGTGGAAAGTTTATAACATCTTCATCAAGTTATAGTTATGATTGGGCTAAAAATGCAGATAGTGATGGAACTACAAGAAGTGCCAACTGGAACCCATGCCCTACAGGATATAGAATACCAACTATAGAGGAGCTAGAAGCAGAAAATATCAGTGATAGAAGTGATGCTTATAGTAAACTTATGTTGCCAAGTGCAGGGTACCGCCAC
>JAYEIM010000158.1:0-2555 GCA_034660095.1 Campylobacterota bacterium | reverse complement strand
GGTTCAAAGGCTTTATTGGTATTTTTAGGCTCGGTGTTTTTTGTGGTGGTGTGTAAATCCAAAAGGTGTGTTTTTTAGGGTAGCTGCTAAACTCAATAGGATAATTTATTAATAGCCTTGTTTTTTAGTTTTTTATTTAGGGGTGTATCTCATCTGAAAAGATTTAATGGTTGTATCAAAATTGCTTAATGGCTTGGTACAAAAACGAACTATTTTTAACTGATACGATTATATTGCTTTCATATATTTAGCATTAGATAAAATCAATTCAAAAAGCTCATCAAGTAAAGTAGTAAGGTTTTTATACTTATTTTGCATGATGTAGTAATTAGGATGAAGCTTAATATTGTGTATCAATTTATCTTTATCTATTTCAATCATACCAACTACATTAATATTTGTATATTTTGAGTTAATAGAGATTTTTTCAATATCATTTAGACTATTTAGCTTTATAGAATAAAAACCATTAGATGATAAAACAATATTGTCATTGACTTCAATTGTATCAATAACAATATGTGTAATATTTAATTGTGAATTTAGACTCTTTGTTTTAATACTAATTGGTACACCGAACTCAACTACTTTGTTTATGACACTCATTGAATCTTTATCTTTACTATTCAATAGGAATGACAAAAGTATATCTCTAATTGCACCATCAAAATTCAAAATCATATCATCTATAAATTCTGTATTTTTCATATTGGCAATCCATTTTTAAGAGTCTTTATTAATATATCATCATGAAGACTATTCTCGATTAAAAGGTTCTCTAAGTCATTAATATAGTGCATCCCATCTTTAATCTGTATTGATGAAATTGTTTTTATATCTGATAAATCATTAATAGCAATTGTAATATTTTCAAAAACTAAATGTAGATTATTCTCAGTAAAAAACATACTTTCTAAAACTGTATTTGAAATCTCAAATTCACTATTGTTTGAGTTAATTAGAATATTAAATCTTGTCCCAAGTTGTTGTAGTTGAATTAAACTTAATAAACTAAATCCATCTTTATTATTAATAATTGCACTTGAAACAACTTCTTTAACTTGTAGATTTTGAGTTGTAATAAATTGAAAAACTTCTGACTTTGCTACTATTGGAAGTAATTTATCTGAGTACATTTCATCAAAAGCATATTCTGTATTTACACTAAATAACATAATAGAAATAAAGTTTGCCAAGTTATATCTTTTTGTGTAGCTATCTGAAATCTTAATATCAAAATACTCACTTATTTTATAGGTAACACTTTTTCTCTCTCCGAATTTATCAAGGATGTATGCATCTACAAAAAGCTTGAATATTGTTTTCCTTGTTGTATTTGATGGTTGACCATCATTAAAATGGGCATATTGCTTAACTTCACTTTGTGTAAATTCTTTACTTCTATTTAATACTGCCATATCAAGGATATAAGACAATATAGATGTAGACTGATTTACTATATCTTTTTGGAATTTTTTATTTGTATTAGGGCTTGAATATGAATTTTGTAAATCTCTAATATCACTTACATCTACATCATACTTTTTAGCAAAACTATAAAATAGTTTTTTCTCTTCTTCCATCAATTTATCTTTGATTTCTTGCTGCTGTTTATTTGTATATTTTATATCAATTTGTTTAGCCAAAATAACTCCTGTAAGCAATTTTAGCAAAATTACAATAAATCTTTTATTGGTCAAGTTCTCGGACTAATAGCTTCATATTCTACGGCATAAGTTGAGGGGAAAACCTCTTAAAATCTATATCAACTTGACAAAGGTATCCTATGAATTCAATTAAATTTACTGCTCCAATGAGCCAAGCTGAAGCTGCATCAAAGATTATAGAAAATGTGAAACAGTTAGATTGTATAACTATGGGTGTAGCATCTAATAAACTGGGAATGACTAAACATAATATTAAATCTCATATTGCTAAATATAATATTGAAACTTCAAAAAATGAAGATGGTCATACAACTGTTAATATTCTTAAATTAGAAAAAGCACTAATAGCAGATGGTCAAATTGATAAAGTTAATATTACTACAAAAGCAAATGAGTTTATCTCTAATCCGATGAACTATGAAGGTGGAAAAGGCAAATTATTAAATAAAATAATTTCAATGTTTCCATCAAGAATTAATAGATTTATAGAGCCATTTGGTGGTGCTTTAACTGTTGGGGTAAATGTTGTTTCTAATCAAAAGTTATACAATGATAATAGCTTAGATATGTATAACTTGTTAAAACAATTTAAGGACATTGAAGCAAAAGATTTTTTTGATGATGTAAGTGAAGTTATGAAAGAATATGATTTGTATCAAGGAGATGCAAATAACTATAAAAATCTTAAAGACTATTATAACGAAAGTGATGATAAGCCTCTTGCTATGTTTTATACTCTTATTCTATTTTCTCAGCGAAACCGTATTAGACTTGATAGTAATGATGAAAATATTACTACCTCGTTTGGCCATGATAGAGGATTTAACGAATCATTATTAAATAAGTTCGTTAAATACGGAAAAGAACTGTATAAAAATGATACTTATA
>JAYEIM010000157.1:0-12671 GCA_034660095.1 Campylobacterota bacterium | reverse complement strand
AATTAAAGTTTACATAACTTAAACTATCATCTCTAATAAACTTATCATATTCAAAACCAATTTCATAAATGAATTTTTTTGTTTCATATGTATAGTTCATACCGATCATATACATTTTTTCATCTCTATTAAGGTTTTTTTTTAAATTAATTGTATTAAGTAATGAATTTGCTTCATTTATTAATTCATCATTAGCTGTAATTAGATTTTTTATTTTTGTTTGTTTGTATCCTATATAAAAATCAATTATACAGTCCTTTGTATAGTAACCTGTAAGTAACCTCAAATAATAGCTTTCATCTTTTGTATCTTTTAATGCCATATATGGTTCATCAATTAATGGATCACCAAGATATGCATAAGGATTAGGGTCAGTTTTATCCTGAATAAAATACTTGCCATTATAGGGAGTGATTTTAAAATCTGAAATACCTGGTATTTTATTAACTAATTTATTTATCTCATCCAAATCTTTAAAATAAAAATCATTTAATTTATTTTCAACATACCCAAAATCTAAACTTATACCACTATTTAATATTGCATATTGATTGTTAAAAAAATTATACCTTAGAAATATATCATTTTTATTATTTGATAATTCATCTTTACCATACTGGATATTTTGTTGCGATTTTTCTAAACTCAACATAAGACTTTTGGTTATACCATATCTTAATTTTAACTCATAACCTGTCAAGTCACCAATAGAATCAAAATTTGTACTTGTACCAAATTCCGATTCTTTAATCTTTAAAATATCAACAGTATCATTCATAAGTAGATAATTGAAACCTATATCAACTTTATTATGTGATATTGTTAATGTGTGAATATCATGAGAAGCATAATTTATATTTTGTCCAAATAAATAACTTGAATAAAATAAAATTATAATAAATTTATTTAATTTGCATCTCAACCATTATACCTTTGGTGTTAGTGAAATTTATCGTTTTACTCATTGTTTCTATTTGAAAGCTTTCTGCAATAATATTAGAATTTTTTATTAAATTCTGATCATTTGACGTAATAATAATATCATACTTAGTTGCCACTTTAAAGCTTGATTCACTTACCGTTGTTTGACTCATCATAATATAACCAAGTTTCAAAGTAAGAATATTATCGTTTAACTCTATTGAGTTATTAAGAATATTATTTGGATCATAACCTATATCATATTGTGATATTTGTGTAAAACTACAATTATCTATCCCGTCATCAGATTCATCTTTGCAATCACTATCTCCTGTCCCTTCAATTAGTACTGCAGTTGGATTTGATATAACTTCATTAACTATACTTATACCATCATATATAAATTTACCAATATCTGGATCATAATCTCCAAATTCATTATTTTCATGCTTCACAAACTTCACACCAATATCTAAGTTATTATAATCCACATTTGTATCAATTTCAAAACTAAGATTCCAAATACTTTCAACATCATCAGTAGAAAGTTTAGTTATTTTTGGTATAAAGTTAGTCTTTCCAAATACCCAAGAACCTTCCCCTACTTTTATATCTTGTGCTGTTGTATAATTAAAATCTTGATATAAATTATTAGGATCCCACACTGACCAATTATTATCATTATAACTCCATATTATGCTAATATCTTCACTATTAAAATAAGTATCCAACGGTATATTTGTTGTTGGACTGTACATATTCCACCCTTTTAATAGAGAGTTTAATATTGTATTATTTTGTGTATTGTTTACAGAAATATTTTTATCACTTGTAGAATATACCCAAAATGCTTCATTTGCATTTAAAGTTTCAACTTTTGAATAGTTGTCTAACTCTAAATTAGTGAACCATTTTTGTTCTTTATATTGCCATAAAATATCATTTGTAGCTAAATCTAACGATGAAATATTTAAATCAATAGGTGTTCCAACTAAATTCCAACTATCTTTTTTAAGTTCTATATTAAATACTTCAGCATTTAATATCAATACACTAGATGCAATTATTAATAATTTTTTTAACATTTTATTTCCTTTATTTTAAAACCCAATATGAACTGTAAGGTAATATTGAATCAATTACTTTATAGTCTGTATCTTTATTTGTATATACAAACCATTCGTTATTTTTATACTGCCATACAACTTGGGTATTGTTAAATAAATCCATATTTAACTTTTTTGTTGTACTTAATAAATGCCATTTGGCACTTAAACCTGAAATATCTAAATCAACACTATCATAGTAAGTGTAATAATTTGATGAATTATTATCTACATTTACCCAGTAACCCTTTGTACTGTTTATATCAGAAATTTGTTTATAGTTTGTTGAAGGTAAATTATTACTCCATATACCATCTTGATATGACCAAATATATTTTAAATTTAATATATCTAAGTTACTTATATTTGTATTTGATAATGCTGTCATATTCCAACCACTATTAAGGTTGTCCATTACAACAATACCACCTTTTTCAATAGTTATATTATCAGTTGTTTTAAAATGTTTTAATTCAGGATATAAACTACCCTCTTCAAAATATTTAGGTGAATTGGAGATCCACTTAGCAAATTCATTTAAAGCTATTTTCATAGAACTATTATGATTATTTATTAACAATGTATCAAGTATTTCATAGTACCCATCATCTCCTGATGTATCAATACTACTAAAACTATCTTTTATAATTTGTAAACCATATTTTTCTTTTATATATTTTGCAAATATAACCATAGAATATTCATGACTACCATCATAAAGTTCAAATGAACTATAACTTTTATCAAAAAATGGGTTTAAAAAATAAAGATAATCATCTATATCATCATACACTTCATCTTCCATCAAAACTGCTGTTGCTTCAAGCCACCATATATTTTTAATCCATTTTTCATATGATATTTGATTATCATCAAAATATGCATATTGAATTGTATGAAAAAACTCATGTGATATTGTAACTTTTATTTGATTATCATTTAATATTGGATTTATAACAAAATATGGTGTTCCATCACTTGGATATGATGTAGCATACCCTGCAAAGTCACTTACTATTGTAGTATCAATAGCATCTTGTCCTATAGCATCTTTATTACCTATATAAATATCTATTTTTTTAGTATCACTATTTTTGGGCTGCTTAAATCCAAGTTCTACTATCTCTTTATTCCAAGTTATCTCCGCACTATCTAAATACCTATATGCGATATTTTTTATTTCTAAATCATCAATATATGAAATTCCAGCAACTACTCTAAAATGTTCTGAAGAATAATATACATTGCTTTCATTGTCATCAGTTTTTAAATATTCTGAAAACAAATTAGTAAGAGATAGTATTAAAAGAATAATATATTTTATCATTTTATAAGATTTCTATATTCCAAACTGTTCCATTTTCTGCACCAAATATTATATTATTATTTTCTAAATTCATATTTGTAACTTTTGTATTAAATGTACCTATTAGTGTACTGTTTTTATAAAACTTACCACTTGCAGTAATAATATAAATATTATCTTCAAATATAACAGGTTCAGCAATTATATTATCATCTATCATATCAGTTTTTAAAATATTTAAACTGGCATCTAAATAATTTATTGTTCCGTTATGATCTATTGCGATTAGTTCTGTACCATTTGTTAAAAGTGTAGATGATGTTGTAAGTTGTTTAGAGTCATTAGTATCTATATTTTTCAATAATCCATTTAAATCAATTGCATAATATGAATTGTCAAATTCAATAACTTTTGCAATTATTCCACTTCCATTAAAGTCAACAATATTTGAAACATTATTGTCTTCTTTATTTATAAATACAACTTTTGAATCACTTGTACCAAATATAATACTATCAACTGCTTGTGATAACTTACCAGGTGTTCCAATATTTGATATAGGTTGTAAAGTTGATTCTATATCATTAATATCTTTAATTATCATTGATACTGTGTTGTTTATATCTTGATTAAATACTGGAATATATATTTTATCATTAGATATAATTGGTTTAAATACAACTGAAAGGTATGTATCTATATCTACAGTTGATGTATATCCAATCTCTTCATCACTTGTCGTATCAGAACTATTTATTTTAGTAAAACTATCTCCAAAAGTTCCATAATATATATCTTCACTATTTTCAACAATTAAACTATCATATATTAAACCAAAACCTTCATTTAGCTTTTCTTCTAAATTATGTGACTCATAAACTTTTAAAACTGTAGAATCACTTGCCCCAAAAACATAACCATCCTCATAAGAATATACTGATGAATATATTGTTTTATCTGTATTGGCTAATAATTTAGGCTTAATAGTATAGTCAGTATTTAAATAAGTAAACTCTTTATCTTTTGCACCTACAGTATAAATAATATTAAAATCTTTATCAAATTTACTATTTAATCCTACAATAGTTTCTAACCCATCTAATGGTTCTAAAATAATATCACTAGAAGAGTTTAAATCTATAAGTTTTGGTTTATAACCTTGCTTATATGCAATAAGTTTTGATGGTACAGATGGTGCAGTATATGTAAAGTTACCATCATAAGTTGTTGATACTGCTATTTTATTATCAGATACAATCAACACATCTCTTAAAGTTTGATTTTGAGTATTTCTTACTGTTTTATTGTATTGATACATATTTGAATTATCTGCATCAACTAAAGCGAATGATGTAAATTTATTATACCAATTTTTAGATTTTACTGATGTTCCAACTTTTAAACCTGGACCAACCAAATCCCACTTTGAGCCATTTTTACCATATATGTATGGATTTGTAATATTTAAAACATTTGTAAAGGTTGGTTTTAAATTCATTTGACCATTGATAGTTAAAGGATCAATAGTTTCCTTATCACTACCTTGAACTTTAGTAGATATACCTTTAACAAATACACCAATATCACTAAATACACCTGGATCTGAAATTGTTTCAAAAGAGAGTGTTAAAGATTGTTTCATATCTACATTAGATAAAGTCATAATAACATCAGAAGATATTAAAAGTGGTTTTATTGGTTTAGCTTCAATAAAAATAGATTCTATATCATAAAATTTTAAAAAATAGTCATTTAAACTGAAATCTGTCACAGATAATGGATCGGAATTATTATTTTCAAAGGTTGCATATCCAGTACTATTTTCTAAAAATATTGCATAATTTTCAAACTCACCACTTACATATTCACTTACTATTTCGTTATTTTCAAAACTTGCATTAAAATCAATATATCCATCATTTTTAAATATAAAATCTGTATTAGGATTTGTATGTACAAAACCATCCAAAGAACTATTTGTATTGTTATAACTAGTTCTTTGAGGTACTAAATTATTATCTAAAAATAAAAACTTCTTTTGCATATCCTCTTGATATGTTATATTTATATCAGACAACACCCATACTCCATCATTTTTATTAATATTTGTAAATCTATGGGGATATGCATTTGGTAATGTATTTGAACCTAACGTCCAATTTTCATCATATTTCCAATATATTGCATTAGAATCAATTGAATTTAAACTTGTTGTATCTTCAATAGTACCAATTAGATTCCATCCTTTTGAAATATTTATATCATTTACTATTGCTTTTGAACTAACTTCTTGTATTAAATCAATATTAGCTTGTATCCAAATACCTTGAGATGGTTTAACATTATTTAGAATTGTAATATTGTTTGATTTAATTAGTTCCAAATATTCAGCATCAGAAGAATAAGCAGACCAATTTTGATCATAACTCCAAACACTTTTAATGTTTGAATTTAATGATGATACATTAAAATCATTTTCCAAAGAGACCAAATTCCAACCCTCTTTTAGCTCAATAGCATTCGACCCCATAACACTTAGTAATGAACAACATACTAAACTATATTTCAATTTTTTCATTTTTAATCCCATTTTTATTTATGTTTTACCCAAAAACCTTCATAGTTATCAAGTGATTGTATCATATTGTATTTACCAGTTGCTGCAGATACTATAGAATAATCATTTGAATAATATTCCCAAACATATTCATTTTCTTGATTTTCAATATTATTTTTACATCTCCATACAAGTTCTATATCTTGGTTACTAAATGTATCTTGAATAGATGTTATATCTAGTATTGCATTACTTGATAACAATGACCATGAACTATTTAAAGATGATAGGTCAAGTGGTGTTTCATTTTTTGTATAGTTTAATTCAAATTCTTTTGTAACATATACCCAATACCCTTGATTTTCATTTACTTTTGATATTTTAGGATATGCATCTATTTCCATGCTTTCAGAATAAAACTCCCAATTATTATCTTTATATGTAAAAGTATATTTAATATTATCATAATTTAGAGTATCAAAATATTCTATCCCTATTAGATTCCAACCAAGTTTTAAAAGTTTTTTATAAGAATAAGCTTTGGCAACAACTGTAAAAGTAAACTCTTTAGTAAGTATTACTGAGTTATCTTTACTTTTAATAGTTGCTGTTAATATAACAGTTTTATCTCCATTTTCAAATGAAGGTTGTATAACTATACCATCGCTTGATATTATACTTGTATCATTACTATCCCAAACTATAGTTGCACCATAAGAACTAGTCGTTAATAACTCTAAATTAGATATAATATTTATAGATGAAGTATTATTGTTTAAAAGATCAGAATAATCCAAATTTTCTTTTGTTAATGTTGCTGATTTATCAATGTTAATATATACTAAATCTGACAATATCATATTTTCCTCATCATCTTCAACTAAATAATTAATAGCATATACCCCATCTTTATCAAAAGTATAATTCTCACTAAACTGTTCTGAACTTTCATCATAATTTAACTCTACTTTTTCAGAATTAATTATTTTGGCACTACCAACATCAATAGGAGCAACAGGAGGTAAAATCAAAGCATACGCTTTTGCTAATTTTGGATAATTTAATGTTATATTTAAATCTAATGTTTTAACCTTATTAGTTTCAACTTCATAAGTCAAATTTTCATCTTTAGCTGTATAGTTATTAAAATCAGGTAATCCATATATCAAACTATAATCAGATATTTTTTGTACTTTATCATTTGTAGCATAATATTGGGGATTTATTTTAGTTTTGTATTTTTTCAATTTTGTATTAAATTTACTGTTTGATTTATCAAAAGCATCTTTTAAACCATTTCCTTGCTTCATATATTGTATAAAATATTTAGAAAAACTGATACCGTATGGATCCATATATGTTGGGTTTGTTGAATCTGATGATGATATTATTACTCTGCTATAACCTGAGTTATCATTATTTAAATCGTCAAAAATAGAACCTGAATAACAAGCATCAAAAACTGCAACAACTTTTCGTTCTGTTTTAGCTTGAAAATCATCAATAAGTGTCTTAATTTGTATTGAACTAACAGATTTATTTGCAGCTATTTTTATCTCATTTATACTACCGTGATCTACCATATAAATAATCAATGGTTTAGATGAATCAGCATTTAAGCTATCTACTAAAGTTGTTATATCTTCCCAATCAAAATTCGTAGAGTTATAAGTTATATCATCCTTTTTTTTATCATTATTTATATCTAATATTTTTTGCTCACCATTTGGATTAAAATAAAATATATCATCAGAACTAAGACCAAACTTTATAAGTGTTTTATAAATATCATTTCCTATTTTATTTATAGAATATCTTAAAGCATCTTTTGTATTTGAGACTGTTAAGCCATCTGGTGTATTTGATTCATCAATATGACCAACAATAATAAGTGCTTGAGAGTTAGTCATTTTTTCTACATTTTCCTCAATTGAAACCTTTATTGGTTCAATATTTGACACATCAAACGTTATACTATCAGTCAATCCTTTTGCTGCAATTGAAATTGTAACTTTACCATTATTATAAAATACAACTTTATTTCCATATATTTGGGCTATAGATTTATCAGAAGATGTCAATTGATATTGAGATGTTGTTAACTCTTTAAATATATTTGTGATAGTGGAGTCATACGATAATAAAGCATTTAAAATAATCATACTTTGACCATCAACTGTTATATCACCATCTTTTCCATCTTTTGTTCTAAGTTGTAAATTCAACGTAGGCATACTTGTCTTTTCAGCTTCAGATATTAAAGTAATAGCACCAGCTACTCTTGAGTAGTTTTCATTGTTATTTACAACTTTTACATTATAGTCACCCAACATTCTATAGTTTGGGAAGTTTACTAAAAGTTCATTTGAACTTTGTGAAACAATAGTTGTTTCAAGATAACTATCAAGTGTAGTAACACCTCCAAATTGTGAAGAGACTAGCAAAGCAGCAGAAGAATCTATAAAATCAAAATCTCTAGTATCCCCAGATATTTTTATTGTATCCATATATAAAGGGTTTGTTTTATCTGAAATATCAATCATAACTATACCTGAATAACTATCAGCTATATATGCTATATCACCTTTTATAGATGTATACCAAGCAAAATCAGGTGTATCATAAGAACCAATTATATTAGATAGATTGTTTTCAGGTGTGATTAATACTCCATCATACCCTGCACTTATATATGCATAGCTATTATCAAAAGTTATAGAATTTATTTTTTCTTTTGTTCCAATACCCTCTAAAGTATAGTTTTCTAAATCTATTTTTACAATTACACTTTCATATGTAGTCATATACAAAATATTATCTTTTACTATAGCATTTTTAGCACTATATTGATCAACTCCATTTTGAGATAAATAATCATAATAAATAGGAGAGATTGCAGATGTATCATTAACATCAATTAACGCTACAGAGCCAGTACCATGAGCTAAAATAGCAACTTTTTCATATACGGTACCTTCTATATTTAAATTTTCTACAACCTGAATTGCAACTGCATCACTATTGCTAGAATAACACCCATCATTATCACATCCATATAGATTAAATGTCTCAGAACTTCCTAGTGACACATTATTTTCAACATCATAAATAATTAACCCATAAGCATCAGCAACATATGCCAAACCATCTTTTACAAAAATCTGATTTGCAGTTGATAAAGTACGATTATTATCCCCATCAAAAGTTACACTTTGTAAATTTATATCCTCTTTTATAGTTATATTTTCATCTGATATTTTTGTCAAAGTCAACTTTTGGCTATCTGCTATAGTTTTAAACAAAGGTCTAAAAGATGTTTTGTATTCTGGTTGTTCCAATTTTGATAGATCAGTTACTACTACTCCCCCTTCAGATTCACCTAAATTTGTATATGTAAAGTATGATATATTTCCATCTACAGTGACACTATTTGCATAACCGTCTGTTTTAGCAGAACTTAGTATCATATCATCTAAAGAGTTCGGTTTTGATATATCACTTATAACTATACCATTAAAACCATTTGCACTATATCCATAGTCTGCATAACTATCTACACTATATGTATCTCCTGGAGCATTAAAAGAAGCAAATTTCTTTATATTTTCTTTATCTTCTACATCAAGTATCAAGATACCGTTACTAAGGTTTGCAATAATTAGTTTACTGTTTTCTAATTTTATTTTATGTGATTGTCCATTTGTAGAATATATATCCGTAGATGTAATACTTTCTAAATTTGAGATATTTACTATCTCAATTCCATTTGAAAATTTTCCAAGATAAGCATAAGTGTCATCAACCACAACACTATGTACAGAGTTTGTAATATAATGACCTTTGACAGAACCATCATTTATATCCAATACCAACAATCCGTTATCACCATCTGCTATATAAGCAAAATCATCTTTTATATCTACACCCCATGAAGAACCATTAGTATCATACTCATTGATAAGATTTAGATTATTATCAAATACTAAAAGCCCAGTTGTAGAGTTAGATTCACTATTGTTTGGACTAAAAGTTGTGATTATTTTCTCTGTAGAAAATTTTACATTTCGAACAGGAGATGTTGTAGCATAAGAGTTACTATATACCATACTGCTATTTGCAGATAAGTCATATACAAATAGTCCGCTATCATCTGATACATAAAGTTTATCACCATTTCTTACAAGCGAATTTATAAATGTTAAATTAGTATCATTATTGTTATATAAAAGGGTAGGATTTTTTAAATCATTTGATAAATCATACACTAATATACCTGCTTTTGATTCTGCATCATCTCCATAACCTATATAAAGTTTATCTTCATATACATATGATTCCTGAGCTGCTAGTCCTTCTGGCAAAGAGTATATACTTTCTTTAAGTGCCTCATGAGTAATATCTGGTGTTATTATCACTGTGGTATTTTTGGTAAAACCATCACCCTTTATCAATATTTCACTTGATTGTCCCACGGTTGCAACATTTGGTGTTATATCAGTTATAGATACCTCTGTACCTACGGTTTGTATTGCACTAGATATTTTTGCATACATTACTACGCTTAAAATAATAGTGTAAAAGAACAACTTCATTTCATCTCCTTCTGTCTTTTCTACTTGTTGTATAATACTTAAGTATAGCATTATTTTATTTAAACTACAAATTGTATAATTTACACAATAATAAAGTTAGTTTAAATCATATTTTCTATATAATACCTTATGGTAGGTTATTTACTACACAATGTTATAAAAAAAGGGAAAAGTATGAAGAGCAAAATTGTTTTAAGTATTGGTGCTAGTGTATTACTAGCATCTAGTTTAACAGCTGCAACACAAAACATAAGTGTGGATGCTGGATGGAATTTAGTTGGAACTAACCTTGATGGGGTTAATACTTCAACATTAAATGGGGTAAAATCAGTATGGAACTATGATACACCTAACGATAAGTGGAATGTTTCATCACCAAACGGTGAATTAACTGCTAAAATATCTGCACTTAATAATGCAGTAGGTAGTTTAGATACACTAAACGCAGGTGATGGTTTCTGGATAAATAATGATACTGCATTATCTTTAAATCTAAGTGGTAATGAATCAGCTACTGCAAAAAGTTTAGATAACGGTTGGAATCTTGTATCATTTAAAGCTACTGGAACAAAATCGATTGAGAATATATTTACTTCATCAGAAATGGACAAAGTAACTACAGTTTGGACATATGACAATAATATGTGGAAAGCATGGTCGCCAGATACATCAATCAAAGATTTAATAAAAGCTAACAATACAATCGGAGTATTAAGTGAAATAACTGAGGGTAAAGGTTACTGGGTAAAGACAACTAGTACTGGTGTATCAATTACACCTCCAGATGCTACAATGCCTGACTTTGTATTTGTAAATGAAGTTATTGGTGATGGTGGTTCAATAGCACCTCTTGGTGGAGTTGATATTTATAATTCAAATACAGAAGTATATTATGGTACAACAGGATTAAATGGTAAATTTGATTTATCAGCTTTAAATTTACCTGATAATACTCCTTTAAAAGCTATTAAAAGTGGTTATACAAATACTGTTGGTATAATAGAAAATGGTTTTGTTACATTTTCTTTAATGAAACTTGGTGGAACTACAGCTGTAGATATGGCAGCTATTGGTGATCAAAAACCAATTAAAAATTATGGATTTATCTCATCAGATTATGCTACAGTTGAAGTTGAACCAAGTACTTCTGAACAAAGTTTAACATTTACTGTTACTGCATATAGCAATCCAGAGTCGTTACCAAAAATAACAAACAGTATATTATTAGATGGTGTAGCAACTTCTCCAGAAGAAATATCTGTATTAGGTGCTGCAAATATTAATCTTAAAGGTTCTGATAAAAAAACTATAGTAAACCCTTCTACAATGGATGGTAAGTTAAACTTTAACTATAAACTTGAGAAATTTATAGGTGATTTAGAATCAATCTTAAATGGTTTAACAAATTCTTCAAATTCATCTTTGTCAAAATTTAATCCAGAAGCATTATCATTGTTAGAATCAGCAAAAACTGAAGGGTTAATGAGTTTTTATCTTATTCAACAACAACCTGACGGTAGTTGGATAGAACTAGATGAAGCTATTCCTGTAGTTGAAAGTGATAAAATTAAGCTTAAAAAAGCAACTGATGGGATGATAGACACATTTGGTTCTGGAAATATTGCTTATGTTATTAAAACAGAGGCTGTAACTGGTAGTACTCAAATTTGTTTTGAGCAAGAAGGTTATAGAATGAACGATGGTTCAGTAGTAACATCAAATGAAAATAACTCTTCAACTTATGACTTTGTTGGTAAGCCAGTACAAAACCTAGTACTTTTAACTGACCAAAATGTTATTGGACAACCTGTACCATCATCTACAACTGGATGTACTAAAGTAAATTATAAAGTACCATATCTTTCACCTATGTATCAAATAACAGCAGTGAGTGAAGATAATTTTGACAAAACTGTAGTTGTAGATGTAGAGTTTGGTAATTTAGATACAGCATTTGATGACAATGTATCTATTTATAAAATTCCAGAAAGAGCTACAATAGAAGGTTATGTAAAATCAAAACTTGATGGAGCAGATGAGCAAGGTGTTGGAAAAGCTATCATTACACTTCAAGATCCACAAATACTTACAAAAGACAAGGTACTTGTAGATAATGAAGCTGGTAAAAAAACTATCACACTAGAAGCAAATCCAAATGTAACTTTTACATATACTTTAATGAAAGAAGA
>JAYEIM010000156.1:0-12685 GCA_034660095.1 Campylobacterota bacterium | reverse complement strand
GTAAAAATATTCAGATGAATATACAAATAAAATTGCTCCAAATCTTAAAAGTAACAGAAGAAATAATATTTTAAATGAAAAGATAAAAAATATACTATTTTGAAGTTTTTTTATCCATATAAAAAAAAGTGTACTAACAATACTAAGCATCAATATAACTTGTAAGAATACTTTTGAGCTAAGAGTTAATAATAATTTTTGAATACCTAAAGATATAGATGAAAGAAGCATGACCCATGAAAATCTCTCAACCATATCATTAAATGGATCAAGAATCTCTCCAACACTTATATTCAAACCCATTCCCAAAGGTGTAACAGATAGCTCAGTACCTTGAATCAAAGAGATAACAGCATTTAAACCTTTAGCCAAAGCAAAAGCAATAAATGAACGCTCTAATGCTTCATCATGAAGTAATAGTGCCGATTTATCTAATTCAAAAAATAAACTACCAAATCCTATTAAAATCAAAATTAAAGTTATAAATATCTTCACCTAAAATCCTTATCTAACATTAATTGATCCAATGTTTTGCTCAGCATCATTCATAAAACCTGCTGATACATTTCTTACATCATAAGCTTTACCACGAATATAAATATACTCTACCATACCATTATCTACACTAATTGAATGTAAATTTTATTCCGCTTTATTTAAACTTCCAATTGCAATATTTGATGCATTCTCTACATCTGATTCAATAACAATATTTTTTGCTTCAGAATGATTATAGTTCATTCTGTAATCTTCAGTATTAATTGAATTATCTTGTAAATTATTTGAACTATTTCTAAAGATATTACCACTTAAACCAGCATCTATTGCATTTATCTGTTCACTAGTATATTTTACAGGGTCAGATGGTCTAGCATTTAGTGAAGTTTTTGTTATCATACCTGCTTTAACATATACTGTTGTGCCATTAGAAGTAACGCCTATAGCTCCATCTGTACAAGCAACCTCTTTTTGATTTCCAACTATTGTTGTTCCTCTTATACCTATAGTTGCTGTTTTTGTTTGTATCTTAAAACGCTTTTTAGCAATCTTTCCAATTTTTCCTGTTACAACACTGAATGCACCTTTTAAAAAATTAAAATTTGTTTTTGATATTTTTTGATTGGACTGACTATAAAGATATGCTGAAACAAATAATTGAGCATTTTACCCCATTGTTATTTTAGTATTATCATTAAAATTGATTCTCACTCTTGAATTTTTTAAAGTATTGATTAAATCTTTTTTTAAAATCACAAACCCTACTTCACACTTGTATATCTCATTTGCTCTCGAAATACTAACATCACCATCATAAGAAACTATTTTTCCTATTGAAGCAAATAAACTAACAACAAATAGCAATAAAAATATTATTATTTTCATAAAACCCCCTCTTTTAATTCCCTAATTTTAACAAAAAAAAGCTTATGTAAATATTTCTATTGTTTATGATATAATACATTAAGAGCCGTATTAGCGTAAGCTATGGTGATTTTATTTTAAAGGAATTGAGATGAATTGGAAGTTTATATTTTTACCGTTATTGTTATTAGGATTAACTGGTTGTGTTTCTGATACAAAAGAGTTGAATGTAGTTAAAAGCTATAAGAGTGTTAATAATTACAAAACTATAACTATCTCTAAAGCTGAGAATAGTAATTTTTTAAATCAAGAACTTCAAGATAAATTTGAAGATATTTTGTTTGAGAAACTTTATACAGAAAAAGACTCAAATAACTTTGTACCTGGTGAAGAACTTCGCCTAACTTATGAAGTTGTAAATATTCAAGAAATGAAAAAAAGTTTTACAGATTGGGGTACTTATTTTGGAAAAGATAATTCTACATTTGAAATCTTATTTACAGTTTATGATGCTAATGGAGTAGAAGTTGGTTTATACCATATTGATATTGATGTTGAATTTTGGATTTACTCAACAGATAGTATGGCTTTAAATAATGCATTTGATACAGCATCATATACAGTATCTCAGCATTTAAAAGCAAATTATTTATTTTAGGTTTTTAGTATGAAACTCTTTTTAATAACTTTTTTAATAACTTCATCTTTATTTGCTACTGGTTCTGTAGCAAAATTTGGAGTAGTAAACGGTGAAGTCTATGTGTTAAGACATGGGAAGCTTTTAAAGGCTTTTCATGGCTTTAAAATAGATGAATATGACATTATATATTCAAAAAGTTTCTCTAAAACTAATGTTATTTTTGCTAATAATATAGTTATAAATATTAATGGTAGAAAAACAATTATTATAAAAAAATTCATGAATGAAAATAAAATACTAAGTATAAAAACAACTAAACAATTAAAGCAAGAAGAGATACAAAGAGCTGAAAAAGAGACAGATTCATATAAATATAATTCTAAGTTTTATAAACAAATGTATAAAAGAGAACAAAGAGAGTATGAAAAAAGAGCACACGAATTTTATATAGATGAAAAAAATAATATAATTGTTAATAGTAAAACTGAAAATATTAATAATATTTCTGATGGCACTAGTAATAATATAAATATAGGTAATGTAAATATCGACTCGAAAAGTGATGTAAAAAATATCATTATTAGAGGAACTAGTAATGATGTTAGTAATTTTTCAAAGGGTCAAGGAACATCTTCTACAGTTGAAATAGGAAATATAAATGTTAAATAAAAGATTATTTATTTTTTTATCATTTTTCTTTGTTTTTACAATATCTTTAGTTGCCAATGAAGAAGAAAATCAACCAAGAGAGATGTATGTAGATGAAGTTTTTGCAAAAAACATAGGTAAAAGTGGTATGTTTAAAATAGCAATTTTACCTATGCAAAACATGAGTATGTATCCAAATATAGCTTATTATTTTAGAGAACACTTAAATAATTTGTTGGCTATGAAAGGATATTCAGTTATCTCAACTGGTTCAATTGATAAAGCATTAAAAGAAGTTGGAATTCAAAAAGCAGATCATATAAGACTACTAAATTTTGATAAACTATCTGAACTAACATCAGCAGATGCTATTCTATCGGGTATAGTTGAAACTGCAAATGTTCAAGATGCAGCTCTATATAGTGGTTACTCTTTTACAGCTTCATTGAAATTACAACTAAGAAATGGTGATGTAATTTGGTATAACTTATCTCAAAGAGTTGCTAAAAGAAGTATCGCTATTGATCCATTTAATATTGTTTTTAATACTTTAATTAATCAAGAATCTGATAAACAGATTAAAGCTATCAAAGCAGTAGCACAAAAACTAATAAAAGATTTTCCACAAGGTCCAAATGAGGTTGTCGTAGATGATTTACTAGGACAAGCATTAGAATTATAAAAGGATAACTATGAAGTATTTTAAATTATTATTGATGTTTTTATTGACTATAAAAACTCTTGGTGCAGTAACAACTTGCCAAAGTCCAATAGATGGGCTAATTGGTGTAACAGATGTTGAGATTTCAAATAAAACTGCGAGATTAGTTTTTAATGAATCAGGTATTCAAAGTCAAGCTTCTGTAGCACTTAAAGAAACTAGCTGTTTCAATGTCCTTGATTGACAAAGACTAAAAGATGTTATTCAACGAAATAAAATTGAGTTATCAGATTTAAAAAATTCACAAGAACAAAGAGATAGATTTAAAAAACTATTGGCAGTTGATTATTTTCTGATAGTATCTATAGCTTCATTTAGTGATGATACTGAATTTTCGACTGGTGCATTTTCAAAATCTAAAAAACAAATTGTTAAAGTTAAAGTCAATTTAATGATAAAAGATGCCTTAACAAATGAGCTTTTAAAAACTGTTAGTTCTGAGGGGGAAGCTAGTAAAAAGCTTACTCAAAGTTTAGGTTTTGGTGCAAGTGGTAATCCAACAGGGGAACTACCAAATAAAGCATTTACTATTGCCCTAAATAAAGGGATAAATATACTTATAAAAGATGGCTTACCAAAGTTAGCATCATCAAGCAAGAATTTTGCAATTGAAGATACTTATGTGCGAAATACAGATAGAAAACCTGAAAAAACTATAAATACTCAAGAGATAAAAACAAAAAAATAGTTAAAAAAGAAAAAGATCCATTTTCTTTACTTGCTCAAAAATCATCTTCTTCTCATTGTCCAGGTAAATGGATAAACTCCAAAGGTGTAGCTGGATTAGAAAAAGGTACATATATCGCTAAAAAACGAGCTACTATGGATGCTTATAGAAATGCTGTGAGTATGGGTGCTGGTGTTCATATAGAGGAATTTACTCGAGCAAAGATGACTCAAAGTATGTCAAATGTATATAGTGTTATAAATAAAAAATCAAAAGGCTTTATAACTTACTATGAAATTTCAGAAGCACAACAAAAAAATAAAAGAAGCTATGAAGTATCTATGAAAGCTTGTGTAGCTGATAAAGAGGTTCATGATTTTAATTTTGAAAATGGATTAAAAATGTTCGTTGAAATGCTTGGTTCACCTAGTGTACTTGTAGTATTTGGTCAAGAGAGATATTCTGAAGAACAATTAGTTGAAAAAACTATAAAAACAAAACATTCTACTGAAAAATATATCCCTAAAAAAGATGAATTGCAAATAAGATCTATAGAAACTTCAGTGGCTAAACTTTTAAAAGATTATGGCTATGAAGTAACAACTTCTGATGATTTATCAAATAGAGGTTTAATATCCCAAGAGAGAATTTTAAAGGCAAGAAAAGGGATTGGTGGAGCAGCTATAGAATTTGCTAGGGAAGCTGGAGCAAATATAGTAATAACTGGAAATATAGTTTATGCTTTATCAAGAAGTGAAGTATCAGATGTTAGTGGAAAGCTAGTTACTGCATCTATAAATGCTAAAGTTTTAATGCCAGGAAGTGGAAAAACTGTTGGAATATATAATGAACAAGAGAGTGCTTTCTCAATTCTTGATGACCAATTAACAGCAAGAGAAACAGCTATAAAAAAATCAGCCAATAGAGTAACAAAACAAGTAGTATGGAATATACCAAAATACTTACTTGATGAAGAGAGAGAAATAGAGATAATTTTAAGTAATGTTTCATATAGAAAAGTTAGGAATATTAAAAAATTACTAAAAAATCAAAAAGAAGTTTTAAATGTTAGAACCTCTGGAAAATGGAAAAAAACAAATAAAAAAAGAGGGAAAATTAGACTTGTTGTGCAAACATCATTTTTAGGTGTAACTGTTGATGATATACTTGATAACCTTGAAGATAACAACCTAAACTTTGATATAAACGAAGCAACAGATTATTTTTTAAATATTTCGGTAAGATAGTATGAAGTATTTAATCTTAATCATCACAATCATTTTATCATTTAATCTAAATGCTAATGATTGCATTAGCTTTGAAGGTGTAAGAAAGAAGAGTGTAGTGACTCCTATAATATCTGAACTAAAACTACTTGGTATTAATTCTAAAATAAATGTGAGTCATAGCTGTAAAATTAAAATTTTTCTCCCAATAGACATATATATAGAAAATGATTCTGGGGTTAGAAATACTCAAATTCATCTAATATCACAAATAAGAAATAACCCAGTAGAAGAAAGAGTTATATATATTAATGATACAGATACTGAATTTTATGATTTAGCTAAAACTGGTAAGTCCATAAAACATATAATAATTAAAAAACATTCAAAAATCATAGCTAATAGCATAAAAAGTGAATTATTTTAAGTGATAATTAATCTATAATAGAGGACAATAAAGTATAACAAATAAGGAGTTATATTATGAAAAAATTATCAATAGCGTTATTAGGTTTAGGTTTAGTTGCAACTTCAGCATTTGCTGGTAGTGCAAAAGGTGTTATTATAGATAGTGATGTTAAGAATGCTTCAAACATTGCAGTTGGTGCGTTAAATACAGCTGAACAAAACATCCATTCACTTGAAGTAGGTCAAGGTGGAAATGTAGAATATGTATATATCAGAGGTAAAGCTCAAGATGTAAGAAATGTTGCTGCAGGTTTTGGTAACAAAGCAAAACAAAATGTAGGTAGCGTTAAAGTAAAATAGTTATGCATAAACTATTTTTATTAGCTGGGATACTTTTGTCCCAGCTATCTTTTTGTGGTGATTTAGATGATGGCATAGGTACTGAAAGTGGTATAAGTGCTGGAAATGATTTACAAAAAGATTTGAATGTTAAATTTATCATTAGAAAATCAAAAGCGGTAGCTCAAAATAGTGTTAGTGGAATGTCTGGTGCTGATGGAGACATGGGTACTAATGTCGGTGGAGTCAATATGATAGGTGGTAAAATTGGTGGTGATGTAATTATTATCCAAGATATTCAAGGTGATGTTACTACTGTCGGTAACTAGTTAAACTCTTTCCCTCAAAATAACTCATTTACAAATTTAAAATTATCAAAAGGTTAGTTTCATGAAAACAGTTTCGTATTTTATAGCGATAACAATTTTAATAACTACAACATTTACAGGGTGTGGTAATCCTCAAAAGGTTGATGTAGTATTAAAAGAGAAAAAAGTAACTAAAAAGAAAAGTGCTTATACAGCTTCTTTAGATGTCTTTGGTAAGATGACTGAGATTTATGCGTCAAGACCAGCTAAAATTCAGAGTAAAGGTGTTACAGATGACACTGGTACTTCACAAGCTACTGGTGGTGAAATTCCTATTGACATTACAGAGATGATTAAAACTGCCATTAATAAAATTGGTGGAAAAATTCAATATATAGATTATGACCCAGCACATATGAGCAATATGAAAGCTTTAGGCTACTCAAATTTTAAAAATAAAATAGTACCAACACTTGTTGTATCTGGTGGTATTACTGAATTTGATAGATCAGTAGAAGTTAGAGGAACTGGTTCTGATTTTGGTGGTGAAACTAATATTGGTGGTACGGCTATTGGCTTAGATATGGGTGATAATGACAAGAAATCAACTTCAAATATCACAATAGATATAAGTTTAATTGACTTTCAAACTTGGGCAATGATTCCAAAAATGAGTGCAACTAATACAGTTAGTGTATATAGTGGTTTAGCTTCATCAGAATTAGGTTTTTCTATTGCAGGTGCTTCATTTGGATTAAGTGGAAATGTTAAAAAAGTTCAAGGGAGACATGCAGCTGTAAGACTTTTAGTTGAACTTAGTATTATTGAAGTTGTTGGTAGATATTTAGATCTTCCATATTGGAAAATATTACCAGATGGAAAAGTAGATAATGTTGTTATAAATTCTATATCAAAAAAATTCATGCGTGCTAGTGATGAAGATAGAGTAGCAATGATTCAAAATGCATTATATCTTCATGGTTACAATGCAGATATGACAGGTAAAGTAGATGAGACTACAAAAGCTATTATAGATAAATATAAAGCAAAAACTTCATCTAAAGTTGCAGGATATAATACACTTGCTTTATTTAAAGAACTGTACTTAAATATACCTTTAGACAATAACTTTAGAAGTACACAAGTATTTTATACACCATCTATACAAAAAGCGATACAAAAAGCTCAAAGCGTACAAAAAGTAGCTAAAGTATCTACTCCTAAAAAGAAAGTAGTAACATCTAAAAAAACTGCTCCATTACCAACTACTAAGTCTCTTATAAAAGTAGTTAAAAAAGCAATGCCAAATGCTAAGCCAATCGTAGCAAAAGGTGTTTTTGTAAGTAAAAATGAAACTATGGCAGTGAATATGGCAACAAATATGGCCATCAACTCATTAGCTAAAAGACTAGGAAAAGTTGTTCAATCAGAATATAGTAGTTTTATAAACAATGATATTATGATGAAAATAACAACAAATGCAAAAAATATAGTTTCTGGGTATGAAGTTGTATCTGAAGATTATGATTACAATACTGGAAGAGCTATTGTTAAAATTAAACTTGATGGTCAAGTTATAGACGCAGCCATTAAAAGTCAAATGCAATAAATAACTAAAGAGAAAAGGTTTTATCGCTTTTTCTCTTTTACCACAAAGATTACAATATATGAAAACAATCCTTTTATCTCTGCTTCTATTTAATTCACTATTTTCAATGTCACTAATCACCTGTTTCAAATTTCAATACAAACAATGAGAGTAATTCATTTACATTAGGTATGCAAGGAAGTCAAAAAAATATATATGGTGGTACTATATATGGACAAATTGATAGCACTAGAAATGATTACCAAACTTTAGATAAAACTGAATACTCTTCTGGGTTTACAGTAGGATACAAACAATCTTTATTTAGAAAATTTGGAAAACTTTATAACAATACATCTTTGTTTAGTACAAAAGAAAAAATTAAATTATTAACACTATTCAATAAAGATGAAAAAGCAAATATTATTTTAAAATCAGTTACTTACTACTACGATACAATTTTAAATAGTGAAAAAATAAAAATTCAAAAAAAAGCTTTAATAAGAGCTCAAAGTAATTACGATGCAGCTAAAGCGAAACAAGAGAGTGGCTTAGTATCTAAAGTTGATGTTTATAGAGCAAAATTATCATATCTTGATCAAAATAGAAACTTAAATGATAGTATCAAAAGGTATAAAGATTCTTTAGAAAATTTATACTTTTATATCAATCAAGATGTAGATATAAATAATTCTTTTAGTGAATCACAACCTATTATAATAATTGAAAACAGTTTAGAAAATAAAAAAGATTCTAAAATATTAGCAGAAAATATAAAATGGAATAATATGCTTTTAGATGAAAAGCTACTAAAAAAAGAGATATATAAATCAAATAAAGACTTTTTACCTGATTTAGAACTTGACATGAAATATAAACAATTTGCACAAAAGGAAGAACTAGATAATTCATTTAATTTTAATGAAGATTCTTGGAGTATTGGGATTAATTCAAACTATAACTTTAATACTACTGAACAAAGCATAACTAAACAAAGGTTACTTTTAGAAAAAACAAAACTCAAACGAGATAAATACTCTTTAAATCGCTTAATATTTAAAGATATAAATAGTTTACAAAATGATTATAAAAATATAATTGAAAATTTGAAAATTTATAAACTAAAAGAAAAAGAAGCAGAAAATTCATTAAAAGTATCAAAAATAAGATATGAAAGAGGACTCTCTAGCAACTTGGATATTCTTGATGCAGAAAGTTCTTATTCATCTTCACAAATTGACTATGTATCTGAAGTATTAAAATATAATCTTACTCTTTTAAAATATGCTAAAGCAATTAATAGTTTAGATTTAGAATTTATAAACAAGGTAATTAAATGAAAAAAAATCTAATTTTAGCTATACCGTTTATTATTATATTTATCTCAGCAATTTTATTATTCAATAGTGATGATAATAAAAATATTATCAAATATGAAACTGTAAAAAAAAGTTCTTTTGACTTAAAACTAATTCAAAGAGGGACACTTGAGGCATCTCGCTTTATACAAATAAAATCACAAATATTATCAAATAGAGCAAAGCTTGTTGAACTAATACCAGAAGGTACACAAGTAAGTAAAGGCGTTATACTAGCAAGGTTTGATATAAAGCCATTTATGGATGACTTAAATAAATGGATGCACAAACAAAAAGAAGCAGAGGCTGCTCTCATCAAAGCAGAAAAAGAAGTTGAGATACATAAAAATAAAAGTATAGAGAGCATAGAAAAATTAAAAAAATCTATAGAGATTGAAAAAATAAATTTGCAAGACATAAAACATGGTAGCGGTTTAGTTGACTTAAATGAATTGAAACAAAAGATAGAACAAGAGAGTAGAAAAGTAAAACTTTCACTTAATGAGATAAAAGATTACGATGAACTGTATCAACAAGGTTATATAAGTAAAAGGGAAAGAGATGAAGTTGAAAACAAACTTTTAAATAATCAAGATTCATTACTAACTGCAAAAGAGAAACTAATAAATTATAAAAAATATAATTGGCCAATGCAAATTAAAGAACATGAGATAAAATTAAAAGAGCTAGAAGAGGAAATCATAAATAAAAAAATCCAAAATAAATTTATTTTAGATGATAAAATAGCTCAACTTGCTAAATCTAAATCAGTTCTTCTGTACTACAAAAATGAGATTAAAAAAGCAAAAAAAAATGTTGAAGCTTGTGATATAAGAGCTCCAATAGATGGGATAGTAATTTATAATATAATTCCAAAAAATGGAAAAAAAGTTAAAGTTGATATAGGTGATAGTATTTGGCAAAATCAATCTTTTATGCAAATACCAGATACTAAAAACATGATAGTTAAAACAAAAATCAGAGAAGTTGATCTAAACAAAATATACAACAATCTAAAAGTTAAAGTAACACTAGATGCTTACCCATCAAAAGTGTTTAATGGAGAGATAACATATATAGATTCTATTGCAAAACAAAATAATAAAATTGTAGATATAAAGTTTTTTGATGCAATTATAAAAATTAAAACTAGTAATGAACTACTCCGTTCTGGTATGTCAGCAAATATAGACATTGCTTATGACCAAGTAAAAGACAGTATATCTATCCCTAATGATGCTATAAACTATGATGGTAAATCAGAATTTGTAGAGATATATAATGATTCTGATATAGAGAAAAGACATATTAAAATTGGAAAAATTGGTCAAAAATATAGTGAAGTGCTTAGTGGATTAAAAATTGGGGAATCAGTAGTAGTAAAATGATACTTAATGCAAAAAATATCTTAAAAACTTATGGAGATAAAGCTATTCTAAAAGATTTTAATCTCTCAGTAAAAAAAGGTGAGTTCTTAGGTATAGTTGGTCCATCAGGTAGTGGAAAATCAACCCTATTATCTATACTTGCGACACTTGATATAGCAGATAATGGCAAATTATTTTTTGATAATATTGATTTAACAAAATTATCAAAAGATGAAATATCAACTATTAGAAATGAGGAATTTGGTTTTATATTTCAACATTCAAATATGCTAATGCATCTAAATGTAAAAGATAATATAGCCTTACCTTTTTATTATGGCAAATACGCTAACGAATTAGAGATAGAAAAAAGAGTAAATTTACTTTTATCTAAAGTTGGACTAGATGGATATGCCAATAATGAAGTTAAATTTTTATCTGGTGGTGAACAACAACGAGCAGCAATAGCAAGAGCCTTGATAAAAAATCCTAAAATTATTTTTGCTGATGAACCAACTGGAAACCTAGATGAAAAAAATTCTATCAAAGTTTTAGATATGCTAAAGGATTTAGTTAATGAAGATGAAAAAACTATAATTATAGTTACTCATGACCCATTAGTCATAAAATATTGCACTAGAGTTATTGAATTAGAGAAACTATGAATAATAAACTTTTCTATTTCAGATATGACTTTTTAAGTGCCTTTCAACATTTCAAAACAAAATGGATACACTCTATTTTAAGTGTCTTGGGAATTATCATCTCTATTAGTTCTATCATTATAATGATTTCCATTAGTGATGGGGCAAAAAAAAAGACCTTAGAAAATATAAGTAATCTTGGAATCAATACTATTAGAATTATCAATAAACCATTTTCTAATATATCAAATCTAAATGTAAATCTATCCGATGGCTTAAACAATCAAGATTTAAAACTGATAAATAGTATTGTAAATAAATATGGCTATTCATCTATGAGTTTAAAACTTAAAAATCAATCAATTTATTTTAGCAATGGTGACACAACAAGTTTAGTTATAGGTTCAAATAATAAATTTCATCTTATAGAACAACTCTCTATTTTAAAAGGTCGTTCAATATTAGCAAATGATATAAATAACTACTCTACTATTGCTACAATAAGTAAAGATATAGCATACAAACACCATATAAATATAAATGATAATATAACTTTTAACAATACTGTATATAAAGTTTCAGGTATTATAGATACAAAAGATAATATAAACAATTTTATTATAATTCCATACAATGTTATTAATACAAATATTAAAACTTATGATGAAATAAATATATTTGTAGAAGATAAAAAAAATATCTTCTTACTTGCTAATATAATCAAAAATAAATTACTTGAAAATCATAATAATATAGAAAATTTTATAATAAATATACCGTTAGAAATTATAAAAAAAGAGCAAGAGACACAATCTATATTTAACTCTGTTTTACTTGCTATTGCTATTATGTCTCTACTTACAGGTGGTATAAGTGTGATGAATGCTGTTTTATCAAATATAAACGAACAAACAAGAGAGATAGGACTCAAGCTTGCACTTGGAGCTACTCAAAAAAGAATTGTTAGATTTTACTTACTATATACAGTTTTACTAACCATTGTAGGTGGATTACTTGGTGGTATGTTTGGATATGCCGTTTTACTTATACTAAGTATATTCTCAAAACTTTATATAGTATATTCTTTAAAAGCATTTATACTTGGAATAGTTATGTCAATAATTTCTGGTATTGTTTTTGGAATCTATCCAGCTATAAGAGCTTCTAAAATTGAGCCAATTATAGCACTACGAGAGTTTTAATCTTAAATAAAACAAAAAATAATAATTTTTTAATATATATTAAGATAACATTTACAATAAACACAAAATAAAAGACAACAATGAAAACATTAACAAACATAACAATAGGCTTAAGCTTAGTAGCATCATCACTTCTAGCAGATGTTGGGGCAAATATAGAGCTAGACCCAATCATAGAGGAGATTGTATCTGGTAAAAGAATTGTAG
>JAYEIM010000155.1:0-2572 GCA_034660095.1 Campylobacterota bacterium | reverse complement strand
CAGATGTTTGGTAGTTGTAAAAAACAAGCAGCAACATGGTAAGCATTTTCAGGTTGTAGTTTGAAAAGTAGAGGTTTAATCGAGTTGTAGTTAATCATGATATATTTCACTTAATAATAATTTCAAAAGATTATACTCAAACTAAACCAATAGTTTGATTAGTTTGTAGTAGTCTGAATATAGTAAAAAGTAGAAAATTTACTCATAGGGATGTAACTCGTAACTCCTATTGTTTACAAGCATCAGGATCTATCTTGCAAACATTGTCCATTGTTTTTTTAAGACCAATCTTCATTACATCAGCCATATGTGGATACACTTCATACATTTTTTTATAGTAGACATGTCTAGCTTTTTGACTCTTTTTAAATCCAAAAAGACCTTCATCATGATAATGAGATACAGAGGTAAGTGAATCGTAATAGAAACCCGCTTTATATATAAACTCTGAATAATCCTTACTTTGATGTTTAGTTACACTATAGGTTAAGTCTGCCGCTTTCTGTAAGTCTTTTTCTGTTCCTTGACCATGTCGATACAAATCAGCTAAGTAATATTTCGCTACATCATCGTTTGCATTAACTACACATAATTTATACATAGAAAATGCAACTTCATAATCGTCATTAGTAGGATTTTCTTTATTATAAAATAAGTCTCCTATTTTTCTTACTGCATTATAATCATTCATTTTCACAAACGATACAAGAGCTGCTTCTGGAGTTGGATTGTCAATATTTTCAAACTCAGTAGGATAATATTCTGCTATATACATTTGTAACTCAGATGATGGATTTTTTAGGTATTTTATATTATTTTGATTTGCATCTATTGCTTCTTTTTGTGTAGATTCCGAAGGTCTTTGAATATATTGAAAATTTAATGGATTCACTTTCATTACATAGTTTTGTATCTCTTGTGAAGGGTAATCTAAATATTGTACATTTGTGGAGTCTTTCTTTAGCGTATCCATTACTAATTCAAGTGATGGTTCATATATATACAATAAACTCTTCGGATTAGCATTTACTGCTTTAATTTTTAAGTCTTCAGAAGGTCTTTGAATATATTGAAAATTTAATGGATCCTCTTTTATTACATACTCTACTAGCTCCTCTGGAGCATGAGGTAAATACTGAATATGCGATGGTTTATATTTTACACAAACATCGGGAGCAGTTGGAACAATCCACATTACAATTGGTTTAGCAGGGTTCATTTTAAGAACATATAAAGCAATTTCATCTTTATCTGCTTGAGTCATATTTCTAAAATCAGAAGACTTCACCATATCTCTAATAAATTTATAATTAAAGTTCCATCTCTTTGAGTTTTCTCCATAATTATGATTTTTTTCTATTGCTAACATTAAAGTTTCTTTTGTAGGGTTATCGATAATATCTACAAATTTACTTCTATGAGAACTTTTACTTATAAAAACTCCTGCTAGCGGTACATCAGCATCCCACCTAACTTCTCCATGCTTGCAATCTTGGTCACTTTTGCACTTATATTTATAATACAGAGTAGTGCTACTATGTTCAGGTACACCAACTCTATTTATCCCACCACAACCTTCAAAAAGCATGAATATCAATAATAGTGATGAACCCTTTAAAGTATTTTTAAATAATTTAATCATTTTTTGCCTTTGAGTATAGTCTGCAAAAAGCATATTACACAATTAATCTTTAACACAACTTAACATTATATTTAATGATATAAGTTACAATAATAAAAATTACACCCGATTACACCCCGTGAATGCATCTCTCCTTGTATGCTATTAATCAAGTCAAGTATCTATACAAAAACTTTGAAGCAATAAAAGTGATGAAAGAATAAATTAAATATGATATAATACATCTATACATCACTACACAAAAGGAATAACTTATGCATAGATTAAATTTAACTATAGATGAAGCATTGTATGAACAAGCAAGAGCATTTAGTTTTATAGAAAAAAAATCAATTTCTCAAATGATTAGAGAGAGTTTAAGTGAATATATTTCAAAAAATAATAAAACAAAAGAACAAGCTGATTTAATGCTTCAAGCAGATGATGAAAAAGAAATTTTATCAATATTAGCAAATGAAGATTTTAGTTCAAGTGAAGACTTTAAAAATAAATTTAACTTATGAAAATATCATATTCTAAAACCTTTGAAAAGAAATTTTCAAAATATGAGAGGAAACTTCAAGAGAAAATATTTGATGCTATTGAAAAGTTACCAGATGGAGATATTAAAAGATTAACAGGTAATGATATACCTCCAATTTATAGAATTAGAGTATCGAAATATAGAATATTATTTTATATGAATGAAGAAGAAATACAAATATTAAAAGTTGATAGCAGAGGTGATATCTATAAGTAGAAACTTCATCACTGTAAGTGAATCTCCATATTTTATGAGTATACCTATATGAAATTTAGATAAATTACACTAGAATAACGCCACTTACTTAAATAAAGGAATTTTCGATGAAAAAAATATTTTTAATAATAACTCTACTATTTGTAGTAAGTGGCTGTTCAACACTTAAAGTTAATGTTGATTATGACACA
>JAYEIM010000154.1:0-12722 GCA_034660095.1 Campylobacterota bacterium | reverse complement strand
ACTAAAGGTTATAAAACTAGAAAGAAAAAAGCTAGTGATAAACTAATCATTTCAAGAAAAAAGAAGTAAGGGAATAAAATGGCAAGAAGTATAAAAAAAGGTCCATTTGTTGATGCTCATTTAGCTGCTAAAGTTACTAAAGCAATTGAGTCTGGTGATAAAAAACCAATCAAAACTTGGTCAAGAAGAAGTATGGTTTTACCTGATATGATTGGTTTAACATTTAATGTACATAATGGAAGAAATTTCGTACCAATTATGATTACAGAAAATCATATTGGTTATAAGTTAGGTGAATTTGCACCAACTAGAACTTTCAAGGGACATAAAGGTTCTGTACAAAGAAAGGTAGGTTAATAGATTATGGGTAAAGCTACATTAAAATTTATTAGACTATCTCCAATTAAAGCAAGATTAATTGCTAGAGAAGTTCAAGGTATGAATGCTGAAGTTGCTATTGCATCTTTAGAGTTTACACCAAACAAAGCAGCTGGTGTTATTGCTAAAGTGATTGCATCTGCAGTTGCAAATTCAGGTTTAGAGCCAGAAGAAGCAATTGTTACAAGTTGTAGAGTTGATAGAGGTCCAGTTCTTAAGAGATTTACTCCAAGAGCTAGAGGAAGTGCTTCTCCAAAACATAAGCCAATGGCTCATATATATGTTGAAGTAAATGCAATAGAAGGAGACAAGTAATGGGTCAAAAAGTAAATCCAATTGGACTAAGACTTGGTATAAATAGAAACTGGGAATCAAGATGGTTTCCAAATAAATCTACAATGCCTGCTAATGTTGCTGAAGATAATAAAATTAGAAAGTTCGTTAAAAAAGAGCTTTACTATGCTGGAATAGCACAAACAATTATAGAAAGAACTACTAAAAAAGTTAGAGTTACTGTTGTTGCTGCAAGACCTGGTATTATCATTGGTAAAAAAGGTGCTGATGTTGAAAAACTTAAGAATAATCTTAAAGCACTTGTTGGTAAAGATATCGCTGTTAATATTAAAGAGGAAAGAAAACCTTTCATCTCTGCACAATTAGCTGCTGAAAATATTGGTCAACAACTTGAGAGAAGAGTTGCATTTAGAAGAGCTATGAAAAGAGTTATGCAAAATGCAATTAAAGGTGGAGCTAAAGGTATTAAAGTTTCTGTTTCTGGTAGACTTGGTGGAGCTGAAATGGCTAGAACTGAGTGGTATTTAGAGGGTAGAGTTCCTTTACATACTTTAAGAGCTAGAATTGATTATGGTTTTGCTGAAGGTCATACAACTTATGGTTGTATTGGTATTAAAGTTTGGATTTTCAAAGGTGAAGTACTTGCAAAAGGTATTCCAGTTGAAAAAACAGAAGATGATAGCAAATCAAGAAGAGCATCAAAAAGAAGAGGTAAATAACAATGTTAATGCCTAAAAGAACAAAATATAGAAAAGAGATGAAAGGTAGAAACAGAGGTAAGTCGTTTAGAGCAAACACTTTATCTTATGGTGATATCGGAATCAAAGCTATAGAACATAGTAGAATTGATGGAAGACAAATTGAAGCTGCCAGAATTGCTATGACAAGAAAAGTTAATAGACAAGGTAAAATATGGATTACAGTTTTCCCTGCTAAACCACTTACTGCTAAACCACTTGAAACAAGAATGGGTAAAGGTAAAGGTTCTGTAGATAAATATGTTATGAATATTAAGCCAGGTAGAATTTGTTTTGAGATGGCTGGTGTTCCTGAAGAACTAGCTAGAGAAGCTTTTGCATTAGCACAAGCTAAACTTCCTTTTAAAACAAAGATTGTAACAAAAGAGGGTGAAAATGAATTATTCTGATATTAATACTAAAAGTTTACAAGAGTTAAACGATTTATTAAAAGAGAAAAAGGTGCTACTTTTTGAACTTAAATTAAAGTCAAAAACTATGCAATTAACAAATACAAGTGAATTAAAAGCAGCTAAAAAAGAGATTGCTCAAATTCAAACTGCTATTACAGCAGCTAAATAAGGATTATATTATGAGTTCACATAAAAGAGAAATCCAAGGTGTTGTGGTAACAGTAGCAGGACAAAAAACTGCTTCTGTATTAGTTGAAAGAAGAGTTATTCATCCTAGATATCATAAAACTGTTAGAAGATTTAAAAAATACTTAATTCATGATGAAAAGTCAGAATTAAAAGTTGGTGATACAGTTGTTGCAATTGAGTGTAGACCATTATCTAAAACTAAATCTTTTAGATTAAAGACTATTTTAACTACAGGAGCTAACGTATGATACAAAGTTTTTCTAGATTAAATGTTGCAGATAACACTGGTGCTAAAGAGATTATGTGTATTAAAGTTCTTGGTGGAAGCCATAGAAGATACGCAACAGTAGGTGATGTTATAGTTGCTTCTGTAAAAAAAGCTCTTCCAGTAGGTAAAGTAAAAAAAGGTTCAGTTGTTAAAGCTGTTATTGTTAGAACACATAAAGAGGTTCAAAGAGAAAATGGATCTTTAATTAGATTTGACGATAATGCAGCAGTAATTCTTAATGATAAAAAAGAGCCAATAGGAACAAGAATCTTTGGACCTGTTGCTAGAGAAGTTAGATACTCTGGTTTCATGAAAATTGTTTCTCTTGCTCCGGAGGTATTATAATGGCTATTAAGTTAAAAATTAAAAAAGGTGATACTGTAAAAATTATCGCTGGTGATGACAAAGGTAAAACTGGTGAAGTTTTAGCTTGTTTCCCAAAAGATGGTAAAGTTATAGTTAAAGATTGTAAAATTGCTAAAAAAACAGTTAAACCATCTGAGCAAAATAAAGATGGTGGATTTGTTAATAAAGAGATGCCAATAGATATCTCAAATGTGGCAAAAGTAGAGGGTGAATAAGATGGCAGCTAGATTATTTGAAAAATATAAAAGTGAAATCGCACCTATATTACAAGGTGAATTTCCACAAAACAAAATGTTAACTCCAAAGGTAGAAAAAATTTCTATCTCTGTAGGTACTGGTTTTGCTATGAAAGATAGTAAGTTAATTCAAAATATTACTGATATTATATCTTTAATTGCTGGTCAAAAAGCAGTTGTAGTTAAATCTAAAAAATCTGTAGCTGGATTTAAAGTAAGAGAAGATATGCCAGTTGGTGTAAGAGTTACTTTAAGAGGCGAAAGAATGTATGAATTTATGGATAAATTATGTTCAATTGCATTACCAAGAGTTAAGGATTTTAGAGGACTTAATAGAAATGGTTTTGATGGTGCTGGTAACTTTAACTTTGGTTTAGATGAGCAATTAATGTTCCCAGAAGTTGAATTTGATGCTATTATTCAAACTCACGGTATGAATATCTCTATTACTACTTCTACTCCAAGTGATGAAGAGTCTTATAGATTATTAGAATTAATGGGTGTACCATTTACTAAAGGGAGATCATAATATGGCAAAGAAGTCAATGATTGCAAAACAACAAAGAGAACCTAAATTTTCTTCAAGAAAATACACAAGATGTTCTTCTTGTGGTAGACCAAAATCTGTTTATAGAGATTTTGGACTTTGTAGAATATGTTTAAGAAAAATGGCTAATGAAGGTTTATTACCTGGTGTTAGAAAATCAAGCTGGTAGAAGCTTAAGGAAAAGGATAAAAGCCCATGATGAATGATTTAATCGCAGACGCTTTAACAAGAATAAGAAATGCAGCAATGAGAAAGTTAGAAGTAACTACATTGATCCATTCTAATGCTGTAGAAGCTGTTTGTAATGTTTTAAAGCAAAAAGAGTATATTGAAGATTGTAAAGTTGTTGAAATAGAAGGTTCGCCTAAAAAATCAATTACAGTTACATTAAAATATGATGATAATGACAACAGTGTTATAAATGAATTAAAAAAACTTTCAAAATCTGGAAGAAGAGTTTATAAAAACTCTTCAGAATTAAAAAGTTTTAAAAATGGATATGGAACAATTATTGTGTCTACTAACAAAGGGATTATAGCTAATGATGAAGCTTATAAACTTAATGTTGGTGGTGAAATTCTTTGTTCTGTTTGGTAAGGAGTAGCTATGTCAAGAATTGGTAAAAAAGCTATTGTATTACCTGCAGGAGTAGAAGTATCTGTTAATGGAACAATTGTAATAGTTAAAAAAGGTTCTAAATCTATCGATGTTGAAACACATGGTAGAGTTGGAGTTGAAGTTGCTGATAATAATGTAAACTTTTCTTTAGTGGGTGTTGAGTCTCAAGATAAAGCTTACTGGGGAACATACAGAGCATTAACTGCAAACGCTATTGAAGGTCTTGATAAAGGTTTTACAAAATCTTTAGAGATTAATGGTGTTGGTTATAGAGCTGCTGTAAAAGGTAAAGTTTTAGAATTACAACTTGGATTTTCACATCCAATTAATTTTGATATATCTGATACAATTGAGATTGCAGTTGATAAGAATATTATAAATATTAAAGGTAGTAGCAAACAAGAAGTTGGACAAGTTGCTGCAAAGATTAGAGGTTTCAGACCACCAGAGCCGTACAAAGGTAAAGGTGTTAAGTATACTGACGAGCATATCGTTAGAAAAGCCGGTAAAACAGCTAAGAAATAAGGTATAAAATATGAGTAGAGCAAAAGATCTAGCAAAGAAAAATTCTTTAAGATTAAGAAGAAAAAGAAGAGTTAGAGGTAATATTAGTGGAACACTAGAATTACCTAGATTAAGTATTTTTAAGTCAAACAAATATTTTTATGCACAAGCAATTGATGATGTAGCTGGAGCTACATTAGCATCAGTTGATAGTAAAGTTTTAAAATTATCTGTTAACAAAGAAAATATTGTCAAAGTTGGGGCTATAATGGCTGAAGCTTTAAAAGCTAAAAAAATCGAATCAGTTGTATTTGATAGAAATGGTTACTTGTATCATGGTGTAGTTGCAGCATTTGCTGATGCATTAAGAGATAATGGAATTAAGGTATAATTATGGCAATTAATAGAGATGATTTCGAAGAAGCTATTGTTAAAATAGGTAGAGTTACAAAAGTTGCAAAAGGTGGTAGAAGATTTAGATTTACTGCACTTGTAGTTGTTGGTGATAAAAACGGTACTATTGGTTTTGGTGTTGGTAAAGCAAAAGAGGTTCCAGATGCTATTAAAAAAGCACTTGATGACGCTTTTAAATCTTTAGTAACAATTAAATTAAATGGTACAACAATTAATCACGATATTGAGCATAAATATAATGCAAGTAGAATCTTACTTAAGCCTGCATCAGAAGGTACAGGACTTATTGCTGGTGGAGCTGCAAGACCTGTTCTTGAGTTAGCTGGTATTACAGATATTATTGCTAAGTCATTAGGATCTAATAACCCTAATAACCTTGTTCAAGCTACTGTTGAAGCATTAGCTAAGATTAAAGGATAGATAGATGTCAATTTTACAAGATTTACAACCAGCTGATGGTAGTACAAAAAATAGAAAAAGAGTTGGTAGAGGTTGTGGTTCAGGAATGGGTAAAACTTCTACAAGAGGACATAAAGGTCAAAAAGCTAGATCTGGTTATAAAATAAAAAGAGGATTTGAGGGTGGTCAGATGCCACTTCAAAAAAGAACACCAAAAACTGGTTTCTTCTCTAGAGTTTTTAAACCATATTCTATAAATGTTGATAAAGTAGTTAAAGTTGCTAATCTTGAAGAGATTACAATGGAATCTATTAAATCAGTTTATAAGTTATCTAAAGAGATAACTAAGGTTAAACTTATTGGTTCAACAGCTAAAGATATGGCTTCTAAAATAAAAGACGAAAACGTTACTACAACTGGTAACTAAATTTTATGAATAAAGACCTATTAAATAAAATATTAATTACATTAGGTTTTATTTTAATATACAGAGTACTGGCTTATGTTCCAGTACCTGGTGTTGATTTAACTGTTGTAAAAGAGTTCTTTGACACAAATTCAAATAATGCCTTAGGTCTTGTTAATATGTTCAGTGGTAACGCTGTTGAGAGACTAAGTATTATATCATTAGGTATCATGCCTTACATTACTGCTTCAATTATTATGGAACTTCTTGCTGCTACTTTTCCTGCTTTAGGAAAAATGAAAAAAGAGCGAGATGGTATGCAAAAATATATGCAAATTATCAGATATGCAACAATTGGAATTACATTTGTTCAGGCTATTGGTGTTTCTATGGGATTAAATTCTCTTACAGGTGCTGCTGGTCAAAGTGCTATTATGATTGATATGGATACATTTGTCGCAGTTTCTACAATATCTATGATTGCAGGTACTATGATGCTTATGTGGATAGGTGAACAGATTACTCAAAGAGGTATTGGTAACGGTATATCTTTAATTATCTTTGCAGGTATTGTTTCGGCAATCCCAAGTGCAATTGGTGGTTCTGTTGATTTAGTAAATAATGGACAAATGAGTTTCCTTACAATAATAGCTATTATTGTTGTAATTTTAGCTACAGTTGGTGCTATTATTTATGTTGAATTGGGTGAAAGAAGAGTTCCTGTTTCATATTCTAGAAAAGTTATGATGCAAAATCAAGATAAAAAGATTATGAATTATATACCTATTAAAGTAAATTTAAGTGGTGTTATCCCTGTAATTTTTGCAAGTGCTATTTTAATGTTCCCTGCAACAATTTTACAAGGTACTCAAAATGAAACTTTAATGGCTTTGTCTGATTATTTAAATCCAAATAGTTATACATTTAATTTAATGACATTTCTATTTGTAGTATTTTTCTCATATTTTTATGCATCGATCACATTCAATGCAAAAGATATAGCTGATAATTTAAAGAAACAAGGTGGATTTATCCCTGGTATTAGACCAGGAGTTGGTACATCTACATTTTTAAATGAAACTGCAAGTAGATTAACATTTTGGGGTTCAATATATTTAGGTATGGTAGCAACAATTCCTTGGCTTATAGTTAAAGCTATGGGTGTTCCATTTTTCTTTGGAGGGACTGCAGTTCTTATTGTTGTTCAAGTTGCAATTGATACTATGAGAAAAATTGAAGCTCAGCAATATACTGATAAGTATAATACTCTTAGCGCACATGGTTTATAACTAATACTATGGCGATTCCATTACGGAAACCAAATGAGATTGAAAAACTTCATACCGCTGGACAGGCGGTAGCGAAGACTCTAAAATATCTTCAAGAAAACATAAAAGCTGGTATGACTTTATTTGAAGTTGATGCTATGGGTGAAAAATATTTAAGATCTTTAGGGGCAAGACCTGCTTTTAAAGGACTTTATGGTTTCCCAAATGCAGTATGTACATCTTTAAATGAAGTTATCATTCATGGTGTTCCAAATGATGTGGTTTTAAAAGATGGAGATATTTTAGGTATTGATATTGGTAGTGAAATTGATGGATGGTATGGTGATGCTGCAATTACTATGCCTATTGGTCAAATTAGCAAAGAGGATGAAGAGTTAATAGCTTGTAGTAAAGATGCTTTATATTATGCGATTGATATTATCAAACAAGGTATGAGGTTTAAAGAATTAAGTTTAGCTTTAGAAGAATTTATTATAGGGCGTGGTTATGTTCCTTTAGTTAAATTTTGTGGTCATGGAATTGGTCGTGAGGCACACTGCGATCCTGAAGTACCTAACTATCTTGATAGTCCAAATCCTAAACAAGGTCCAAAAATAAAAAATGGTATGATTTTTTGTTTAGAGCCTATGATATGTCAAAAAGAGGAAGAGCCTATTGTTGACAGTGTGGATAAATGGTCGGTAAGAAGTACAGATGGACTTCGTACATCTCATTATGAGCATCAAGTTGCAATAGTAGATGGTAAAGCTAAAGTATTAACTATGATTGAAGATAAATAAAAGGAATTAAAATGGCTAAAGATGATGTAATAGTTGTAGATGGTAAAGTTATTGAAGTTTTACCTAATGCAACATTTAGAGTTGAATTAGATAATGGTCATGTTGTATTATGTCATATCTCAGGTAAAATGAGAATGCATTATATCAAGATACTATTAGGTGATACAGTAAAACTAGAAATTACACCTTATTCTCTAGATAAGGGTAGAATAACTCACAGATATAAATAATCTTATATCTTTAATATAATAAAAAAGGGGAAGTTACAAAAGTAACTTCCCCTTTTTTGGTTCGATAGTTTATTTAAATTAAGAAACTTTTTTTTGCTCTAAAGATATTCTCTCATCTAACTTTTGTTTTTGATCAATTAAAAACATAATATTCTCTTTTAACGCAGCTCGGTCTTGATAAGAATCTATAATAAACTCATATAGTTTTGGTCTATTTTGTTTCCAATTATGTAAAGTAGTTTTGTTTACCTCTAAATCTCCCTCTAATTTTCTTAAACTAGGTCCCGTTTTTGTGTGTGGTGCAGTCATATTTATCCTTGTGTTGTTTTTATAGTTGCAATTGTACCAATAATTGGAACAAATGTCAAGAAAAATTGTAATTATGTTCCAATAATTGGAACAAAAGATGATGAAAGGGTAATTTTTGTATAATTTCGCGAGGTTATGATGACTAAAATTGAAAAAGAGAAGATGATAAATCTTTTAAATAGCTATAAACTATGTGGTATAGAATATATTGAACCATTAAAGTTAAATCAAATAGATATTAAAAAAGATGATTTACCTAGTGATATTAATGAGTTAGAAAATTATGTCAATCATTGTAATATATGTGAATTATCAAAGTTTAAAAGTGATTCTATTTTTGGTCTGGGTAAAATTAATAGTGATATTATGATTATAGGAACAAATTGTGACTTTTTAAATGAAAATATTAGTAAATTATTGGAAAATATTATTAAAAGTGTATTGTTAATAGATTTTAATAAAGTATATATAACTAATATATTAAAATGTAATACAAAGATAAATATTAAATCTATTAATCAGTCAATAGAATTATGTAAAGGTTACTTAACAAAGCAAATTGAATTGATAAAGCCAAAGTTTATTATAACTTTAGGCTCAGCATTTAATCATTTGTTATGTAATGAAGATAATATATCAGATATATCTGGAAATATATATGAGTATAATGGAATAAAAACCATCCCTTTATTAGATTTAGAATTTATTTATAAAAACCCATCATATAAACAAGATATGTTTAATGATTTAAAAAAAATAAAAAGTATATTGGAGTAGATTATTTGAAAGCATTATTGCATATATTGGTATATTCTTTTCTGTTTATAGGTTGTACAACCACAGTACAAAAAATAGAAGTTGTTGATATTAAACCTAAAAAACAGTCTATCTCTATCGTTAAGCCTACAGTAGATACAAAAAAAGTTGATGTAGTAGAAAAAACAGATACTATACCTGAAGATGTAGCTGAAGAAGAGGTGACTGTAAAAGAAGATAATAAACTGGTAATTATATTTCCATCTGTTACAATAGGTAAATATGCACTAGAAGCTACAAATACAATTAATACTTATCTATTGTATAAAAATAAACAGATTAAATTAACTGTTCTGGATATGGTAGTTCAAAATGAAAATAATTTATTAGAAGTTTTTAATATTGTTCAAGAAAAACAAATTAAAAATGTTGTTGCGATGATCACAAAAGATAATTTAGATATATTAAACAGTATTGAAGGTATCAAAGATATTAAGATATATTTACCACTTATAAATAAAAGTGAAATAGAAAATATTGATCAATTATCAGAACTTAATATAGTTTTTGGTGCTATAAATTATCAAGAACAATTTAATAAGCTTATTGAATATAGTGATAGTTTATCTCTTGCAGAGCTATACGATAACACAGCTATTGGAAATACACTTCATAACTACTTGAAATCATATGATTTGAAATATACAAAAAAAGTTGATGATAATAATGGTAACTATAAAAACTTTTTAAAGAATAAAAAGTTAAATAATGCTGTTGTTATATTAAATACTCCAATTGTAAAAAGCTCTATATTGCTATCAGCTATAACTGCAGGAGATTTAAATATTTCTAAGATTGTATCGACACAGCTAAATTATACTCCATTAATATTTTCATTAACACAAAAACAAGATAGAAAAAAACTAATCATTGCTAATTCTATTGGAAAAATACCAGATGATTTATTAGAATATAATCAGTTGATTGGTAATAATATTTTATATAGTTGGGTTAATTACTCTTCAATTATTGGTGTAGAGTATTTGCTAAATGGAAATATTGATCTTTTTGATGATCTAAAAATTGAGGAAAACCAAATAATATATCCAGTTAATTTATATAAAGTTGGGGATAACTCTTTTGAGTTAATTAATACTACAAAATAACTATACTAGGTTTTAAAAACCTAGTGATAATCCAGCTCCAAAAGTAGTTGATTTTTCCATTGTAAATTGTTTCTGTGCAAATATATTTATACCGATACTTTTATTTACAATAAAATCTATCCCAAAATTGGTTTTTAATACCCCATAATCTCTTGAGAAGTTATTTTCCTCTATATCTTCATTAGTAGGAAATCTATCTACTAAAAGTTCATTTTTTGTATCATACAATTCATGATAACCTACACCAATTTGAGCAGTTAAACTTGGAATCATTACAATTGGTCCTAATCTTATTGATGAAGTTTCACCTAGTCTAGAAAGTTGCAATCCAATATTATAATATAACTCATATATGGTAGAATTGTCACTTTGACCATAAACTGCACCAAATCCATATCTAAAAGCTTTAGTTGTATTAATAAGATTTACTTGTAGAGTATTTATATTTTCAAAATCTTCATAATCATCGCTTAAGCTTACACCCATATATCCATACTTTATCTCTAGTCTAGTTGTATCTTCATAGCTTTTTGAAAGTTCATTAAATTGTGATAATTCTTTATTTGAATAAAATATAAAACTTTTTTCAAGTGATTCATTTGGATTCAATGTGAAGTTACCATTTTCTTTTTGATTATTATATGTTACCCAATAAGGTATATTTGTCCCATCACAATTTTTAAAAATATGTTTATCTCCCAATATTTTATTTTCATTGTTAATTGATAAAACAGCATCTTTTTTATTTGAATCAACTATTATATATGGAAAATTATATTCATCCATATTTATTATTGTTTCAAAATCTTCACTGCTATTTAGAGTAAATTCTTTTTCAATCTCACAATATTTTGAAGATGTTATTTTAAACTTATGATTTCCAGATTTTAGAAATAACTCTTTGTTGTGGTTTTGTTTGATATTGTCTATCTCTAACTTACTAAAATCTCCTATTATTGTGATTTTTACAAATTGTGAATGGTATTGTTTCCGTAAATTTAAAAAATATTTTTGTTTTTGTTGAAGATTTTTTGTTGTATCTTTTTCTAAAACATTTTGATAAACTTCACTTAAAACTATACAATTTTTTATATCTGATAATATCTCATTTAGTTTTATAACTTTATCTTTTTCATATTTTGGAAGCGACTTTTCATTATAATTATCTATTTTAGTGATAAGCTGTTTTGTTAATATAAATAGTTCATCTTTATCAATTGTTGCACACACTTTATCATTTTCATTTGATATTTGTACATTTTTTAAAGATAAATTTGAAGTTTGTTTTGAATTTTTCTTAAATGTTTTAGAAAAAAGTTCAAATCCAAAAATAGAGCTATTTGATTTTTCTAGTGATGTGGTTGATTCTATTTTTGTTGAGATATTGTTTGCTAAATTTATTCTAGCTTCATTTTCATTTTCACCGCAGCCTTTATAAATATTATCATTTGCTATTAGAAGCGATGTAGAACAAAGTAATAGTGTTAAAAGTAATTTATTTGTCATAATTTCACTACTTCTTAGTCAATATAATTTAATATTTGCATTAAATCTTTAGTGTCTATTATAATATTTGCCTCTTTTTTTAAAATATCTTTTGCACAAAAAGCTACCCTTTTATCTGCGTATTTAAACATACTTCTATCATTTGCTCCATCACCTACAACTAATGTATTTTCTCTAGTAATATCTAAAATCCTTTGAATCCTTTGAATCATCTCACCCTTACTATCGTCAAACATCATCTCACCGCCAACTTCACCAGTTAGAACACCATTTTTAGCATGTAATATATTTGAAAAATCCGCATCAAGTCCAAGTATCTCTTTTGCAGGTTCAGTTCCTACTCTAAACCCACCACTAAAACAGATTATTTTGTATCCTTTTTCTTGCAAGGTAGGAATTAACTCCATAGCACCTGGCATAAGTGGTAAGTTTTTACCAATTTCCACTACTTTACTGTAATCTAGACCTTTTAAAAGTTTAACTCTAGTGATTAAACTTTCAAAAAAATCTAACTCTCCATTCATCGCTTTTTCTGTAATTTCGGCAACCTCTTTCTCAAGTCCTAACTCTGCTGCAAAAAAATCTATTGTTTCGCCATCCATAAGTGTCGAATCAAAATCAAATACTGCTAGTTTTTGCATATTTTCCCTTTTGGTTAAAATTTTTGTATTATATCAAAATATAGTTATAATGTTATAAAGGGGTTGTATGAATTATATTGTAAAAAAAGTGTTTTATTTGGTTCTATTTATCTTTGTTGTAGTTACAAATGTATATTCAAAAAAAATAGTAAATATACCAGAAGCATCAGGAATATGTTTTATAGATAAAACAAAAAGTATAGTAGTGGTAAATGATGAGGGTTGGATATATAAACTTACAACAAATGGTAAAATAGTTCAAAAAAAATATTTAGGT
>JAYEIM010000153.1:0-2582 GCA_034660095.1 Campylobacterota bacterium | reverse complement strand
TAAAAAAACAACTTCATTAACACAAGAACTTGTCAAATCAGATATCGCACTTGAAGAGTATGTAGTACTTGCACCTGCTGTTGAAGGAAGTTTAGCTTCAACATTTGCAGAACTTAAAGATAGTGATACAATTGGGGATTTGGTTGGTTCTGAACAATTTTCAAAACAAGGAGATAGTAGTGCTAGTGGGGCTTTAAAAAGAATATCTGGTATAACAATTGTTGGTGGAAAATATGTATATGTAAGAGGATTGGGTGAAAGATACTCTACTGTTATGCTTAATGGGCTAAATGTACCTTCTCCAAATCCTTTAAAAAGAGTTGTACCACTTGATATATTTCCAACAAGTATTATAGAAAGTTTGTTGGTTCAAAAAACTTATAGTCCAAACCTTCCTGGAAATTTCGGAGGAGGTGCTGTTGATATTAAAACAAAAGGGATACCAAAAGAGGATAACTTTATAAGTGCTTCATTTGGTACAACATATAGCGATGCAACTGGTAAAAAAGGTTATTATAATAGTGACAACTCTGTAGGTATACCTAATAGTGTAGTATCAGCAACTGACAATTTTAGCTCTTTTGGTGATTCAGAATTGTTTACAGAAGAAGATAAAATAAACTATGCTAAACAACTATCTCAATATAGAAACTTTAATCTTACTCAAAAAACAATAGAACCTGGGAAAAGTGTATCATTATCTACTGGGCAAAGTTATAAAACTAGTTCTGGATTAAAGTATGGTTTTGCTGGGAATTTATATTATAAAACTGATGCTGACATTAAAGACTTTACAAAAACATCTTATAGTACAAGTCCAGATGGTACATCTACAGTTCAAGGGAACAAAGGTAGCTACTCAAATACACAGTTTGTAGAAAAAAAAGGTGGATTGGTAAGTTTTGAAGCTGATAATACTGAAGGGCAGAGCATAAAATTTACAACTATGTATCTTGAACAAGCAAAAGATTCAACAACTTATGGTAGAGTTATTGAAACAGGGAGTAATGATAGAATAGTTGATAGAACAATTTTAACTTATACAGAAGAATCTTTATCATTAAATCAACTCAATGGAACAAACACTATTTTCTTTGGGAAAACAACCGACAATCTGTTTGATGATATTGTTATAAATTGGGGAGTTGAAAAAGGAACAGCAAAAAATCAACAACCTGGTACAGTTGATTATGAGTATCATTATACAGGTGATGTAGAGCAAGAACCACCGTATGAAGATGAACTATTTAAGTTATATACAGATAAACCTATTAATTATATAACATCTGAACTTGAAGATAATCTAGATGATAAAAAAGTATCTTTTAGTCTCCCTTTTAAATTCAATGAACAAAAAAATTATTTTGAAATTGGATTTGCAAAGTTAAAAAAAGATAGAATTTTGGACTCAAGAAGATATACTTTACAATATGTAGCCGATACAAAAACCGAATGTACTCAAAAAAATATAAATGAATTTTTAGGTGGCTTTGAAATAAAAGAAGGTTGTTATTATGATAGAAATGAATCAGTAGATGATTTTCTTGATATATATAGTACTGATGAAAAAGGCTATTTTACAACACTTACCCCTTTCAAGCCTTCTGATTACTACGAAGCATCGCAAAATATAGATGCAACATATTTTAGAACTAAAATATCTCCTACAAATAACATTGATATTGTATTTGGTCAAAGAATAGAACAATCAACACAAACTATGAAAACATCATCTGTTGATACTGGTACATTAGTTGTTGAAACTTATAAATTAAAAACAAATGATGCCTTGCCTGAATTAAGTAGTATATATAGAATAAACGATGATTTGCAATTAAAAGGTAGTTACTCTAAAAGTATCAGTCGTCCTGATTTTAGAGAATTTGTAAATAATGAATATACAGACCCTATAACTGCAGAAGCAACTGTTGGTTATGCAAATTTAGAATATACAACTATAACAAACTATGATATAAGTTTTGAACACTATCTAAGTTATGATGAAAAATATAGTATTGCATTTTTTAAAAAAGATTTTGATAAGCCAATCGAAACTGTTGTAAGTGAAGTAGGAGATAAAATAGGGTATACATTAAGAAATGCTAAAAAAGCAGAAAGTACAGGTATTGAAATAGGTTTTAGAAAAAAGTTTAATTTTATACATCAAAATTTAAATAATTATTTTATATCAGGAAATTACTCATTAATATCATCTAAAATCACATTAGATAAAAATGGCGATGATAATGTTATAAATGCTTTAAGATCAAATGATAGACCTATGCAAGGTCAATCACCATATGTAACAAATATAAATTTTGGATATGACAATATAAATACAGGAAGAAGTGCTATATTTACATATAATGAGTCAGGTAAAAGGATAGTAGCACTAGGGACACTAGATGCAGGAACTGTTGATTTATATGAGCAGCCATTTAAAAAACTTGACTTCGTTGTAAAATATAAACTTAATGACACTTATGATTTAAACGAGAAAAAAATCGGATATACACTAAAATTTAAAGCAACTAATTTATTGGATGATGAAGCAACTATAACACACAATGATAAAATTGTAC
>JAYEIM010000152.1:0-2589 GCA_034660095.1 Campylobacterota bacterium | reverse complement strand
CACAAAACTTCATCAAGGGCAGTTGGAAATAGAACTGTAATACCCCGTACCCTTGGGTCGGGGATAGCTAGGAGAAGTTACTGCTTTTTAGCAGTTGAGTTTTATTACCTAAAATAGGTATTTATAGAGCTTTTAAAGAAATACTATTACTATTGTTAGATATACTTTGGTACACCTTTTTTTGACAAAAAGTACACCCTAAAGTACACCTTTTGTTATTGGTGTATATTGAGGAGCACTTATTTATGGCCATATATAAAATTAAAGATACAGCAGGTAAGGGATACATAAGTCATGTAAAGTATATAGGACATGACGATATTGATTTAGACCAGATAGCAAATTCTAGTTTTAAAAAAAATGTCCTTGTTAAGATAACAGGATATACCCTGAAGCATCCATTTAGATTACAAGTAGAAGGAGAAGCTAAAGCAAATGGTGCTAGAAAACGAATCAAAAGAATTATAGACTTTGCTGCCAAAACAACTATGAAAAAAGCTATAGAGTCTGCAAAACACCAATATGTAGAATTTGTTGAAGAAGAAAAAGAAAATTTACGAAAAGATCTTACAAGTTCTATGATGAGAATTAGTAATGAGTTTAATGAACATAGCACTTTTGAAACTGCTTTTGAGTTATATTTAAAAGCTAAGATAACAAGTTATAAATCTATCAATAAAAAAATACCTACAGTTAAGTTAAATGGAGAAGATACACTCTTTGGTAGTGAAATACGATTTAAAAACAAACACTTAATAAGTTTACTTGATATGCCTATTAATAAAATTAAAAAAATACATCTTGAACAGATTATGGCGAATATGATTAACAAAGATGGGTCTCCCTTGGCTACAAGAACTAAACGAGGTGTATTTGAGTTGGTTCGTCAAGTATATTCATACATAATTGATTCAGAGGATATTGTTGTTAAAAATCCTGGAACATTAAAAGGGTACCCTAAACTTGATAATAGAAGAGATGTCAAAGTTCCATTAAAGAATGCAAAAGCATTATACAATTCTCTCTACAATTACCACCATCCTATATATGCAACTATATTTACGTTTCTTTTATACGGTAGAAGGTTGGATGAAGTCCTTACTTTGACTTGGGAAGTTGTAGATATTGAGAATAAAACATATACAATTCTTGCAGAGCATAACAAACCTAGAATAGATATGGAATATGTTCTTCCTGACAGGCTTATTAATAAGTTGAAAAAAATAGGAATTAAGAAAAAAGGAATTGTATTTCCATCAATTAATAATGATAGCAAAATGATGAGTCCAGGTACATTGAGGGATCATTGGTTAAAGCTTCGTGAAGTAATCGATAGTTTTAAATTAAATAAGAGAATGGTTAGTTCAAAGCATTTTAGAATGCATGACATACGTCATATAATTGGTGGTCACCTAGTTAATAAAGGTATTTCACGAGATGTAATTGGTGTTGTGCTAGGTCATACTCAAGATGGTGGTGATGATATTACTGCGAGATATGCTCAAATTGATTATACTACAGCTCATGATGCTATTGAAGGAATGATAAAAGAGTTTATAATATGAAAATAGATTATGAATATGAAGAGTTTTATGAAAAGTTATTAAAAGCAAACATTAGGCGAGAAATAGATCTAAGGTTAATAACAAATGAGATTTTACTTCGATATATTGAAGCTGATATTATTAAACTAATAAAGTTTAATGGTGCTAAAGTACAAGACACCCATTTACCTGAAATACAAAACCTTGAATATAAATCAGGTTGTCCAGTAGTAATGGTAAACATGAAGACTTCTGAAAAATTTATTTGTCTAGATCATGTAAGAGTAATACCGAAAGTTTTAAGTGATGAATATCATATGAAATATTTATTTAATAAAGATACTTATATTAGTGATGTGTCAAAAAATATTAAAAATACTAGGAGGAATCTTCCTAGTATGTCAAATTCCTCCAAGTTCATTTCATTAGGAAGAATATTAAAAATGAAAACATTGGATATTTACGAAGAACTATCAATCAAATTTCATACTGCTACTGATATTAAAACAATAGATAGTAAAAAAAAGAATTCTAGAAAACTAATTACGATATTTAAAACTTATGATGCACAAACAAAACGTAATGATGATAATTTGTTTTTTGGTCGAGGAAGTTCAACATTTAACAATTCTATTGATGGTCAAGATAAATGGAGTGATGATAAGTTTCGTTTTGATTCCAGGGAAGATTATATATCTTATAAAACTGCTAAAAAATATATTAATAGTGTAGAAAAATTAATTGAAAAAGTACAAAATATAAACTAAACCCTCATAAAGTCTTATTCTTTTTTTTAGTTTCCTCCAAAAATATTATCAAGATAACTACCTAAAATAGCATATTCTGAAGAAAAGAAAAAAATTCCAAATTTTTTACCCCTAAAAGTACCCTCTACTTGCATCAGCTTTTTATAGCAAATTATAATAAAACTCAACTGCTAAAAAGCAGTAACTTCTCCTAGCTATCCCCGACCCAAGGGTACGGGGTATTACAGTTCTATTTCCAACTGCCCTTGATGAAGTTTTGTGTATTTCTTACCTTGATT
>JAYEIM010000151.1:0-2604 GCA_034660095.1 Campylobacterota bacterium | reverse complement strand
ATATTTTCAAGTGTGAAATTGAATTTGCTTGATTGATATTTGAAAAGCCTACTCTATTAAAAGTGCTTCTGATTTGATTATCTAAATCTGTTCTATCTGTTAGCACCAAAATAGTAGGATTATCAAACCCACTTGTAGCAGCTCTTAATTTAGTAGCAAGATAAATCATAGTGATTGATTTACCACTTCCTTGCGTATGCCATACAACACCACCACGGTTATCTTTGATAAGTCTATCAACTATTTTATTTACAGCTCTTAATTGTTGGTATCTTGGTAGCTTTTTGATTGTTCTACCCTCATCAACTTCAAAGATTACAAAGTATTTGATTATGTCTAAGAACTTTCTTTTCTCAAAAAGATTATAGATTAAAATATCTTGTGGTGTAGGTTCATTGTCCAATAACTCTATAAGCTCACTGGAAGCCTTTTCATTATATTTTGAGTAGAACTTCATTGAAGCTTCTATCGTTCCATATAACCCACTTATACGGTTAATAGCACCTATTATTTGATTGTAATGAAATAGTTTAGGGGAGTTAGCTTGATAGTAGTCTAAATCTGGAATATCACTTATATCTACTGTTTGATTTTTCGCTTCTATAACAGCAAGTGGAAGTCCATTTATAAACACTACTAAATCAGGAATAGAGTTAGCTCTTTCTCCTTTGAATTTCATTTGATTTACAACAAGAAACTCATTGTTTTCAAGATTGTCATAGTCTATGAATTTTACAGCTATTGGTTTTTCTTCTGGTGTTGGTTTGAGTGATAGAGCATCGGCACGAGTTATGAGCTTGTGAATTTCAGAGTTTATCTCCATAAGTGAGCTACCACTTACTGCTAATATTTTACGGATTACTTTTTGTAGGTTGTTTTCATTTAGCCAAGGGTTTATTTTTTTAAGTGAAATTGTTAGTTTATCTTCAAGAACAACCTCATACATTTCCCCTTTGGCATCAAAATAATCATAGTTTAGCTTTTTGAAAAGCTCTATTGCTGGTAGTTCTGATTGTAGGTATTCGCTCATATTAATTTATCTTTTTATTAGCATTTGCCACAAAATTATCCCCAGTAAAATCTCCCTGATATACTTGCTCACTACAAGCTTTCATAAATATTTTCATATTATTATCTGATTGTATAGAGATTGTGCCATCATCAATAAGTTCTTTTAATAAATCAAATTTATCCATATATACTAAAAACTCATCTGAATTATCTTTTATTTTTTGAAAAGTTCCATTAGTCTTATAAAAAGAGATTTTCTTTAAATTTAAAGAGCTTATTTTATTACTTTCTATTAAATCATCGTCAATATCAACTAAACCTACAAGTTCCGTCTCAAAAACTTCTTTAACATCATTTTTAGAAGCTTCTTTATATAAACCTTTAAAGTCTCCGTGAATATTATTCAAATGAGATAGTTGTTTAAAATAAATTCTATTAGTATTTTCACATAAAATAAAATGTGTTTTATCTTCAAACTGTAATAAATTGTTGTTTTCTAATATTTTAGTTCCATTATCAAAAAATAAAAACTTATCCTCTGTTATAAACTTTCCTTTTGTAATTACTTGAAAGTTTATTTTTAATTTATCGTCTGCCTCTTCTCCATACATAACAAGTTTAATATCATTTAAAGTTGTGCTATCAATATTCGCTAAATCTGTGCTTGACCTAAAATGCTCATAAATTGTATTAATATGTCTTGTAATATTATCTTCTAATTCATCAATTTCTAAATAAAACCATTCTTCATTATCAGGCTTATAATCTGGGGATACTTTAAAATTGGTTAAGTTGTTATCGTCAATTGTAATAAAACTACAAAAGGTTGATACATTCTCACTAAACTTGTCAAAATCATCTGTTGTTTCAAATAAATTATTAAACCTATTTTTTTTCAATTTACATATACAATTAGCCATTTTTGTCCTTTAAATAAATTAGTAGTTCTTCATCTATTTTTTTTAGTTCTATTTGTTGAGATAAAAACTTATAATCTTTTTCATTTGAGATTAAAATATATTCAGATTTATCAGTTTCCATTTTGTAAATTCTAATCCCTAAAAGGTAATAAAAGGGATTTAAAAATCCTATCTTTGTCATATAAAAAAGTATAAATAAAAAAATAAATATAGAATTGAAAAATACAATATCATAGTCTTTAATATCTTTTAGTGATAAAGATATAATCATTACACCAAGAAATACAGGTAAATATTCTCTATATATTGGATTTATTTTCTTTATTTTAATTGTTAGTTCTTTTGAAGTTTGATTAATAGCTTTAAGTAAATAGATACTAATTAAGCTCATTATGAAAATAATAGATAGATATGAAATGACATTTAAAAGTTCATTATATTTAGCTAATTCAAGCATATATTCTTTATATTGAAAAGTGTAATCTATATTAAAAAGAAATATTTTATTATTTAAAATATATAAGAATACTATACATAAAAAAGAGTTTATATGAATAAAGAGCTTTAAAAATAAACTTTTCATCTTCATAGTCTAAACCCTAACCTCTCCACTCAAAAGCTTCTGTAATAAACCTTTTTTAAGTGTTTCATACTTCTCTTTTTTAGCACGAAG
>JAYEIM010000150.1:0-12913 GCA_034660095.1 Campylobacterota bacterium | reverse complement strand
TAATGAAAAAACAACACTATTTAAACCATAGTAAAATTGATATATATTTTAAACAAAATAAAGATGATTTTGTAGTAACAGAAGTGCCACTTTATGAGTTTAGTGGAGAGGGTGAGCATCTAATATTGAAAATTAGAAAAAAAGATTTATCAACATGGGATGCACTTAAAATTATATCAGAATCAGTTGGTTGTAAAAATAGAGATATAGGGTACGCAGGGCTTAAAGATAAAAATGCTATGACTGTTCAATATATATCTATACATAGAAATTATGAAGAAAAGATAAATAATTTTACACATCCACAAATAAAAATAGTTGAGAAAACATATCATAATAATAAGTTGAAAATAGGGCATCTAAAAGGAAATAAATTTTTTATACGATTAAAAAGAGTTCAGCCTAGACATAAAATGGTTCTCGAAGCTGCTTTACAACAAATTGTTACTTTTGGTATGCCTAATTATTTTGGATTTCAAAGATTTGGAATAGATGGTGATAACTATAAAAAAGGTGAAGCTTTAATAGCAGGAACATTAAAAGTAAGAGATAGAAAGTTAAGACAAATGTATATAAATGCTTATCAATCACATCTATTTAATGGCTGGTTATCAAAAAGAATAGAGATAAGTAAAATTATAGATGGTTTTAAAGCCAATGAGATAAGTGATAAATTAAATCTTAGCGTAGAGGCAATAGAGCAGATACAAAAACAAAAACACCCTCTAAAAGTTTTAAAAGGAGATGTTTTTAGTCACTACCCATATGGAAAGTTATTTTATATAGAAAACTTAGAAGAGGAATCTGAAAAGTTTTTAGCTCATGATAGAGTACCAACTGGACTTTTAAGTGGTAAAAAAACAAAATTTGCTATAGAAGATGCCCAAAAATTTGAAGAAGAGTTTATAAAAGAGACTAAAGAAGATGGTGCAAGAAGATTTGCTTGGATTTTCCCATCTGATATATCAAGTGAATACAAAGAGGAAAAAGCTTGGTTTGAATTAAGTTTTGAACTACCAAAAGGTAGCTATGCTACAGAATTAATTAGTGAATTGGTACACTAATTAATACTTAAGCATTAGCAGCAGCAATAAGTGCTGCTAATTCATCATCATCTACTAAATCATCATCTTTATCGCCAGTGATATGTTTAGCACTTGCAGCAAACTTACCATTGTTTGAATCTATTGTATTTACTACTCTTTCAATCTTTTGTCTATGGGCGTCTTGTGCTTGCATAGATTCTAGTGTTAAAAATATATTATTTCTAATTGAATCTATATCATTTGTTAAGTTTTTACTATCTTGTAAAGTGTTTAATTTTTCTAGTACTACATCTAGATGATTCATAACATCATTTGTCATCTGTTCAGAATCTTCTATAACCTCACAAAGTTGTGTTATAATATTTTCATTTTTCATTCATTTTCCTCATATTTAGTATTTTACAATATTATTTATTAAATTTTAGTTTTTAATAGTTTTATTTTAAATACTGCGCCAGAAGTTATTTTTGTATTTGTAGATATATTGTCATTGTTATATACCTCAATTGTTGCACCCTCATGATCATCAATTATCTTTTTTGCAATACTTAAACCAACTCCCATACCAGAAGAGCTTTTAGTACCTTTAAATGGTTCAAATATATGTTCTAATATATTTGGCTTTATCCCACCAGCATTATCACTAAATGTAATAACTATAAATTCATTTTCCTCTTTTATATCAATATCTAATCGTCTATCATTAAAATTATCTATTTTTACCAGTTCATCAATAGCATTATTTATAATTATAATCCAAACTTGCTCCATTCTTTGAACTTCAATATTTGCCATAAAATTAAATTTATCTTTTTTTGTATCTATATTAAATTTCTCCCCATTTATATATACATTTGCAAGATTTTTAAATTTATTCCAAGCTAAAGTTGAAGATACAACTAAGGTATTATATACATTAGTTACCTCTTTATTTGCAGTTACCTGCATAGACATCTCTTTCATAGAATTTACTATATTTTCAATACGATGGATACCATCTAATAAAATATTTAATGAGCTAGTTAAATTAGTTTTTATTTTAGAATTTTCTAAATCTTCTATATCATATCCCATTATCTCTGCATTTGCTTTTATATATGTAAGTGGTGTATTTATCTCATGAGTTATCCCAGCAGATAATTTACCAGTCACGCTAAATTTAGCATCTTCTAGCATCTTGTTTATGTATAGTTCTTCTTCTAATTTCAATTGTTGTTTTAATACAATTGGTTCTAACACAATTTTTATATTTTTGAATAGATTTTCTACATTTATAGGTTTTGATATAAATTTTGATACACCAATTTCAATAGCTTGATTTAAAAAACTATTGTCATTGTGTGCTGTTGTTATGATAATAGGGATAGAACTATTGATCTCTTTAATATGTTTACACATATCCAAACCATTCATTTTAGGCATATTTATATCAGTTATGATTAAATCAATTTCATCTTTATGTTTAGTATATAATTCAAGTCCCTCTTTACCATTAAGGGCATAATAAGATTTTTTAAATATACCAGTAAATAGAGAACTGATAATTTTCTGAAGCTCTTCTTCATCTTCAACATAAAGTACGGTAAAATTTTTAAACATATTTATAATCCTAAATTGATTTATGATAAAGCTATTATATGGTAGTATAAATAGTATAAATAAACGATAAAGAATAAAAAATGATAGTTGGAATTGAAGGAAAAATAGTAAAAAAAGAGCCAACATTTATACATATAAATGTAAATGGGCTTGTGTATGAGGTGTTTTTATCTATAAATTGTAGTTCAGCAATAATTGATACAGATGTTAAGCTATATACAACACAAATAATAAAAGAGGAAAGTGATAATCTTTATGGTTTTTTAGACCTAAATGAAAAAAAACTTTTTGATACTGTTATAAAAATAAATGGCGTTGGTCCAAAAGTTGCACTTGCAATATGTAGTACTTTTACACCAAGTAGTTTTGCTCAAATTGTTGAAACTAGTGATGTAGGGATGTTAAAAAGAGTTCCAGGAATTGGACCAAAGGGTGCTAGTAGAATTTTAGTTGAACTTAGTGGATTTGTAGTAACTGCAAATGAATCAACAAGTAGTTTAAATGAAAGTGGATCACAAGCTGTTCAGGCACTTGAATCATTAGGATTTAAAAAAGAGCAGATAAATAAAGCATTAAGAGCATGTGTAGCAACAGATACTGCTGGTTTAGTTAAAGAAGCTCTGAAAAAATTACAGAAATAAAATAATATAAAACAAATTTAAAGGTATAAAAAGTATGACAATAGCAATTATATTTGGTAGTGTAAGTTTTGAACATGAGATAAGTATAGTAAGTGCTATATCGATGAAAAAAGTTTTAAATGAGAAGCTTGTGTATATATTTATAGATAAAAATAGGGAGTTTTTTCTTATCCCTACTGATAAAATGAAATCAAACCTATTTAGTAGTGGTGAATATAAAAAGTTTGATCAGTTACAACTTGTCAGCAATGGATTTGTTAGAAAAACATTATTTAGCACAAAGTTTGTAGATTTTGATGTAGTTTTAAATCTTGTTCATGGTGGAGATGGGGAAGATGGAGTATTAGCGGGGGTGTTTAAGTTTTATAATATACCATTCATTGGTCCAAATGTTGAAGCTGGAGTTGTGTCTTGTGATAAATATATTACAAAAACATATGCTACAACTTGTGATGTTAAAACTTTGCCTTGCCAATATTTTGATAGGGATAGAACAAAAGATATTAAAATAGATAGTTACCCTTGTATAATAAAACCTACAAAACTTGGTAGTAGCATAGGTGTAAGTATTGTAAAAGAGGAAAATGAACTTGAATATGCACTTGATGTTGCATTTGAATTTGATGATACTATTGTTGTAGAACCATTTATAGATGGTGTTAAAGAGTACAATTTAGCAGGATGTAAAATAGATGGAAAATTTAACTTTTCAATAGTAGAGGAGCCTCAAAAAGATGAATTTTTAGATTTTGATAAAAAATATTTAGATTTCAATCGTACAAGTGTTGTAGAAAAAGCCAATATTAGTGGTGAATTAGAAAAATCATTAAAAGAAAATTTTATAAAAATATATAACAATACTTTTGATGGGTCACTTATAAGATGTGATTTTTTTGTTATTGGTGATGAAGTTTATTTAAATGAGATAAATTCAATACCTGGAAGTATGGCTAACTATCTATTTGATGATTTTAATGATATAATAATAAAATTATCGCAAAGTTTACCAAAAAATAGAAAAATAGATATAAACTATGAATATGTAAATAAAATACAAAGTGCAAAAGGGAAAGCATAATATGGAAAATATTGATTTAGAGTTACATCAATTAAAAACAATCTATAATTATATTAGTGAATCTATAATTATATCTGATAAAGATCATAATATTGTACTCGTTAATAACGCAGCATTAAAAAAACTAGATGTTGATAAGGATAAAATATTATATACAAAACTTACAGATATTATACCTGTTGAGGAGCAAAGTAAAGTATTAGAAACAATACAAAATGATGATGCAAGTTATTATGAAATGTTCTTAAAAAAAGGGAATAATGAACTATTTGATGCATTTATAAGTGGTCAACAGTTTCCTTTAAAAGATGGTATGTATGGAATATTAACTATTGTTGATATAAGTGAGCTTAAAAATAAAGAGAAAGAACAACTTAAAAAACTAAAGTCACATATTATTACTCAAGCAACTACTCATGCAAAAAAACAATATGAGGTAAAAGGTGCAAATACAAGCGAACTTATCTCTTTACAAGATGAGAGAGATCAACTTAAACACGATATATTTATGATGGAGAGAAAAATAACACTTTTTGAAAGAGAAAATCAAGTATTAAATCTTCAGTGTGAAAAAATACAAGAGGAATCTTTTAGTTTTGAGCAAGTTTTGACAAGAGAATTAGCATTGGCAAAGAGATATGAAAGACATTTTTCTTTAGCAATTGTGGAGATAGATAACTATAAAGGTTTTAGTGAGCAAGTAAATAATGAGGCAAAAAAAGATCTAATTTTAAGAGCATTTAAGAAGCATTTTAAAAGTACTGTTAGAACTACTGATGTTATATATTATGAGAATACAGGAGTATTTTATCTTATTTTACCAAATTCTAATGATGTAAATATCACAGATTTAGTGGGAAGATTATTGCATGCAAAAAGAATTGATACAAAAATAATAGTTAGATTTAATTGTGGTATAGCACATTTTTATCCACAAGATACAAATGAACATATAATATATAGAGCAAGAAAAAATTTAGAAACAAATATGGAAGAGAATAAATTTGCAAAGAGTAAATAAACATTGTTAGATATAAGCAAAAAAATAACAACATTAGTTGGTAGAACCAATGCTCAATATGAGTTAATTAAAGATGGTGATAAAATACTTGTAGGGTTTAGTGGTGGGAAAGACTCTTTAACACTTATTCATACACTAAAAAGAATGCAAAGTAAAGCACCTTTTAAATTTGAATTTAAAGCAGTAACTATCACATATGGTATGGGTGAACAGGTTCAGTTTTTGGCTGATCATTGTGCTAAACATGATATTCCTCATGAAATAGTAGATACACAAATATTTGAGATATCAAAAGAAAAGATTAGAAAAAATAGTTCTTTTTGTTCATTTGTAAGTCGTATGAGGAGAGGATACTTATATACTCATGCACTAGAAGGTGGGTACAATAAATTAGCACTTGGACATCATCTTGATGATGCTATGGAGAGTTTTTTTATGAATTTCTTTTATAATGGCAGTATGAGAAGTATGCCTCCTGTTTACAAGGCTGAAAATGGCTTGATGGTTATAAGACCACTTATTATGTGTAGAGAGAGACAACTTAGAGCATTTGCTCAAACTAACTGTGTAGATGTTATAGGGGATGAATCTTGCCCTGCAATGCGTATTGATATTAAGATGCCACATGCAAGAGAAAATACTAAAAAACTATTAGCAAAACTTGAAGAGGATAACAAAGATATATTTGTCTCTATGAAAGCTGCGTTTTCTAACTTTCACCCAAATACATTTTTTGACAAAGAGAATTTAGATAAAGATTAGGAAGAGATTAAAGGTTTTTTCCATCCCAAAAAATAATTTTATTTCTACCCGTCTCTTTTGCTTCATATAATAGTTTATCAGCATTAGATATAGTTTCATCTATATCTTTATTGTTAGATCTTATTTGTACTCCAGCACTAAATGTTATTTTTATCTTATGCTCTTTATATATAAATTTATTTGTTGTAATAACACTTTTAATTCTTGAAATATACTTATTTAGTTCATCTTTATTGTTATATTGTACAGCAACAACAAACTCCTCTCCACCATATCTACTAACAATATCAGAATCTCTAGTTAGTTTTAACAATAGAGCTGAAAATGTTTTTAAAATAACATCTCCACACTCATGTCCATAAGTATCATTTACATTTTTAAACTTATCAATATCAAAAAATACAATAGCGTAATTTTTATTATCTCTTTTAAACCAGCTTTCAAATCTTTTTATCTCTTCTTCAAAAGCTTTTCTATTTAAAGCACCTGTTAAAAAGTCTTTAGTGCTTTGTAGTTTTGTCTCTTTTAGCTCTTTTTCTAATGTTTTAACTTTTCTCTCTAGCTCTACTACTTCATTTTTACCATCTTCTAAATTTTTACTTACACTACTCATCTCATGTTCAATAGACATAGCTGCTTGAACTAGTTTTGTTTGAAGTTTATCTAATTCCTCTTTAGTAGAAGTAGATAAATCTATAGATTGTATCTCATCTTTTATACTTGATACATTAGATGAGCCATTTTTACTACTATCTATTGCATCTCCTAAATATTTATTCATTAGACTAATTAGTCTAGCTATATCTGCTGTCTTTTGAGCTACAACTTTTTTATCTACTTCAAATCTTTTTTCAATAAATTTTTCCATCTCTTTTTGGATAGACTTTTCAAATATTAATGATGGTGAATCTCCAATTTTAATGCAAAAAGAGTTTAAATCATCACCAATAGATAATGATATAGATGGTTGTAAAGAATCTTGAAATAGTTTTGACATACTATTAACATTTGATTTTGGTACTCTTAATAATAAAATATCAATAAGATCATAAACCGTATGTACAGGAGATACTTTGCTATTTATTATCTCCTCTTTTGATATTAGCTTTAAAGTTTTTTCAAAGTATTCAATCTCTTTTTTAGATAATTCCATATTTTATTCCTATATTAAGATAGTAGTTTTTTCACTATAAGATTAATTCTTTTTCCATCTGCTCCACCACCAACTTTTTGCTTAGTTGGGTTCATAACTTTACCCATATCTTTCATACTACTTGCACCAGTTTCTAAGATGATATCTTTAATTATAACTTCTAGCTCTTCATCGCTTAGTTGTTTTGGTAGGTATTGTGCAAAAATATCTATTTGAGACTGTTCAGTTTGAACTAAATCATCTCTGCTAGCTGTTTTAAATTGTACAATAGCTTCCTCTCTTTGTTTTATCCCTTTTTGGATAAGTTTTATTATATCTTCATCGCCAAGCTCTATTCTTTGATCAACTTCAATCTGTTTTATCATAGTATTTATAGCTCTTATTGTATCTCTTCTTAATATCTCTTTTGCTCTCATAGCATCTTTTAGTTCAGATTTTAATCTCTCTTTTAGTGTCATCTATATTTCCTATTTGTTTTATATTATATGGGATAATTGTATCTAATATATGATTAACAATATATTTATATTAATATATTAAATGTTAGAATGGAATATATACAAAAAGATAGTTTTTATAACTATACTAATTGTAAAAGATTAATAGAGAAACATTAAAGAATTATAAAGAATAAATGAGAGCAAAATGAATATATCTACAACAACACTTTTAAATATATTATCTCCAAATATAAATAATACTGTAAAACAGAAGATAGAGAGTTTAAGTAAAGATGGAAAAGTAGATATACAAACTTTAGTAAAAGATAAAAGTATTCAATCTCTTATAAGTGGATTGTTCAAAGATATAGCTTTGGGCACACAAACAAAAGATAGTATATCTACACTATTGCAAAACAATAAAAACACATTTAGTTTTAAAAACTTATCAGATGATATAAAAAGTTTAGTAAAATTTTTAGAAACACAATCTCAAATACAATTAACTTTAAAACCAGAAAGTAAAATACTAAATCAAATTAGTGCATTAAAAGAATCTATTGTAGATATTAAAAACATAGATGTCAAAATATTAAAAGAAAATATATCAAATAGTGGAGTATTTTTAGAATCTAAATTATTAAAAAATGAGCTATTAAATAGAATGGGTATAGAAAATAACTTAGGAATAACAAAGAATATATCAAGAGATATTAAAATGGTAATATTACAAATACAGGAGCAAATAAGTGGTTCAAATGAGTTAGTTGGTAAAGAGATTAAGGCTACAGTTGAAAAAATACTTTCCCAAGTTGAATACTTTCAATTGTTATCTTATAGCTCAAATTCAAATCATACTTATTTGTCTTTTTTACAAGAAAATATTGAAGATGTTGATATAAAACTTAACTCTTTAGAAGATGATAGTGTATCGTGTCAGATAAATTTAACACTTAAAAAGCAAGGTGAATTAAAAGTATTGCTAGTTTTAGATAAAAAAAACAATTTAAATATAAATATTGGTGTAGAAAATTTTGATTTTAAAGAAAAAATACAAAATAATTTACAAAAATTAAGAATAAAGATTAACAGTATTGGGTTAATGTTGCAAAGTTTAAATGTTTTTGATATCAATCAAGACAACAGTAACAATGAATTAGCTGGTTATAGTGATAACAAAAATATAAATTTTGGACTTGATATAAAGGCATAGTGTAGATATGATAGAGAAACCATTTATAAAAAAAGCAACAGCACTAAAATATGATGATACAAAAGATAATGCACCAAAAGCTATGGCACAAGGTAGTGGTGTAACAGCTAATAATATTATAAAAATAGCAGAGCAAAATGGAATCCCTATAAAAAAAGATGAAGACTTAGTAAATATGCTTAGTCAAATAGAGTTAAATCAAGAGATACCAGTGGAACTATATAAAGCTGTTTCTGAAATATTTAGTTTTGTGTATGATATGTCAAATAAGGATGAGAATGAAGAAAATAATATCAACTAATTTAATATTATATTTTAATAATTATTTCCCATATGAAAATAGTTTTGATTCTAAAAAAAAGAACATTGTAACCATTGGAATTGGTGGAAATATAGGAGATGTAAAACAATTATTCAAAAAATTATTTTTAATGTTAAAAAGTGATAGTAGATTTACACTTATGAAAACATCGCCACTATTAGAAAATCCGCCATTTGGTTATATAGAACAAAATAATTTTATAAATGCAATTATTGTATTAAAAACAAATTTATCAGCACAACAATCCTTAAAAGCTTTTCAAAGATATGAAAATAGATTTAAAAGAGTAAGAAGTTTTAAAGATGCCCCTAGAACATTGGATATAGATATCATATTTTTTAATGATGATAAGATAGATACCAAAGATTTAAAAGTTCCACATTGCGGATATAAAAATAGAGACAGTGTACAAATACCATTGAAGTTTATTTAGAGATTTTCTTAGTGTATTGATATAAGTCAAATTATGATAAAATAAATACTATAACATAAAGATAAGGTTTTAATAAGTATGTCGTTGCCAAGTACAGATAAAAGTAATCAAATATTAAAAGAGATTATAAATAACTCATGGAGTGGTATAGGTATAATAGACCAAAAAAGCAAATTTATATATGTAAATGATGCTTTTACACCTATTTTAGGTTATAGCAGTGAAGAGTTGTTAAAAATTTCATTTGAAAGCTTGTTGTTATCTAAATATAAAAAAGAGTTTCAAGAGTTATTAGTTCATAATAATAAAAATGAATATACTAACAATATACAAGTGGCATGTGAAAGAAAAGATAAGCAGATAGTTTACCTTGATATATCTATAAAACTTATGTCAAATAATCAAAACATAGTTATAAATATAAATGATGTTACAAAAAATATATCAGATCATGAAATATTCGATAAGTATGTGATACAGTTTCATATAGAATGTGATGGTATTTTAAATGAAGTAAGTGAAGCATTTTGTAGGTTAACAATGTTTAATAGTGAAGAGTTACTTGGTAAATCTTATCTTAAATTTTTAACACTTGAAAATAGGGAAAATTTAGAGAAAGATATACTAGAAGATATTGTTAAACAAAAGCAATGGACAGGAATATTAAGTGGTATAAACAAACATCAAGATAGATTTTGGGTTGATGTGATTATAAAACCTATAAAAAATAAATATGGTGATACTACAGGTTATTCTGCTGTTATGTTTGATATAACTTCTGAAATAAATTTACAAAAAAATACAGAAGTTTTAAAAGAAACAATTGTAGATAATGAATCAAAATTGAAAATTATGTCAGATACTATGAGAACAGTTGCTCATGAGTGGAGACAACCTTTAAATTCAATATCTTTAGATGCACAAAATTTACTAGTAACATATAATATTATGAATGATATACCCTCCAAAGATGAAGCGGTGCCAGTTTTGGAATCGATACAAAAAAATACGGAAGGTTTATCTGGTATTATCAATAAATTTCAATATATCACAGAGTTAAGAGGTGATAAAAAAGAGGTTTCTCTGAACGCTGTTATTAATAAAGCTATAAATGACTCAATTGTAAAAGTGGAAAATCTTACAACATCAATGCTAGATAAAAATATTTTAACATATGAGGAGCAGTTAGTTGCGTCAATGGTAACGATACTAAATAATGCCCAAGAGGTAGTAGATAAACTTACTAATGAAAAAGATAAATATATAGATATAAAAGTATATGAAGCTAATGATAGTATAAATATTGATATAAGTAACAATGGTGGAAATATTGAAGGTGAATTAATTGAAAAAATATTTACCCCTTATTTTAGTACAAAAGAGACTAAAAATGGAGTAGGTTTAAGTTTATACATAGCGAAGATGGTTGTGGAGTTTCATTTAAAAGGTAAAATAGAAGTGATAAATAAAGAGAATAATATAGTAGTATTTAAAATAATATTACCAATAGAACAGTATTAGGATAAAAATATGATAATAATACCAGCAAGATTAAATAGTAGTAGATTTGAAAATAAAATTTTAGTAGATATTTTAGGTTTGCCTATGGTTATAAGAACAGCTAAAAGAGTTGAAGTGTTAGACGATGTAGTTATAGCAACAGATTCACAAGAAGTTATTGATTTAGCTTTAGAGTATAATATAAAAGCTGTTATGACATCAAATAAACATCAAAGTGGAACAGATAGGATAAATGAAGCTGTTAATTTATTGAATTTAAATGATGATGATGTTGTAGTAAATGTACAAGCAGATGAGCCATTTATTGAGCCAGAAGTGGTACAAGCAGTAATCAATAGAGTAAAAAAGATTAATGGTGATGATTTTACAATGGTAAGTTGTTTTAAAGAGATAAATTCAGAGATGGCAGATGATCCAAATCATGTAAAAGTTGTTTGTGATGAAAATGAAAATGCAATATATTTTTCAAGAAGTAAAATGCCATATCATAGAGATCACTATAATAATACAAAATATAAAGGTCATCTAGGTATTTATGGTTTTACAAAAAAAAGTTTAAATTATTTTTGTTCCTTAGATAGCTCAATATTGGAAGAGACAGAGAAGTTAGAACAGTTAAGAGTTATATCAAATGGTAAAAAAATAAATATGGTTAAAGTTGAATCCAAAAGTTTTGGTATAGATACAAAAGAAGATTTAGAAAATGCACTTAAAATATTTAAGCAGGATAGTTTATAATTATGGATAAAAGTTTTTTAAAAGATATAAATATATTATATGTTGAAGATGAAGATGTAGTAAGGGAGCTTACAAGTAATATATTATCAAAATTTGTTAAAAATGTGATACAAGCTTCTAATGGTTTAGAGGGTTTAGAAGTATTTAAAAAATATAATGTAGATAATCTATATGAATTTAAAATTGATGTTATTGTTACAGATATAAATATGCCAAAATTAAATGGGTTGGAGATGATAGAGGAGATTGAAAAGCTTGATTCAACTGTCTCAACACTTATAACAACAGCACATAACGACTCTGCTTTCTTACAAAAAGCGATAAATCAAAGAGTAAGAGGATATGTAAATAAACCATTGAAAATGGATAATTTAATTGAAACATTAGTAATAGTTGCAGAACCTATCTACTTAAAAAAACAATTAGAGTTGGTAAATAAAAAATTATCATATGAAGTTGAAGAGAAAACTAGAGAGTTGCAAAAAGTTATAGATCAATTAGAAGAGAAAAATAGTGTTTTAACATATAAGTCAACACATGACCCTTTAACTACACTAGCAAATAGACAAAAATTAAATGATGAACTAGATAAAGAGATATTAAGAGAGATAAGATATCAACATAAACTTTCTATATTAATGTTGGATATAGATGATTTTAAAAATATAAATGATACATATGGTCATGATGTTGGAGATGTTGTATTAATTGGTATATCTAAAATATTAAAAGATTCAATAAGGGTTACTGATATTGCTTCAAGATGGGGTGGAGAAGAGTTTATGGTCTTATTACCTGAAACAACAATGGCAGATACAATGGTAGTAGCAGAGCATATTAGAAAAAATATTGAAGATTATGAAGTAGATAAAATTGAATTTCCTATTACAGTGAGTGTTGGAGTTGTAGAGTTTATTGTTGATAGTGATGATAAAGAGAGTTTTTT
>JAYEIM010000149.1:0-2622 GCA_034660095.1 Campylobacterota bacterium | reverse complement strand
ACAAAAACAGAGATTGCTAATTTTTTAAAACTTAGTACTAAGACTATTGGTAAAATAATAAAAAAATGACAAACTTATCAACATCAAATCAACTGATAAAAAATACAAATAAATTTTTAAATATCAAACACTATACTGTAATTAATAAGTTCCTTCAAAAAAAAGGTACCTTTTACGGTTGGGGAAGAAAAAAATCAGGAATAAAAGCTACAGAGTTAGCTAAAAAACTTGATACCTCTTTTGTACTATTAGAAGACGGCTTTATACGGTCTATTGGCCTCGGAGTTGAAGATTATCCATCTTTTGGTTTAGTTGAGGATGATGTGGGGATTTATTATGATGCCACCACTCCTTCAAAGCTTGAAAATATCTTAAATAGTTATGATGTTAATGCCGATGGCGAATTGATGAAAAAAGCTCATCAAGCTATAGAGCTTATAAAAACACATAATATTTCAAAATATAATAATGCTAAAGATATAAATGAAACTTTTTTTAAAAATCAAGATGAGCTAAGAGTTTTAGTCATTGCCCAAACAGCTGGTGATGCTTCTTTGAAGTATGGTATGTTGGATGATTATAGTACAGATGAGATGATAAACGCAGCTGTAAAAGAAAATCCAGATGCTAAGATTTATTTGAAAGTGCATCCTGATGTTTTAAGTGGGAAAAAGAAGTCAGACATAGACATAAACGCAGTAAAACAAAAGTGCATCATCATAGAAGAAAATGTAAATCCTATCTCACTCTTAAAACATTTCTCTAAAGTCTATACTAAAACATCACAGATGGGCTTTGAAGCTCTTTTAGTCGGCTGCAAGTGTATATGCTTCGGAATGCCATTTTATGCTGGCTGGGGTGTCACAGAAGATAAGTCAATTTGTGAAAGACGAACTAGAAAACTAACTGTAGAAGAGATTTTTGCAGCTTCATATATACTTTACACTAGATACCATAATCCTTATACTAATAAACCTAGCGATATATTTGATACCATAGAGACTATCACTAAGATGGCTAAATCCGCACATTTGGGAAAAAAGCGACAAAGAATTTTAAATATAGCTTAACTCTATTTCTCAAGCACCCTCTTAGCATGATCTCTTAATTCACCAGTAGGTGAAATGTATTTATATAAAGTAGCTCTTGTAACTCCTAATTCTTTGCAAAGCTCCGTAACACTTGAACTTGATGAGTTTACAAATAAAAATGAAAACTATAAAAATGGCTATTTAGGAACAGAAGTACCAAATGCGACACGGTTCTTAAATATTACTTAAATTATTAAGTTGCAGGAATCCATCTATATAATGTAGCAAGAGATAAACCTAAATCAGAAGCTACATCTTTAGGTAATGCACCAGCTTCTAAAAGTTTTTTAGCAGATGCTAGTTTACTATCAGTCATTTTTCTTTTTCGACCGCCAACTCTTCCAAGTTGTTTTGCAGCATCAAGCCCAGCTCTGGTTCTTTCAGCAATTAATTCTCTCTCCATTTGTGCTAAACTTGCCATTACATGAAAAAAGAATCTACCAGATGGCGTAGAAGTATCAATTGAATCAGTTAAACTCTTAAAATGAATATTTTTAGAGTTAAGGTCAGCTACAAGTTCAATAAGACTTTTAACACTTCTTCCTAAACGATCTAGTTTCCATACAACTAGTGTATCGTTTTCTCTTAGCATCTCAAGTGCTTTATTTAATCCTGGACGATTATCTTTTGTTCCACTTATTTCATCTTCATAGATTCTTTCACAACCAGCTTTTAGTAAAGCATCCTTTTGAAGTAGTAAGTTCTGGTCAATTGTTGAAACTCTTGCATATCCTATAAGCATTTTAAATCCTAATGAAAATTTTTACAAAGATTTTCAATAATTTGAGTATATTCATTATCTGTTAGTTTTGCTATTTTTTCTTTGATTCTAATTTTTGAAAGAGTTCTAATTTGATTAATCAAAATATCTGAATCTTGTTTTAGATTATCTCTAGCAGATATTCTCATTCTATAGGGATGCATATCTTCTATTAAATCTGTTGAAAGTGGCATAAGTATAACTGTATCCAAGATAGTGTTCTCATCATCTCCAGAGATAATAACAGCTGGTCTAATTTTACCAACTTCATCACCTTTTTTTGGATAAAGATTGACTACAACTATATCACCTCTATTTAATTCCATCATCTACTCCAAGCTCTGCAAACTCAAAATCTTGATGTTGCTTTAGTTTATGAAGTTTTGCTAGTTTTTCTTTTTTATCTATTTTTTCAATAAATGGTTTTATAAGATCATCATATTTTGAAGATATAAAATATCCCAATGTAGTATGTTTTCTTTTATCTATGATTTGCGCTATATCTATAGCTTTTATTAAAGAAGGTTTATTTTGTATATCTGTAACTCCATAAATTAACATATCTTTTTCCTTTTATTTGTTTTAATCTATATGTATTATATCTTATATTTTATAATATAATAATATAACCAAGTAATCTAATAGGTAAATATTCTTAAAACTCATAAATATTATAGTATATTAAGAATTAATTTTGAGAATAGTTTTTGAGAATCAATAAAGTGTTATTTTATCGTAATATGATTTTATATGATTATTATTCTTAAAAAC
>JAYEIM010000148.1:0-2626 GCA_034660095.1 Campylobacterota bacterium | reverse complement strand
ATGAAAAAGTATTACTATATTTTTAAAATGTTTGAACTTCATAAGTGTATAGATAGATATAATTATTTTATAAATAAAAAAGAAGAAGAGTCATTTAAAATTGCTAAAAGAAGAGAAGGTAGAGTAAAACAAGACCTATACAAAAATCAACTACAATCAAAAGAGGTATTAGCCAGTATTGGTATAGATGAAGAAACACTAAAAGAACACAATGATATTCAAACTCATAAAAAAATTGAAGAGATTGAATATAGCAAAAAATTAGAAGAAAAAAACTTAACAGATTATGAGTATAAATTTAATATCTTTTATGAGAGATTATTAGAACATATAATTGAAACTATGGAATTTTATGCTCCTATATCTATTGAAGAGTTTAAAGAATATTATGCGTTAATAAATGATATGGATTTAATGGAAGAGTATTTTGAGGACTTAGATACTCAATCAGCACATCTAAATGTTTTAGATTGTAAAGATATACTTAAATATATAAATGAGTTTGAATATTTTGATATTATAGAAAGAATAAATAAAGATATAGCAAAAAATGAAGAGTTGGAAAAACAAAAAGAATTGCAAAAAACTCAAAGTATTAATAAATATAATATAGATGAAGATATAGAAGAGCTATTTTGAAGGTAAGAATTATCTTGCCATTGTAGTTTTATAACAATGACAAGTTTTTAGTCTGTATTCCCACGTAAAGAGCGATGGGAATGAATAAGAATTAATCAGCTTTTATACAACGAATTTGATATCTACTTGTTCTATAGCTTTCCGCAAATGATAAATCTCCCGATGAACTCCATGCCATTTGAATAGACATACTATCTTCTATATTAATAGATTCCCATGAACCAGAACTTGAATTATAAGAGGTAGTACTATTTCTTGTATCATCAGTAATTGTATTAGTCCAGTATGCACCAAAATAGCCCATATATGAACCTACTGAACTTCCTGCTTCAGGTATTCCAGATGTTGGCATCATTAAAAAACTACCAGCAGCAGATGCTTTATTAGTTATAACACCGCTTGTTTCAGCTAAAAATTCACTTTGCTCTGGAACTCTAAAACCTGTAGGACATACAGAAGTTCCATCCACTTTTGCCCATTGTGTTTTTCTAAGACTTCCATTTGCATCTATATTTTTTGCCCAGTCTTCTGAAAATGCCGAACCTGAAGTGATTTCTTTATTGTCCATATTATTTAAATCTGTAGCTTGAATGTGAGTTGTGATTGAACCATCTTCATGTCCATCAGTATTTCTACCCCATTGATAATAGTCTCCATGACATTGTGATGTAGTGTTACAATCATCAGTTGCACCTATATTTCTATCTAGCCATACTTTATTTGTTGTTGGTGATTTAACAGTTTTATATGTTAGTCCATTATGAGTTATAGTTTCACTCTGATATGCAGTAGTAGAATTATTTTCAGAACTTGAATTATCATCATTTGAACTTGATGATGTATCATCAGAAGAACCGGCAGTATCATCACTTGATGGTGTATTAGCTGTAATATAATCTTGAGTAAATTTACTAAGTTTTTCATCATTTACTAATGCAGTTACAGTTTTCTCTTCTATCCACTTAGCAATACCTGCTGATGTTTGAGTAGCTTGAGAACCACTTTGTGTAAAAGTAGTTTTTAATGTAGAAAAAGAACTATTTATATCAGTAAAATTATTTGATAAATCTGTTGTATTATTTTCTTTCATCGCTTTAAAAATAGCATTTGCTAGGAAAATTGTATTATTTTGTGCTTTTGAAGGTGGTTTTAAAAGTTCAGTTTGGCTTGTGATATTCATATCACTCATAAGTTGTGACATTCTTTGTTCTCTTATAGTTTCATTTGCATCTGAAATATATGTAGTAATAGGCGTAACAACATTTGAATATGAAGTCATCTCAATATCAAGTGCTATATCTTCTGTAGTCATCTCACCATCACCATCTACATCTATCCATCCACCATTTACTTTTATAGGGTATGTAGGAGTTGATGCAAATGTATATACATTGCTTCCTGTTGTTTTTGTAGCTGTTAAAGCAGGAGATGAACTATCTGTAACAGTTGCATCATAAACTTTACCTCTTTCTACTTCTACATCTGTAGATGTATCTGTATCACCACTACTAGCAGGTGTATCATCTGAACTACTTCCACAACCTGTGAAACCTAAACTTAAAGCAGAAACAACTGCTAAACTTAATAAACTTTTATTCATAAACTTCCTTTTTTTATTTTAATGTGTATTTTACCCCCCCAACCTTAAAAGAAAGTATTAGTGATAAAATAAATTACAAATAGTACCATAGTACATTTATTTAATGAATACTAACATAATAAAGTTAGCAGAAAATTACACCATAGGAAAGTGATATATTTATGCTAATTACAGATGATATTGATAATGAAGAATTAAAAGAGTTTTATTTAAAACTTGGAACTAAAATAAAACAAATAAGAAAAGATAAAGGGCTAACACAATTAGAATTAGCACATAAGATGGGTCATTCTTCTGTTGCATTAGTAGCTAAGGCTGAGTTGTTATCATATAATAAACATTTTAATTTAGAACATTTATATAGAATATCCAAAGCATTAGATTTAG
>JAYEIM010000147.1:0-2630 GCA_034660095.1 Campylobacterota bacterium | reverse complement strand
ATTTGTCTTGTTTACTCATGGTGTATTATACCATAAATAAGGACTTTTAGGAAGATTTTATCTATTATTTTATAGATAGTTTTGAAAGTTTTTAGGTGCTGTTTGCTAGGTGCTTACCTTTTTTTGACTACTGTAACCCAACGCTTGACTTGAGAGACAAGGTAAAATTACGGCTTATATATTTGAACTTTTATGTATCTTAGTGCGACACATAAAAGCTTGATATTTTTGCCAGTTTTACCTTGTTCTCTCCTAGGTTTTGTTGTGTTTTTATTCGCTAGATATTGTATCTTCAATTGTAATTGTATATGGTACTTGTGAGTATTGATACATATCTCCAAATGTAATTGTTCCAATCCATTGCTTATCAGATGGCCAACTTGATAATGAATATGACTTACTAATTGGGCTTAAGTTCCCTATTCTAATAGAAAAATGTGCAATTGCTGAATTATTACCCGATGGGTATTGGTGTATTCCAAATTTCCATATTTTATTATGAACATTTTCACAAGAAATATTTGATGTATAATGCTCAGGGCCTTCTCCATCTGTATCATCTCTATCTAAGGTACTATCATAAATACCAGTCATATTTTCATAAGATACACTGTTTTCATTATTTTCATTTATCCACAAATCCATATCATCATGTTCTTCCCATCTAAGAGTTGCATTAATAAAACCTGATGTACTTATTTCACTTGTATATGGTGTAGATGCTTCAATAGAACCTTTTATAAGTCCAATAATCCAATCATCAACAGGATATTCTTGTGTATCCTCTAAATAAGTTTGAACATTACTTAAATTACCCCTTCCATTAGGCTGATATCTCCCTTTTAAATTATGATTCATATATACTTCTATGAAATTATGGTCATTTATTATATCACCTGCTTCGCTATTATCTGTAGTAGTGAAATTACTTACTAAAGGATCGCCATCTGTATCTTTGTCATATATGTTCAATACAGTATGATCATCATCCCAAGTTAAATATGTATTGCTAGGTGTAGTCGAAGCCACAGAAGCAACCCCAACAACTTGAATAGCTTGTACTGCTGTTGTACCCCATTTTTCTTTTAAAACACCATAAGCTAATTCAATCATATGATTACCTTGAGAGTGGGCTACGACAACAATTTTTTTACCACTTAGCATATGCTCTTCCAAGTATGAAACCAAGCTTTCTACAGTTCTCGTAACTGCTTTATCTGCATTATTATCGCTTTTATAAAACTCTCTATCACTTAAGTAATACTCTGTAAGAGTAGATGAATAGTAATGTTTATATTTTATATCATAAATTGCTTGTTTATTTTTCATAGATGTTATAAATATTGAATTATATGGAGATGGTATATTTTCAGAATTAAGTAAAGAGTCAATTAACCATTCTGTAATATTTGTTCCTGCTTTAGAAAATTCTACTTCAGAATCAGTACTTGAATCTTTTGCTTTATTATAAAGTCTAGTTAATTCTGCCCAAACTTTATCATCTGCTTCTTTGTAGTCATCTATATTAACTTTATCTTTTAATAAAGATTTGTATCTAATATACCCTATTTTCATTTGTATGATTAGTTTTCTGAATGCAACATTTGCACTATCTCTTTCTAATCCACCCACAAAATCAAGTTCATCTCGATCATCAAAAAAACCATCAGTTTTATTGTAAAATTTTTGTACTATACAATCAACTCCATTACAGGTATCACTTAATTTTGATTCAAGAAGTAAACGAGAATTTTCAGCATCTTCTAGTGTATTTGTTATTCCATTAAGAAATACCACTACTGTATTTACATTATTATTACTTGCTGTAATACAAGACAATCTACCAGTTACTGTTTCTGCATGTAAAGATAAAGTTATTGTAGCAATTATAAAAAATTTATAAATTATTCGCATGACTCAGCTCCTAAGCTTTCAATTGATGCTTCTAGAGAATTAGTAAATGCTGTTTTCCTTTCTTGAGTATTTAAAACAATACTATAAATAATATCTAATGGCAATTCTTTTTTTATATCATCTGGTAATAAACGATATGTACAATATATTTCATGTTTATTTATACTGTTTTCAACAATTGGATTTTTAGGTTGTATCATATTCATAATAGATATAACTTTATTATATGATTCAGAACTAATTCCTTCCATAGTATTTAAAGATTGATAAGTAAGTTGTTCAATATCATCTCTAGTTCCATCATTATCTGAATCAATACCTCTTATTGTACTTTTAGAATCTTGTTCTGATGGCATATCTGGTACATTAGTTTCTGTTGATAATGTTCCTATATTTTGTACTTGAGTTTCAAGTGCAACTGCATTTTCTTCTGGACTAGAAGATGTATTTGTTGAGTCGCTTCCACCACCACATCCATTAAAATTAAAAGCAAATATTATTGCTAAACTACATTTCAAAATCTTTTTTTTGTACATTGTTTTCTCCTAAATTTATTTTAATAATTATGCCATAATATTTGAATTCTGTAACACAACTATTAGTTAATCGACATTTTATCATAAGTAATCTTCAATCATAAAATAAAAATAACTTGATAAAATGTCAGTTTCTACGCCTTGTTATATGAAGCCCTAAGAGGTGTATGGTCTTTTCTC
>JAYEIM010000146.1:0-12967 GCA_034660095.1 Campylobacterota bacterium | reverse complement strand
AATTTTAACTCAAGAAACACATTATAATATATTGATTCAAGAGTGGGGTGGTGCTGATATGGCAAAACTTGCTATGGAATCAAAATCTTTAGATATGACATATCAAGCATTATATTCTACAATTGCAAAGATGAATGATATGTCTTTGGTTAATTTTTTAAGATAGGATATTTTTAATTTATAATGGGTATTAGGGAATTATTATTTAGGAAAGAATATGTACTTATTGCATTTATCTTTTCTTTACTAGCAATTATTATTGTCCCTTTACCAAAAGGGATGTTGGATTTTTTTCTAATAATCTCTTTAACCTCTGCAATTTTGATATTGTTAATATCTTTATTTATTCAAAAACCAACTGATTTATCAACATTTCCTACTTTACTTTTACTTTTAGTACTTTTTAGGCTCTCCTTAAATATAGCAACCACTAGATCAATTCTTAGTGAAGGACACAATGGTCCAGAAGCAGTGAGTGATATAATTTCAGCATTTGGAGAATTTGTTGTTGGTGGAAATATGGTTATTGGTGTAATTATATTTATAATTCTTGTACTTATTAACTTTATGGTTGTAACAAAAGGTGCTGGAAGAGTTGCTGAGGTTCAAGCTAGATTCTCTCTAGATTCTTTGCCAGGTAAGCAGATGGCTATTGATGCAGATTTAAATGCAGGATTTATAGATGACCAACAAGCAAAAGTAAGAAGAGAGGAGCTAGCTAGTGAAGTTAGTTTTTATGGTACTATGGATGGTTCTGCTAAGTTTGTAAAAGGTGATGCGGTTGCTGGTATAATTATCACTATTGTAAATCTTGTTGGTGGACTTATGATAGGTATTTTCCAACATGACTTAACAGCAGCTCAAAGTTCAGAAATATATACAATTTTGACTATTGGTGATGGTTTAGTAGCTCAAATACCTGCACTTATCATATCAACTGCTACAGCTATTATAATTACAAGATCAAATACAGATGATGAAAAATTTGCAAGTGGAACAATATCACAGCTTGTAAATGATAGTAAAACTTTAGTTATTACTGGTCTTGCATTGATGTTATTTGCTTTAGTTCCTGGATTTCCAACAGGTATATTACTGTTTATGGGAGTTTTACTTGCAGGAATTGGATATATTGTTTATATGGTTGAAGCTGATCAAGACAATGCATTTACAAGATTTGTAAAAGGTGAGCAAGTTGGTAAAAAAACTAAACAAGAAGTTGCAAAAGAGCAACAAGAGAGTCTAAAAAAACAACAAGCACCAACTATGACTGAAGATCAAATGATAGATAAAACAATGAAGCTTGAAGTTCTTGAACTTAAACTTGGAGCCCAGTTGTTACGACTAGTTCAGGGGGATAGTGAACTTTTAGATAAGATAAAAGGGATTAGAAATAAAATTGCAGCAGATTTAGGTTTTGTTATTCCTCAAATTAGAATTAGTGATGATACCTCTTTGAATATGAATGAATATTCATTTAATCTAAAAAGAATACCAATTGCAAAAGGTAATGTTGAATTAAATCAACTTTTAGCAATGGGGGGAATTGCAGGTGCAAAAATAAAAGGGAAAAGGGTAAAAGAGCCTGTTTTTAATCTTGATGCAACATGGATATCTCCAGATGATAAAGATGAAGCATTAAATAGAGGGTTTACAGTAGTTGATGCTCCCACAATTATATCTACGCATCTATCTGAGCTTATTAAGAAACATGCAGAAGATATTATAACTAGACAAGATTTAGTTGATTTAATTGAAAGACTTAAAGAAAATTTCCCAATTATTGTTGAAGAGGCTATGAAAGTTACAACTTATGGCTCACTATTAAAAGTGTGTAAAGATCTTCTACATGAGGGTATTCCTTTAGTTGATATGATAACTATTATGGAAGCTGTATCTGATATAGCTGAGCTTACAAAATCTCCAGATATATTACTTGAGCATGTTAGATCAAAACTATTTAGACTTATTACAGATAAGTTTAAATCTGCAGATGGATCACTTCATATTATAACAATAAAGTCAGAGCTTGAGCAAGATTTTATTGGTAAACTACAAGAACAGCATGGTGTAAGCCAGCTTTTACTTAGTATTGGTGAGATAAATAATCTTGTAACAAAAACACGAGAACTGATAAATGAAGTTGAAGCAAAAGGTGTATCTACGGTATCTATGATAGTTGACCCTAGTCTTAGAAGAAGAGTTGCAGAGATATTTGAGAAATTTGGTTTATCAATTGCAGTTCTAAGTCATGCAGAACTTGATGCTAAGGCTGAATTTACTATAGAAGGAACTTTAGAGTTTTAAGTATCCTTTAGATAAAATACACGAAAATATTAAACTAAAGGATAAACAATGAACGGAGATTTAATCGGATCATTACTACCACTAATCGTATTATTTGCGATATTTTACTTTCTAATTATTAGACCACAACAAAAACAACAAAAAGAGCATTCTGCAATGCTAGAAGCACTTGAAAAAGGTGATAAAATTGTTACAAATGGTGGGATTATTCTTGAAATCACAAAAGTTGAAGAGAATTTTTTAACTACAAAAAGTACAGATGATAGTGTATTAAGAGTTGCAAGAAATTTTGTTTCTAGCAAATGGGAAGACTAATACAAGAAAGACTTAGCTAAAAGGATACAAATCTTGCAATTTTTAAACTACAGACTAGTGATATTTGCACTAGTTACAATATTTGGTATAGTATTTTCTATACCATCTTTCTTACAAACTGATGATGGTAAAAAAATATCATTAGGTCTTGATTTACAAGGTGGACTTCATATGCTTTTAGGTGTTGAGACACAAAAGGCAGTTGAGGGAAAAATCAAATCGTTGGCTGCAACAGTAAAATATTATTCTGATAAAGAAGATATTTTAATAGAAGATTTAACAATAAAACCAGAATATTTAAGTTTTGTACTTTTAGATAATGATGAGATGCTTAAAATTGATACAATGCTAGCTGATATAAAAGGTTTGGAGATAAACAAAACTGAAAATTTAGTTTATACTATAAAACTAACTGAAATTGAAGTTGAGGTTGTAAAAGATATGGCAGTTGGTCAAGCTGTTGAAACTATAAGAAATAGATTAGATCAATTTGGTTTAGCAGAACCATCAGTGACTAGACAAGGTAAAACAGATATTGTTGTAGAGCTTCCAGGTATAAAAACGCCTGAAGAGGAGCAAAGAGCAAGAGAACTTATTGCAAAACCAGCAAATCTTGAACTTATGGAAGTTGATGAATTAAAATCTGATCAAGTATATAATTTAACCAAAGATGAAGCTTCTGAGATGGGAAATATTATACTTGAAGATACAAATAATCCAGAGATTAAATATCTATTAAAACAGATCCCAATACTAACAGGCTCTCAAGTTGTTGATGCTAAAGTTGCATTTGATCAGCAAACTAATCAACCTATCATTAACTTTACACTTAGTAGTTTTGGAGCAAAAGTATTTGGTGATTTTACAGCAAGAAGTGTTGGTAAAAGACTTGCAGTTGTTCTAGATGGTAAAGTATTTTCTGCACCAGTTATTAGAGAAAGAATTGGTGGAGGAAGTGGACAAATATCTGGTGGATTTAGTGTAAATGAAGCTGGGAATGTTGCTATTGCATTAAGAAGTGGAGCATTGCCTGCACCTGTAATTATGCTTGAAAAAAGAAGTGTTGGTCCAAGTCTAGGTGCTGATAGTATAAATGCATCTATGATGGCTTTAATCTTAGGATTTGTTTTAGTTGTGATTTTTATGGTTATATACTATGGTATTGGTGGTGTGATTTCAAATATAGCACTTATTACTAATATATTTATAATTATAGCCGTTATGGCGATGTTTGGAGCTACTTTAACATTACCAGGTATGGCAGGTATAGTTCTAACTGTTGGTATGGCTGTTGATGCAAATGTTATTATCAGTGAAAGAATTAGAGAGCTATTAAAGCAAGGGAAAAGTATCCCTAAAGCAATTGAAGATGGATATAACAATGCGATGAGTGCTATTTTAGATGCCAATATAACTACACTTTTAGTTGCGGTAATATTATATGCATATGGAACGGGACCAATAAAAGGTTTTGCAATTACTATTTCTATAGGAATTTTAGCATCAATGATAACTGCTATTTTAGGAACACATGGTATCTATGAAGCTCTAATGCCTAAAATGGTTAAAGATAAAAATTTAAAAAAATGGTTTGGTATAAAAAGTGAAGGGGATAGATAATGGAAATTTTTAGATCAAATAAAAACTATGATTTTATGGGTAGAAGATTACCCTTTTTAGGATTTTCAGCAATATTAGTTATAGCCTCTTTTATATTATTATTTACAAAAGGATTAAATCTAGGAATTGATTTTTCTGGCGGAACATTAATTCAAGTACAATATACAAAAACTGCACCAATTCCAGATATTAGAGATATATTAAATAATAATGTGAAATTTGAAAAAGCAGTAGTTACAAAATTTGGTACCGATGAAGAGATTATTATAAAAATACCTACATCTACAACTGAACTTGGAAAAGATATAGGTGATGAGATACGAGAGATATTAAAACCTACTGGTAAATATGAAATTCGTAGAGTAGATATGGTTGGACCAAAAGTTGGTGATGCATTACAAGAAAAAGGAATTATGGCTTTAAGTTTAGCGCTTATTATAATTTTAATTTATGTATCATTTAGATTTGAGTGGAGATTTGCCGTTGCTTCAATATTAGCACTTGTTCATGACATCTCTATAGCACTTGGAGCAATTGTATTGTTTAGTGTTGATGTAAATCTTGATATATTAGCAGCAATTTTAACAATACTTGGGTATTCTTTAAATGATACTATTATTGTATTTGATAGAATTAGAGAGGGTGTAAATACCTCTAAAGAGAATCAGCTTAATAAAGTTGTAAATGAATCTGTTTCAATGACATTAAGTAGAACAACACTTACTTCCCTTACAACATTTTTTGTTGTATTAACTCTATTTTTATTTGGTGGAGAGATTATTAATGGATTTAGCTTTACTCTTTTAGTTGGTATTATTGTAGGAACATATAGTTCAATATTTGTTGCAGCATCATTTTTAGTACAATTAAACTTTTCAATTTCAAACTATAGAGAAGCAGAAGCAGTAAAAGAGAAAAGAAAAAAAGAGAAAGATAAGATGAGAGCACAGTTCGAACAAGGTATGGTGTAAAACTATTATGGGCAAGTTATTTGGAACAGATGGTGTAAGAGGTCAAGCTGGTACATTTTTAGATGCAATGACAGCATTAAAATTAGCTCAAGCTGTAGGGATATATTTTAAGTCAAAATCAAAATCAAAAAAAATACTTTTAGGTAAAGATACTAGAAAAAGTGGATATATGATAGAAAATGCACTTGTAAGTGGGCTTACATCTGTTGGATATGATGTTATTCAAATAGGACCTATGCCAACACCTGCAATTGCATATTTAACAGAAACTATGAGGTGTGATGCTGGTATTATGTTAAGTGCTTCACATAACTCATATGAAGATAATGGAGTTAAATTTTTTAATTGTAAAGGTGATAAACTTTCTTTAGAAACTGAAAAAGAGATTGAAGATATTTTCGCAGATGAAGAGATGCTTAAAGCTGGACAATGTACACATAAAAATATTGGAAAAGCAAAAAGAATAAATGATGTAATAGGAAGATATATTGTTTCTATAAAAAGTTCATTTCCAAAAGATTTATCTTTATCAGGTATGAGAATAGTTTTAGATTGTGCTAATGGCGCTGGATATAAAGTAGGTCCAACAATACTTGAAGAGTTAGATGCAGATTTAGTTGTAGTAAATGACAAACCAAATGGACATAATATCAATGATAATTGTGGTGCATTACATCCAAAAGAGTTAGGAAAACTTGTAACTCAATATAGAGCAGATATAGGTATTGCACTTGACGGAGATGCTGATAGGTTAGTTATAGTTGATGAAAATGGTGATGTTATCGATGGCGATAAATTAATTGGTGCTTTAGCTGTTTATTTGAAAAATAGTGGGCAGTTAAAAGGTGGTTGTGTATCAACAGTTATGAGTAATCAAGCTCTTGAAGATTATTTGAATTCACATAATATTGAATTACTAAGATCTAATGTTGGGGATAAATATGTTCTTGAAATTATGAAAGATAAAGAGTTTAATTTTGGTGGTGAACAAAGTGGTCATATAATATTTTCAGATGTAGCAAAAACTGGAGATGGACTAGCATCTGCTTTGCAAGTTTTAGCATATCTTATCTCAACTAAACAAAAAGCAAGTGTGGGGTTAAATCCATTTAAACTTTATCCACAAATTTTAAAAAACTTAATAGTGGAAGAAAAAACACCATTAGAGGATATTAAAGGTTTTGAAGAGTTACTTCAAACTTTTAGAGCCAAAGGGCTAAGAGATCTTATAAGATATTCTGGTACTGAAAATAAAATAAGACTTTTACTTGAAGGGAAAGACTCTAAAATAGTAAATAGCTGTATGAAAGAACTAGAAATTTTTGTCAAAAGTAAGCTTTGCTAAAAAAACTTAGTATAACAATAATTTTATTTATTGTTCTATTTTATATAGACCAATATATTAAATTTTTATTTGTAGATGGTTTTGAGGCTAGAGGAGAGTGTATCTCACTGGTTTTAGCATATAACTATGGTGTAGCATTTTCAATGTTTTCTTTTCTTGAAGGTAATTTAAAATATATTCAAATAGCTATTATGCTTGGTGGAATTATATATTTAACACTAAATAAAGAAGTTTTTAAATCATACTATATTCCAACAACATTGTTACTATCTGGTGGAATTAGTAATATCTATGATAGATTTATACATGGTGGAGTTGTTGATTATGTATATTGGCATTGTTGGTTTGACTTTGCGATATTTAATTTAGCTGATGTACTTATAGATATTGCAGTTGTTATGATACTTATTATTAATTATAAAGAATCTAAAAAGATTACAGGCTAACTAGCTTGTAGTCTTTCTAATTCATCTTTGACTTCATCTACATGTAAAATTTGGATTTGCTCCCCATTAACTTTCTTTTTTCTTCTTACTCTTACATTTTCCCATACTGCAGCAATTTTACCATCAGGTGAAATAATAAATGTTGATCTAACAACACCCATATATTTTCTACCATAGTTCATTTTCTCTTGCCATACACCATATGCCTCACACAAAGTTTTTTCTTCATCTGCCAAAAGAGTAATGGTTAGCTCTTTTTTTTCTATAAAATTTCTATGTTTTTTTGGACTATCTGGACTAACTCCAAGTATAACTGCATCTAAATCATCAAATTGTGGTTCAGCTTGTGTAAAATCACAAGCTTCATTTGTACACCCTGGTGTATTATCTTTTGGATAAAAATATAATACTATCCATTTACCTTTTAAGTCTCTAAGACATATCTCTACTTCATCTTGATTTGGGTTGCAAAACTGCGGTGCTTCTTGATTTATCTCTAACATTTCTCATATCCTTCTTTGTGTATATTTTATTTTAACTATTTTATTGCAATAAAGGTAGCAAAATTTATCCACTTAAATATGCAATCAAAGTGTTTAAATCCAGCATCTATTATCATCTTTTTATTTTCCTCATAACTGTATGGAATGAGCACATTTTCTAACGCTTCCCTTTTTTGGGCTATCTCAAATTCACTATAACCTTGCTTTTTCTTAAAATAATAATATTCATCTATAAATTGTTTATTTAAAATTTTATCATCAGTTATAACTTTTTCACTAAATATAAATACTGAACCCTTATCTAAAGAATCGTAAATTTTTTTTATAAGTTTTTCTCTTTGAAGTGGTCTTATAAATTGAAGTGTATAGTTTGATATTATTACATTTGATGATTTCAATTCTACATCAAAAATATCATTTTGTATAAACTCTATATCTATTCCGAAAGCTTTTGATTTATGTTTTGCTTGATTAAGCATCGCTTCAGATGTATCAATACCTATTAAATTTAATTTTTTATCACTTTGATTTGCAATATTTATAAGTGTAGTTGCAGTTGAACAACCTAGATCATAGACTCTACTATTTTTATCAAGATACTTTAAAGCAAAAGAGGTAGTAAGATTTAACATCTCATTATAATGTGGAACAGAACGACTTAACATATCGTCAAAAACGATAGCTACATCTTCATCAAATTCAAATTGTTTTCTTATAGGTTTTTCAAATATATTGTCTTTCATTAAAAGTATTGTATTATAAATAATATTTTAAAGTAGTTAAATAAACAATCATAAAGTTTTTTTTAGTTAATATTGTATATGACTATATACAACTACACTAAGGATTAAGATGTTAGATAATTTAAAAAAATATCAAGATAGACTTTTAAAAACATTTAAAATTAAATATAAAAGATATATTTTTAACGAAATAGATTTTGATGATAAGATGATAGCTATATTTGGGGCAAGAGGTGTTGGCAAAACAACAACTTTATTTCAATACCTACTAGAACTACAATCTTCTAATAAAAATGCTTTATATATTTCATTGGATTATCCTTTTTTAAGTGGTGTTGACTTAATAGATATAGTTGAAGAATTTGTGGAAAATGGTGGAGAATATTTATTGCTCGATGAAGTGCATAGATATAATGATTTTAGTTCATATTTAAAAACAATATATGATCTTTATGATATCCATGTAATATTTACAAGTAGTAGTGCAACTTCTCTTCTAAATGCTAAAAGTGATTTAAGTAGAAGAGTAACACTATATAATTTATATGGTTTTTCATTTAGAGAGTTTTTGGAGATAAAATATAATATTAAATTAAATAGTTATCAACTAGAAGATATACTTTCAAATCATAAGAGTGCAGCAAATACAATTTTAAAGAATGATATAAATATATTAAAAGAGTTTAAGCTGTATTTAGAAATAGGATATTATCCATTTTATTTTGATAAAAAAACATCATATTATGAAAACCTTATTAATACTATCAATCTTACAATTGATTTAGATTTAACATCTTTAGGATTAATAGAACAAAAATACACATATAAATTAAAAAAACTTTTAGAAGTAGTTTGTGAAAGTAGTCCATTTGAAGTTAATTATACCAAAATTGCAACAAATGCCCAAATTAGTAGAGCAAAGCTTTATGATTATATTACTTTTCTAAATGATGGACAAATGTTATTGTTATTGGATGAGCCAATAAAAGGTATTAAAAAGATTAATAAACCTGCCAAAATATATTTAAATAATACAAATCTATTATTTGCATATTGCCAAAATAGCAAGATAGGTACTATTAGAGAAACTTTTTTTGCAAATCAAGTTTCACAAAATCATATACTTCATATTTCAAACAAAGGGGACTTTACTATAAATGAAAAATATCATTGTGAGATAGGTGGGAAAAATAAAGGATTTGAGCAGATAAAAGATATGGAAAGTTCTTATGTAATATCAGACAATATAGAAATAGGTAATGGTAATAAAATACCACTATATCTATTTGGATTTTTATATTAACGAGATATATAATTCCTACTTAAATTATAATTAAGTTAAAAGAGATGAAATAATCAGCATAGTATTACTTTAGTAATACTATGGTACAATTGATAAAAAGGATTTTATATGCATACTATTACTTTAAAATCAGATGATAACTTTTATAATACTTTAAATGGTATGGTGAAAACTTTAAATACTACAAAAAGTGAATTGATACGAAAGTCTGTGCTTTATTATCAAAAAGTATTAGAGAAAGAGAAATTAAAACAACAAATTAAATCAGCTTCATATAAAGTACGAAAAGAGTCACTTTCTATCTCAAAAGAATTTGATAGTAGTTTAGATGATGGTTTAAAAAATGTTTAAAAAAGGTGAAATTTATCTTGCTAGATTAAATCCTAAAAAAGGGAGTGAAGTTGGTAAAATAAGACCTGTATTAATATATCAAACAAATTTATTAAATGACATCGAACATCCAACAACTATAATATTGCCAATCTCTACATACCTTATTGATGATGCTTACCCTTTAAGATATAGAATAAATAAAAGGGATGATTTAGAAAAAGATAGTGATATACTATGTGATCAAATAAGAGCAATAGACAATGAACGAATTATCTCAAATAGTTTAACTATCCTATCTTTAAAGGAAATACTAGAGATAGACAATCAAATTGGTATAGTTTTAGATATTGAGTTGTAAAATTTGTTTAGGTAAATATGTTATAAATGATATATTTTTAAAACAAAAAGATGATGAAATAGAGTTAATCGATTATAATTATAGATAAATCACTTTTCATAAAGATTATTGTATAATCAACAAATTAAGTAAACTATAAAAGTTCAAAGGATAAAAATTTGACAACAACAAAATGTGGATTTGTAGCAACAGTGGGACGACCAAATGCAGGTAAGAGTTCTTTGCTAAATTGGTTGGTTGGTGAGAAAATAACTATGGTTTCTCATAAAGCAAATGCAACACGAAAAAGATCAAATGTAATAGTGATGAGTGGTGATGATCAGATTGTATTTATAGATACTCCAGGACTACATGAGAAAGAAAAACTTATAAATCAATATATGCTTGAAGAGGCGTTGAAGGCTATTGGTGATTGTGATCTGATACTATTTTTAGCACCAGTTACTGATAAGATTTGTCACTATGAAGATTTTTTAGAGCGAAATAAAAAGAATATTAAACATATTTTACTTTTAACAAAAACTGATTTTATCTCTGAAGCTGAACTATTTGATAAGATGGAAGAGTATAAAAAGTATGATGATAAGTATGAATCACTTATTTCAGTATCTATTAAAAAAGGGAGAAAACAGGAAGATATTTTAGATGAAATTGTAAAGTACCTTCCAGTTTCACCACCACTTTTTGATACAGAGATTATGACAACATCACATTTAAGAGAACTGTTTAAAGAGTTTATTAGAGAGTCTGTATTTGATAATATTAGTGATGAGATACCATATGAAGCAGATGTAATAATTGATAAAGTTGAAGAGAAAGAAAATATTGATGTGATAAAAGCTACTATTATTGTAGAAAAATCTAGTCAAAAAGGGATGATAATAGGAAAAGGTGCAACTGCTATTAAAAGAATAGGTTACAATGCTAGAAAAAAGATAGAAAGATTAACTCAAAAGAAAGCATATCTTGAACTTTTTGTTTCTGTTAAAAAAGGGTGGAGTAAAAATAAAAGTTCATTAAAAGAGATGGGTTATAACTTCGATTAGATATGAAAAATAAAAAAATTAAGGTTATAAAGTCAAATAACTTAAAAACATTAAGTATAAAGGTTACAGAAGAGATAAATAGTAAATATCTATTTGATTTTTTGCAAACAAATATACTTAAAAGTGATTTGATAACGACACCTAATTCTGAGTTTTATTATAGTTTTATTAAATCAAATATGAGTTATGAGATTATACTTTTTGATAAACCTGAGAACATAATCTCTAATTTTGTATTAGAACCATTATTGCCACTTGGATATTATGAAAATAATAGTTATAATAGTGTTGATCTTTTTTATACAAATGACTATTTTATAGTGTATCAAAATAAAAAACTTATACTATTTAAACAAATAAGTGATGTATCACTTGATGATATAGTTTTATATCTACTTCAAACATATAAAATAAGCATAGACAACAAAATAAAAATAGATGATACATTATTAGAAAATTTTAAAAATAACTATATCAAGAATCCAAAAATTAAAAAAAATTATCAATTAAATTTGCTATTTGTAGATAAATCATTTAAAATACTTCAATCTTTTGTATTGATAATCACAATTTTATTTGGTTATCTTTTATATAATAATTTAAATGGAAAACAACTTATATCTAAATCCTCAGAAGAGTTAATATCTATTAAAAGTAAATATAATAATTTACTTCAAATATATCAAAAGAATAATAAAAGTCCATTAGATAGTATGGTGAAGTTTTTTAAATATATAAAATTAAATAAAATAGTTGTAGATACAGTTATGTATAAAAATAAAAGAATTGAAACAATTTTAATTCATAAAAGTAAAAAAATACTTTTAGATACAGTTACTATGTATGGCAAGCAAATAGATATAAACTATATTAAATATGATAAAAAAATAGACAAATATAGATTGGAGATTGTAATTGAAATTTAAATTATATTTTCAAAAGTTATCATTATTACAAAAAATTGAGTTGTATCTATTGATTATAATGTTTTATGGTGTTATATTATATTTTTCAAATGATATATACAATAGCTTCAATAAAACTCAAAACAATATTAAATCACCAAAAGTTTTGCAGTATCAAAAAAGTTTAAAAATAATAAATTCAAAAATAACAACAAAAAATAAGATTGCAATAGTAAACATAATAGAACAAAATAATTCAAGAAATAATATTTTTACAGAGTCTATCAATATACAAGATTATAAAGTAAATTTAAAACTTAGTGGTTCGTTTATAGATATTATAAATATACTAAATTTTTATCAAACACATTTTTTGATAGTTTATTATAGACTAGATAATGTTAGCAATAAAACATATTGTGATATAAAATTAGATATAAAATATATATTTAATGAAAATAAAAAAAATGAAACTATTAAAACATTATCAAATCCATTTTTAGTAAAAAAAGTTATAAAGATTAAAAAAGTTAAGAAAAAAGTGATAAAAAGGAAACCTTTAAAAATATCTGCAATTGTATCATCGGAAGTGCTTATAAACAATAGCTGGTATGTAGAAAATGATATTATAAATAATCGTAAAATCATCAAAGTGGGTATGGATAGTGTTGAGATACTTGATATTGAAAAAAACAAAAGATATACATTGAGGGTGCATAATGAGTAATAATCTATTAAAATACAATATTGATTATGATTTGGTAAAAAATAT
>JAYEIM010000145.1:0-13022 GCA_034660095.1 Campylobacterota bacterium | reverse complement strand
ACTATACAAATGAAATATAAGCCATTTGTGTAGCATCACCTCTTCTGATTCTAGTTTTTATAACAGATGTATATCCACCATTTCTATCAGCATACTTAGGTGCAATTTCTGTAACTAATTTATTAGTTGCAGTTTTACTTTGTAAAGCAGAAAAAACAGCTTTGTGTGCATTATCATCACCAGTAGCAGCTTTTGTTATTAATTTTTCTACATATCTTTTTAACTCTTTTGCTTTTGGCAAAGTAGTTTCAATCTTTTCTCTTTCAATTATACATATAGCCATATTTGCTAATAATGCTTTTCTGTGAGAAGATGTTCTATTAAGCCTTCTATATCCGTGCTTATGTCTCATAATTCGTCCCTTTTCTTTATTAAGCTTTTAGTTGCTCTAACTTTTTTCTTAAAGCTGATGCAGTATCTTCATCTAAGCTACCATCTATAGGGAATCCAATTTCTGAAAATTTATCAGAGATCTCTTCTAAAGATTTTTTACCTAAGTTTTTAATACTTTTTACTTCAACTTCACTCATAAGTGCTAAATCACCAACAAATTTTATACCTGCTCTATCAAGCGAGTTAAAACTTCTTGCACTTAAATTTAAATCTTCAATTTTAACAACCAAATCTTTTAAATCTATAGTATTTTCACTTCCTGTAGCTTCAACCATTTTAACTTCTGAAAGGTCAAATACTTTATTAAATACTGACATTTGCGAATACATAGTTGTAATAGCTTCTTTAAATGCATCAATAGGAGAAATTTGTCCATCTGTTTCAACTGTAAATACAGCTTTTTCATAGTTAGGATTATCTTCTACTAATATTTTTTCTATATCATATGTTACTTTTTTTACTGGTGTAAAGAAAGCATCTACTGGAATATAATCAGCAGGGATTAAATCTCTCAAATCCTCACTAGGTACATATCCGATACCTTTTTGAACAATAACAGAAAAGTTTAATGTACAATCACTATTGATTGTTGCTAAATGATGGTCACCATTTATAACTTCAATATCATCATTTTCTAGAGCAGAAGCTTTAATCTCTTGTGCATTATTAAAAGAATATTCAATCTCAATTTGCTCTGCATCACCTTTTATTTTAAATCTTAATTCTTTAAGATTTATAATAAATATTGCGATATCTTCAAGCATACCTCTGATTGAATCAAATTCATGTTTTGCACCCTCAATTTTTACAGCAATTGGAGCATATCCAACTGAACTACTCATTAAAAGTCTTCTTAATGGATGTGCTAATGTAATAGCATATCCACTTTCAAAAGGAAAAGCACTGATTTTAGCGCTAGTTTCAGTAAGTTGTTCTATCTCTACCTCTGTTGGTAAAAAGGGAGCATCTACAAATTTTTTCATATATTTTCCTTTATTTTATTAATTATTATTTAGAATATAACTCTACAATTAGTCTTTCTTCAACAGGGATAACAACTTCTTCTCTCTCTGGTACTCTTGTAAAAATTCCAAATGCTTTATCTTTATCAACATTTACCCATTCAGCCATTCCTGTCTGATTTGTAAGTTCTAATGCTCTTACAATTTGTGTATTAGTTTTAGACTTTTCTTTAACTTCAATTTTTTGACCTGGCTTAACTACAACAGATGGAATATCAACTTTTTTACCATCTACTAAAATATGACCATGTGTTACAAATTGTCTAGCATTTGCTCTTGTTGTAGCAAATCCCATTCTATAAACAACATTATCCAATCTTGTTTCTATTAAAGTAATTAAGTTTGCACCTGTGTTACCTTCAATTCTTGCAGCTTCTTTAAAGTATTTTCTGAATTGTTTTTCAGATACACCATAAATAATTTTTGCTTTTTGTTTCTCTTGAAGTTGCATACCATATTCTGATAGCTTAGCTCTTCTTTGTCCATGTTGTCCAGGAGCAAAAGGTCTTTTTTCTAAAGCAGATTTACCGTTTAGTCTTCTTTCACCTTTAAGTCCAAGGTCAGCATTAAGTCTTCTTTCTAGTTTTTCAACTGGTCCTCTATATCTTGCCATGCTTTATCCTTACACTCTTCTTCGTTTTGGTGGTCTACAACCATTATGTGGTAACGGTGTAACATCTTTGAACCATCTTACATTTATACCTTCAATGGCACCAATTGCTTTAACAGCAGTATCTCTACCAGAACCTGGTCCTTGCACTTTAATACCAACATTTTTAATACCATGTTCAATCGCTTTTGCCATTGCATCTTCAACTGCTGCAGTTGCTGCAAAAGGGGTAGATTTTTTACTACCTCTAAATCCTAAGTTTCCAGCACTTGACCAAGAGATTGCATTTCCTGCATTATCAGTTACTGTTACCATAGTATTATTAAATGTTGCTGCAATATGAACAATACCGTCAGCAATATTCTTTTTTACAACTTTTTTTCTAGTTATTTTTCTTTTTGCCATCAGTTATCCTTATTGAGCTGCTGCGCCAACAGTTTTCTTTTTACCTTTTCTTGTTCGAGCATTAGTTTTTGTCTTTTGCCCTCTACATGGTAAACCTCTTCTATGTCTTAAACCTCTATAAGACCCTAAAGCCATTAATGATTTAATATCCATAGCAACTTTTTTTCTAAGATCACCCTCAACCATATAATTAGATTGAATTTCATTTCTTATTGTAGCAACTTCATCTTCTGTAAGTTCATGAACTCTTTTGTCGTATGAAATTCCTGTTGCGTCTAGAATTAACCTAGATGTATGTAAACCTATACCGAAAATATAAGTTAAAGCATACTCCATTCTTTTTTTGTTTGGTAAGTCTGTACCAGCAATTCTTGCCATGGTCTATCCTTGTCTTTGTTTGTGTTTTTTGATCTCACAGATTACTCTTGTAACACCTTTTCTTTTGACAATTTTACATTTGTCACACATTTTTTTAACTGAAGCTCTTACTTTCATAAAAATGTCCTTTTTATTATTGTTTTCCAACTTTCTACTACAGGTAATAAACCTAGATTTAATACCAACTCTTTATAAAACCTCTCTTATAATTAAGAGCAAAGTTTTATAAAAACTTCCTCTGGCTATAGAAAATGGAAGCAGATTATAGTAAATAATAGCTTAATCTTTTATAAAACTTAAAATCAATATGAAAATATTCAAATGGCTTAACATTAGTGGTTATATCATGGGCAATATCAATATGACTTTCTAAGATATATTCTAAAGCATAACTTTACTCTAGTTCCCAAGTTTTACTTGGGAATTCATATGGGAAGTTTATCTTTTATTTTTAGTTTGATTAAAAGCTAGAAAATGAAATACCATTTTATTATTTAAAAGTAATTAAGGTATAATACTATATGAATCAAGTAGATATATTAAATAAATTAAAAAAACTAAAACCAATATATGAAAAAGAGGGATTAACTCTTTTAGGATTGTTTGGTAGTTATGCTAAAAATACACAAACTAAATACAGTGATATTGATATAGCATATAAATTAGATTATAATAAATTCTCACAAAAATATATAGGTGGATTTGCTAAACTTTTAAGAATAGATGATATAAAAAAAGAGCTACAAGATATATTTAAAAAACCTATTGACTTTGTTCCTGACTCAAATAAAGCTATTATAAAAGACTTGATTTATGTCTAGTGAATTTAATAAATTAGATAAGATTATTGAGTGTATCAATGATATAGATTTTATAATAAATGAAAAAGATTTAAAAATAACACAAGCTATTGAAGATAAGATTATTAAACCTGCTATCAGAATGAATATAGTGAGAATTGCAGAACAATTTTCAAAACTAAAAGAAGATAATCAATTTAAAATATTGGAACAGTTTAAAAGTGATGATTTAAAAGGTATAAGTTCAGTTAGAAACTATATAGCACATGATTATGATAGTACAGATGATAATATTATAGAAGATGTTATAAGATATAATTTACCAATATTTAAAAATACTATTATAAAAATAAAAGAAAGTTAAATTTTAATGTATAAATCTACTTTTAATATACATCCCCAAGTACAACTTGGGGACGAGAGAAGAGATATTGATTATTGGGAAAAAGAGATAGAATATAAAAAAAATATAATTTCTGTATTTGAAATTGAAAATAAATTAACAAATATAATTAAGAATATAAAAAATAAAAAAAATAAAGAAATTATTGATTTTGGTTGTGGCATAGGAAATGCTGTGACACATATAAAAGAATTTAAAAAAATATATTTAGTAGATTTTTCTTTAAATATGTTAAGTCAAGCACAAAACAAATTTAAAAAATATAAAAATATAAATTTTATAAATGGCAATATTAAAACTCAAATAATTAAACAAGTTGATGTTATTTTAGCAATCTCATCAATTATGCCTAAAAATTATATAGAATTTGATGAAATTATAATTAATTTTAAAAAAAATATTAAAAAAAAATGGAGAAATAATACTTGTTTTACCATCTTTTGAATCAAGAACTATGTTATTTCATTTGAAAAATGATTTTTATTTTAAAAATGGAAAAAATCCTTTAGAAATTCAAGAAAATTTGATAGAAGAAACTAAAAAATCAAATTATTCCCCATTAGGATATTTTTTAACAGATATTAATTTAATTCAAAAACATTGGTTAAATGAAGAAATTAAATTTAGACTTAATAAATATAATTTTAAAAAAATAAATATTGAAAAACTTGAATTAGATTGGAAAAAACAAATTATTGGATTTGAAAATTTTAAAAACTATCCAAAATTATGGTTTTGGATAGTTAAAATAAAAGTTTAAATTCCACCACCATTACCACTACCAGAACTTCCATCATCTTCAGGAGTAGGGTTTCCAGTTGGATTGTCTCTTGATTCGTTTGGATATTTTTTTGTGAATTCTTTTTTATACTCATTTTGAACTGCATTTTTTACACTTGAAGTGATATTTGATGCAAATCCTGAGCCAAAGTTGTATGCAATTGATGCAAATCCTGAGGAGTTATCATTTTTTGTATCTCTATTTACCCCAAGAGTTAAACTCCAATTTTTCCCAAAATCTTTCTCAATTCCTGTATATACAGATTCTTCTGAAGTTGCCCCTAAAAATGTTTTTAGTCCTAAATCTTTAAATTTATATTTAACTCCTCCTCCAAAAATATTTTCTTTAACTTCAATTTTTTCTGTTTTTGTTTCACCATTAATTGTAGTTGCATCTAAAAATAGTTCTAAATTAGAAATATTAGCTTTAGCTTCAAGTGTTGCATATCCACCTTGAAATTTATCTTTTACCCCAAAATTACTTTCAATATCATCTACTTGTAGATAACCTAAACCTAATTTGAAATTATCAGAAATAGTATATGATGCCCCAGCACCTAAAACATCATCAGTTGTTGCAATAAAATTTACACCATATTTTTGAATTTTTTCTTGCTTTTTAACAGGAGCAATATTCTCAACATCAATTAATGAGTTAACTGGTGCTGCTGATAAACTTGTAACTAAACTAGCTGCTGCAGATATACTTAGAGTTATCTTTTTTGTATTATGTGATTTTATTATTTGTTCAAGATTCATTTGATTTTCCTTTGTAGTATAAAATTTTATTTTTTATATTTTTGTTTTCACTTTTTAGTATTACTTTTATTTTATGGGATATATTTTCTTTAAGTGTTTTATTGATTTCTTTTGATATATCTTTTAAAATTTCTTTAACTGAGTTTTTTAACTCTTTTTTTGAGATATTTTGTCTATCACTATCATCTATAATTATCGTAGTTTTAAGTTTTTGTTTGTAGTTTTTATTTAGGTATATTTTGTAGATATAGTTTTCAAATTTTAATATACTTGCATGTTTAAAACTATCTAAATATTTCATAACATTATCTATATTATTAGTTTCATCTCTTTTTAAAACTTGAAGTTTTATTTTTAACTCTTTATCTACTAAAGGATGATTGAAATCTACTGTTATATCATTTTTATTTATAGAATGTATTTTAACAGGTATTACTTCACCCTTAGGACTTTGTGCTGCTAATCCATTAGAAATTAATTGTTTTAAGGATTCTTCATCTTCAAATATCTCTTGTAGAAATTGATTTTTAGGTATATTTTGTAATGCATCTTTAGTCCAACTACCATAAGCATCTTTGGGAGATATTATAAAATATTCTGTTTCTTTTCCTATACATAAATTTAAAAGTTGTTTTTCTATTATTGGTAAAAGTTGTTGATTTTTATCATCTAAATCTATAGTTTTTGGCTCTGCACCAAATGTATTTTCTATAACAACTTCATCTTCTATTGTCATGTATATTATGTGGAATGTTATTTTCATATTACGCAAATTTTAAATAGCCAATAATATTACGAATATGATATTCACACATTTTATAATCATCACCTAATTCTTCTCTTTTATTTAAAATATATGAAGAATTTATATCCATAATAAAACCTTTAAAATACTACAAATTTTACCCCCCCTCACTTAGTTTTTGCTTAAATATAACTTATTTATTTATGATAGTTTGAAATATGAATATATCTTATCTATTATTAGATTGTATAGTTTTTTTTAATTGTTTGTAGAATAAATTATGTGGTGTAAAATATATATTTTTAAAGTTTTTATTCTTAAAATGTGAAACTACACCTACAAAGTTGTATGTATAATTTATATTATCATTGCTTGTAGTTAAAACTATTGGTCCACCTGATGAACCATTAAATCCTGTACATGTGCTAGCTGCATACATTTTGCTATAGCTTTTTAATTTACACTTAGGATCATATGTAAGTTTTGCACCATATTTAGCTATATCACTAGAAAATCCTCCAAGCGATCCATAACTATTTTTATATTGTGTTTGAAGTTTTATAAAACTATCTTTTTGAACAATTAGTGATTGTACATCATTTGCAGATATTTCTCTATTTAAAACTAATATTGCCCAATCAGTTGTAGTTTTTAATTTTTTAAGTTTAAAATTACTGTCTAAACTTATTTCTGCAACTCTATGTATCATATTATTTTTGGAATCTTTTATAATAAACTTTATATTACCTGCTGATTTATCATAAGAAGTTAAGCAATGAGATGCAGTAACTATTACTTTAGACTTTGTGTAACCTGATAGATTCACTAAACTAGCAGAACATTTTTTATGCTTAGTTTTATATCTAGTTTTAGTAACAAACTCCAGTTTAGTCGGTATTATCAATCTTCCTATTGCTTTTGTCCATACTGGTGATTTGTTTACTACTAACTCTCTGCTATCATTTGTAAGCTTTGATTTGTGATTTAAAATATCCTTTATTTGTTTAATTTTTATATTTACATCTTTATTATTTAGATCTAAAGCTTTGTTATATAACTGCAATGCCTTTTGGTATTTATTAATTCTATTATATTGGTCAGCTTGCATCTCGTAAACTTTTGAAATTTTCAGTAAAGATTTATTTTTATCTATTTTTTGTGCTTTTTTATACCAACTTATAGCAATTTTATACTCTTTTATATTTAAAAAATTATCACCAAGTTTTATATAACTTTGAGCTAATCTAAATTTTACCTCTTGACTATTTTGATTTAAAGATTGTTTATATTGTTTTATAGCTTGAGTATAATATTTTTTTGAAAACGCTTCATCCCCTAACTCTACATATTTATCTGCAAATAAACTACATAATAAAAATAGTACTAGAAATAATTTATTTCTGAAAATAAAAAAGTTCTTCAACATTGCCACTTTTCCCACTAAGTTTACTTTGGTTTGATACTATTAGTTTCCAACCTAACTTTCTTGTAGTTTCTAAAAACTGTTCTCTACAAACATCTATAGCATTTTTATCTTGTACGACACCATTACTATCTCTTTTTACTGTTCGCCCTACTTCAAATTGTGGTTTATAAAGTATAATAATTTTATCTCCACTTAATCTATCTATATCATCTATTATATACAGAATACTTATAAACGATACATCACAAGTAACAAGATCATATTTTTCTTCACTTTTAAACTCTCTTATATCCATATTTTCTTGGATTATAATTCGATCATCATCTTTCAAATTTTTATGTAACTGATTTGAGCCAACATCAACACAAGTTACATTTTTTATATCATTTAAAAGAAGTATTTGTGTAAATCCACCTGTAGAGGAACCAATATCAAGTGCATTGTTGTTTTTAACTACAATATCATTATCTTCTAAAAAGTATTTTAGCTTGTAAGCTGCACGACTAACATAAAACTCATCTTCATCTATTTTTATACTATAATTATCTTCAACTATAAAAGATGATTTTGTTACAATCTTGCCATCTACTAAAATCTTTTTTGACTTTATCAATTCCTGTGCTTTGTTTCTACTTTGAATATTGTAAAATTTTGTTAAGTGTATATCTAATCTCATATTTAATTGTACTAAAATATTAGTTAGATATAGCAAAATAATTAAGTAAATCATTTAAGAGTATTTTTATCTTATTTCATTAAACTTCCAGCACTTAAAAATTAAAAAACAAAAACAAGGAATTAAAATGGCAACAGTAACATTTAAAAACGACATCGTTTGTAACTTAGCAGGAAATGAAATCAATGTAGGTGATACAGCACCAGTAGTAACAGTAGTAAACTGTGATCCAATGCTTCAAAATGAGCAAATTGGTGGAGAAGGTAAAACTCAATTAGTTATTGCAGTACCATCATTAGATACAGGTGTTTGTGACGCTGAGACTAGAAGATTTAATACAGAAGCTGCTTCTTTAGAAGGTGTTGAAGTTATCACTGTTTCTATGGATTTACCATTTGCATCTGCTAGATGGTGTGGAGCTGCTGGAATTGATAGTTTAAAAGTATGTTCTGATTTCAGAAACAAAGATTTTGCTAACGCTTATGGTGTTCTTTTAGCTGACGGTCCTTTAGCAGGAATTACAGCAAGAGTTATCTTTGTAATTGGTAAAGATGGAAAAGTAACTTATAAACAAGTTGTTCCAGAAATTACAACAGAGCCTAACTATGAAGAGGCTTTAGAAGCTGCAAAAGCTGCTTGTTAATCATTTAGACTAACTAAAAATTACTATTAAAGGGTTGCCATTTTTTGGCAACCCTTTTTTTATATTTAATATATGATATAATCAATAAATTAAATATAAGGTATAAGATATTGGATTATCAAAAAATTTTAAAAGAGATACAAAAAGAGATCAAACCTCTTTTAACTCAAGGCAAAGTAGCAAACTATATACCAGCTTTAGCAAAAGTAGATCCAAATCAATTTGCTATGAGTTTAACTCTATTTGATGGAACAACTTATAGTATAGGCTCACACCATACAAAATTTTCTATTCAAAGCATATCAAAAGTATTTACATTTACTAAAGCACTAAATTTATATGGTAAAGATATTTATAATAAAGTAGGGAAAGAACCATCTGGTGATCCTTTTAATTCACTAGTTCAACTTGAATATGAAAATGGTATTCCTAGAAACCCATTTATAAATGCAGGTGCATTAACAATAACTGATTCTTTATATAGTTATTATGAAAATAGAGATAATACATTTGATAATATTTTACAATTTATAAAAAATATTTCAAACAACAATAAAATTAACTTTAATGAAGAGGTTTATAAATCAGAATATAGATATGGATTTAGGAATCGTGCACTTGCAAATTTAATGAAAAGTTTTAATAATTTTGAAAATAAAATAGATCCAGTAGTTAAAACATATTTTAAACATTGTTCTATTGAGATGACTACACAGGAACTTTCAAGAGCTATGCTCTACTTAGCAAATCATGGTGTTGATCCAATTACAAAACAGAGATTTTTAACACAAAGTCAAGCAAAAAGGATAAATGCACTTATGTTAACATGTGGACATTATGATGCATCTGGAGAATTTGCTTTTTATGTTGGACTACCTGGAAAAAGTGGTGTTGGTGGTGGAATTGTTGCAGTTGTTCCAAATATTATGGCTATATCAGTTTTTTCACCTGGATTAAATAGTTGGGGTAATTCTCTAGCAGGAACAAAAGCTTTAGAGTTATTTACAAATAAAACTGGGCATTCGATATTTTAGAGGATATGAATTGTTAAAACATATATTTACAAATAGTGCAGGTATTTTAGTATCTAGAATACTTGGATTTTTAAGAGATCTTTTAACAGCTTCTATTCTAGGGGCAAATATATATAGTGATATATTTTTTGTAGCCTTTAAACTTCCAAATCTTTTTAGACGAATATTTGCAGAGGGTGCATTTACTCAAGTATTTATACCAGCTTATGCAAAATCAAATCATAAAGTAAGTTTTAGTTCTGTTATATTTTTACAGTTTTTATCTTTTATTGTAATTCTAAGTCTAATTGTAACATTATTTGCAGCACTTATTACAAAAGTTATTGCAGTTGGATTTGACCAATCTACCATAGATTTAGCAGCACCGCTGGTTGCTATATGTTTTTACTACTTACCTTTGATATTTGTAGTTACATTTTTAGCTGCACTTCTTCAATATAAACATCATTTTGCAACTACAGCTTTTAGTACTGCCTTATTAAATATAGCACTTATTGGTTCACTTTTAATAAGTATGAATATGGAAAAATATGATATTGTACTTTATATGAGTTGGGGTGTTGTAGTTGGTGGTATTTTACAAGTTGTTGTTCATCTAATTGCAATAAAAAAGCTACATATCAAATTTTTTACTACTAATATAAAAAAGAAAAAAAGAAATTTTAAACAATCAAAATTTTATAAACAATTTTATCCTGCTGTATTTGGAAGTAGTTCAGCACATATAGCTGCTTTTTTAGACACTTGGCTTGCTTCATTTTTAATCTCTGGAAGTATTAGTTACTTATATTATGCAAATAGAGTTTTTCAACTCCCCCTTGCTCTTTTTGCAATAGCAACATCAGTAGCACTTTTTCCTACTATTGCTAAAGCTATTAAAAACAAAGATGAACAAAAAGCTTTAAAGTATCTACAAAAAGCATTTTTTGTTTTATTTGGACTTTTGGGAACTGCCACACTTATAGGTATCGTTTTTGATTCATTTATAGTATCACTTTTATTTCAAAGGGGTGCATTTTCTAGTGATGATACAACACAAACAGCACTAGTACTAACTATGTATTTAATTGGACTACTCCCTTTTGGTATAGCAAAGATATTTTCACTTTGGCTATACTCACATGAAAAGCAAGGAGTAGCTGCAAAAATAACTATGAAATCTCTAGGATGGAATATTATTTTTTCTTTAGTTTTAATACTACCTTATGGGATAGTTGGCTTAGCACTTGCTAGTAGTTTAAGTGGATTTATTCTACTTCATTTGACTTTAAAAGAGTTTGGATATAATCGATTTTTATTGATATTACAAAACAGATATTAATAATTAATTTTTGTAGAGAAGTGTCTGAGTGGCCGAAGGTGCTTCGTTGGAAGCGAAGTTTGGTGTTAAAACCAACGAGGGTTCAAATCCCTTCTTCTCTGCCATCATTAAGGGATAAAATGAAACTATTAAAATTAACGATACTTCTATCAATAACTATATATTTTACAGCATGCTCACAAAAAACAACAATAAAAGCTATAAAACCATCACAAATAAGTGATAAAGATACAAAAGAAGTTGCTATAAAAGATTTTAAAAATGATACAGTATCATTATCTTCAAATATAAAATCAAATATGGATAAAATATATTTTAATGATGAAAAATATTTTAAAATTGTAAATAGAGACAATCTTGATTCTATTTTAAAAGAGCAGAAACTTCAAGACTCTGGGTTAGTTTATATCTCATCTGATAAAACTTTTGATATAGCAGAAGTCAAGTCATTAATTACTGGAAAAGTAAACTCTAAAAATTATACTAAAAATCACTTTACAGAGCAAAGAACAAATTATGATAAATGTATAAAATATAAAACAACAAAAAGTGGTAAGAAATATTGCGATAAGTATCAAAAATACAATGTAAACTGTACAAATCATAGTTTTAGTATAGATGCCTTTATATCTATAAATAGAGTTTCAAATGCAGATATAATTTACTCTGAAAACTTTACAAAACAAAGTGTTATAAAAAATTGTGAAGATAAAAACAGTAGAGTTCCAAATAAACAAAACATATATAGTGATATCTCCAAGAGTATAGCTGATGATTTTGTATCTAAAATTACACCATCATATCAATATTTTAGAGTAACACTCATAGAAAATGAAGATATTGATTATACAGATGAAGAGGAAAAGCTTTTAGAAAACTCTTTAAAATTAATAGAACTCAATCATATGGAGAAAGCAAATCAATTACTCAAAGAGTTAGTAGTCTCAACAAAATCACAAAGTTCAACTGCTTTATATAACTTTGGGGTTACAAATGAGGCTTTAGGATATCTTGATACTGCTTATTCTTTATATAAAAAAGCAGAAAAAATCTCTATGAAAAATGAGATAAATGAAGATATAATATTTGCAGTAAAAAGGATAAAAAACTCACTTACAAATAGGAAAAAAGCTATGAAGCAGATTAAGGAATAAGTTAGAATATGCAAAACTACACACTAAACATAAAAAATTTACTTATTTTAACTCTAATATCTATATCAATTGTTTACTATATATTTTTAACTCCAACGGTTATATTAGAAATCATTAAAGATCAATATATATTTATAGGGATAATTTTAATTTTATCTATTTCACTTTTATATTTTAAAATAAAGCTAAAAAATTTACAACTTATATCTTATATCCCAAATACAGATAATGTACCATTAAAATCTACTCTAATATTTTTTGTAATATTTCAAGCAATAGATTTTTATTATGAAGATGGTTTTATTGGTATGATATCCCAATGGTTAATATATTGGATTTTTGGAGTATTAGCTTGGGCTTTAACCAATAATATAAATCTATATAAAAATTTTAAATTTTATAAATATGAAACTTTAGAAGAGCATAGATTATAAATTAATTTTAAAGTTTTCTCTTACATACAAAATCAAAAA
>JAYEIM010000144.1:0-2644 GCA_034660095.1 Campylobacterota bacterium | reverse complement strand
ACCACTTTAAAATGTCAGCAGGATTAGCATCTTTTGTATTGAGTCCTGGCAAGTGGATTGAAAATCTAATTTCAGAGCAAAGAATAGAAAAATTAAATGAAATAGCAATAAAACAGATGAAAATACTTTTAGTAGATGTAAGTATTAAGAAGATAGAGAACTAAATGCTAAATAAACTCAAACCAAAATCAGAATTTAGTCGTAATGTCCTTACTCTTATGACAGGTACAACTATAGCTCAAGCTATACCAATTGCAATTAGTCCTATTCTTACTAGAATATATACACCTGAAGATTTTGGTTTTTTAGCAATTTACTTATTCGTAATAACTTTTTTAGCAAACATAGCAACAGGTAAATATGAAATGTCTATATATTTACCAAATCAAAATGGTGTTGCAAAAGAAATGCTAGAAGTGTCTTTGCTTTTAGCTACTATATTTAGTGTAATTTTATTGATAATTGTAGTATTATTCGGTAATATTATTATAGAGCAATTTAACTTCCAGCATAATATATTATGGCTTTATATATTACCTTTTGCCGTTTTAATAACTGCTTTTTACCAATCAATGAATCATCTGTATGTAAGGATGTCTAAATTTAAAATATTGAGCATAAATAGAATAATACATAGTTCTACAAATGCTATTATATCAGTTGTTTTAGGTCTTCAAAGTTTATTATTACATGGATTGGTTGTAGCTCAAATTATTTCACAATTTGTTGTTGCTATATTACTTTTTAAAAATCATAAATTTTCATCAATTAATAAATATAGACTAATAAGGTATATTTTATTAATGAAAAGATATATAAATTTTCCGAAACATATGTTGATTTCTAATATGACAAATAACTTAAGTGCAAATATGCCTATTATAATTCTTACATCAAATTTTGGATTAGCTTTTTCAGGTTTTTATTCTTTTGTGCAGAAGGTTTTTGGAATACCTTTAAATGTAATAGGAAACTCCTTTTCTGAAGTTTTTAGACAAAAAGCTAGTAATGATTATATCCAAAATGGAAATTGTATAGATGCTTTCTCTTCTGTTTTTAAAAAACTTTTTTTAATATCTTTTATCCCTTTTTTTATTTTTTATTTTGTAGCAGTAGATTTATTCTCTTTTGTTTTTGGAGAAAACTGGAGAGTAGCAGGTGAATATGCTCAAATACTTACACCAATGTTTTTTATAAAGTTTATTACAATGCCAATAAGCTCTGTTGCACTATTTGCAAATAAGACTATAGTTGACTTTTGGTGGCAATTAGGTTTTTTAGCAGTTGCAGTTGTTGGTTATTTAATTAGTAGTGATGCTAAAAGTACAATAATTTATTTTTCATTTGGATTTAGTTTAATGTATTTAATATCATTTTACATAAACTATAGATATGCTAGATACGGGAGTAAAACTTTTGATAGAAAATAATTTTAACAAAGAAAGTTTCTTTAAACAGATGCAAGGGTTAAACATAAAAAAAAGTGACACCCTTTTTATAAATTGTAATCTTGAAAAGCTTGGTATAATTCAAGGCTTCAAACGAATGGATTATTTGAATTTATTTTTAGATTACTTAGGAGAAGATGGGACATTGGTTGCTTTAGCTTATACAGGTGCAGGACGAAGTATTTTTAATAATGAAAATATTCCTTATTTTGATGGTACACAAAAAGCCAATACTGGAGCCTTTTCAAATATCATGTTAAAACATCTAAAAGCAACAAGAAGTATGCATCCATCAAATTCTATAGTGGTTATTGGTAAAAATGCAGAATATATCACAAAAAATCATAATGAAAATAGTGGAGCATATAGTTTTATAAAACAGATTATTGAACTTGATGCAAAAGTTTTACTTATAGGTATGAGTAATTTTCCAGGATTTGTAACTCATAAAGTTGAAGAAGATTTACAATTATACAAACAATACTGGGATAGATTTTTACTTAAAGTAAAACTGAAAAATGGTAAAATATTTTATAGAAAAGATCCAGGTGGTTGTAGTTCTACTTTTGGAAGACTATATCAATATTATATAAAAGAGGAAAAACTTTTAGCAGGATATATTAACAATACTTATTCATTATCCATAAATGCAAAAGATGCTTATGATATTGATATGAAAATTATAAAAAACAATCCTAATATTTTAATATGTGATAATCCTAATTGTTATAGATGTAGAGTGAGTAGATGGAAAACTATTTGGAGAGTTCCATTTTTTATAGTAAAAAAAGTTTTCCAAAAATATGTTTTTAAAAGAGGTTAAAATGCAAAAAAATGTTTTAGAATATTTAGAAAATACAGTTAACAGATTTCCTAATAAAACAGCGATAATAGATGAAAAAAATACGATAAGTTTTTTAGATTTACAAAATGAAGCAAAATGTATTGCTTCAGATTTACAATCAAAAAAGATATGTAGAAATTTACCTATTGGAGTATTTTTACCAAAATCAATAGAAGCAGTCAAGTCCTTTTTGGGTGTACTCTACAACGGTGATTTTTATGTGCCTCTTGATACTAAAAATCCATTTTCAAGAATCGAAGCAATTATCAAAAATATAGAAATAAAATATATTATTACAGATAGTAAAAGTGCTAAATTGTTGAATAATTTAGATGATACTGTCCAATTGATA
>JAYEIM010000143.1:0-2646 GCA_034660095.1 Campylobacterota bacterium | reverse complement strand
TATAGTTTTTCAAAAAGCTTTGCTAACTCTCCACCACTTCCATCATCAAGTAAATATTTATCAACTCTATCTATAAAAAATAGACAAAGTGATTTTATATCCATCTTAAAAAGTTCTTCTTCTCTTTCAAAATGATTGACAATAGCTGTATTAACTATCTCTTGTTGCATAGCCGTCAGTAGCACACCATAACTTTCACTTTCTCCTATTTGCAAAGATATACCATTTAAAAACACCACTTCACTTTTAGTAATCTTATCTACTATATAGCCATTTAGATACTCAATCTCTGATTTAGCTCCAAGATTATCCCCTTTTTTAAGTTCTACTTTTTTAGATTTAGAATTTATATCTTTGTACTCTATAGTTGCTAGATACTCTTTTTGATTTGCACCTTTTACGCTGACATAAGATATTGTATGATTATCAACATTTTCATTTCCTACTGTATCAACTGTGATAGCTTTAACCAACTTTTTCGAAAAAGCATCTACACTATCAAGGGTATAAATAAGATTTTTGTACTCATCATTTTTATAAGTAGCTCCAAATCTAAGTGTAAAAAGTGGATTAAATTCTTTTAGATATTTAGCTGTTTGCTTACCTTCAAATCTATGTGGCTCATCTATTATGATAACAGGTTTAAGATATGCAATAGCTTCCATATAACTTTTTGAATTACCTATTAAACTGTTTTCTATACCTTTTTTATTTATCTTATTTGATGCACTATTAAAAGACTGATAAGTGGATACAAGAACTGATATATTCATATCACTTGCATTTATATAGTTTTGAACTGTTTTTTCACTATAGTTAAAAGTAGATATATTTTTACCATACTCTTTTACAAAAAATTCTTTAGTAATTTTTATATTTTTAATCGTACCTTGTAGTATAGGATTTGATGGTACAAGAATGATAAATTTTGATAATCCATAATCACGATTAAGTTTATAAATAGATTCTAAAAAAGTAAATGTTTTACCTGTTCCAGTTTCCATCAAGGTATCTATAACCAATTCATTTTTTATAGATATATCTCCTATATCTACTTTGTTTAATTCTCTTATATTTTCAATATTTTTAACTAAAATACTTTTTGATCGTTGTAAATCAAAAGATGGGTTACTTTTACGATTTTCATTTGGTATAAATCTTATATTTTTAAAGACATCACTTATACTACTTACTGCTTTCTCTTGATAATCTAGTCTGTCAAATTTAATCTTTAACATTGTATCTCTCTTTTGCATTTATAATTGCTTGATGAAGTTTCGCTTCAAGTTTATCTTTTGATGGCAATACAGTAAGGTATTGGGCTACATGAATATTACTTTTTTCTAACTCTAAAAGTTCTATTTGTTCATTTTTTTTGTCACCACAAAGTATTATCCCTATTGGAGAATTTTCTCCATCTTCTTTCTCATATTTATCTAACCATTTAAGATATAATTCCATTTGACCTTTATAAGAAGCCTTAAACTTTCCTAACTTAAGTTCAATTACAATTAATCTTTTTAACTTTCTATTATAAAAAAGTAAATCTATTTTAAAGTCATCATTATCTATTTGTATAACTTTTTGACGAGCTACAAAACTAAATCCTATTCCTAATTCTAAGATAAACTGTTCCATTTCTCTTAAAATAGCATCTTCTAAGTCTTTTTCTAAATATCTATCATTGAGTTCCAAAAAGTCCAAAATATACGGGTCTTTTAAAATTATATTTGGAGTTACTTCCCCTTCTTTTATTTTATCAAGTTCATAAGAGATAAGCTCATCTGGCTTTTTTGATATTATTGTTCTTTCATATAACTGTGAATCTATTCTGTCATTTAAAGTTCTTGTACTCCATTTATCAAGCTTAGTCATCTCTATATAAAATGTTCTTTTTAACTCATCTTCTATACTAATTAAACTTCTTATATGTGTCCATGTCAATTGTGTACTCAGTGCGTGCACAATCTTTTCATCATTGAAAACTTTATAGAATTTGATCATATGAAAAAGATTTCTTTTTGAAAAACTATTTCCAAACTCTTTTACCAATTGTGTACTCACTGAGTTCACAATCTCTTTTCCATATTCTGCTCTATTGTTTTTTACAATGTTTTGATTTATTTTAAATCCAATATTCCAATACATTAAAGTCAATGTACCATTAACTTGAACAGCTACACTGTTTTTTGTTTGTTCAATTAAACTTTTAACATCATTAAAAAGAGTGTCATTTTTTACTATATCACTCATATTATCCTCTAAATTTAATTTTATCAGTTTTGATACCTATACTACTTACAGCACTTTCAAGTTCTAATGTAAATTTATCATCACTTATATTTGGTGAATAGATTGTGATATATTCTAACTCTTTTTTGTTTTTTAATTCTTCTACTAAGTCATTCATAGCTACATCACCTAATACAAAAGCAACATTTAAAGCTAAATATAGTTTATCTTTTATAAGTTCTTCTATCTTTGCGCTAAGCGGTAAACTATCTGCTACAAGTAGGTTGTAAAGTATATCTTCACTTGATTCAACTGTATTTTTAGTAAAAGCCAATAAATCATCTTGTGTCATATCTTCTAAAGATTTTTGATATATTTTTTGTTTTGTATCTTCAACTATTTCAAAAGTTCTAA
>JAYEIM010000142.1:0-2648 GCA_034660095.1 Campylobacterota bacterium | reverse complement strand
TGCACGATAACATTACTATTAATCTCATACCATTTTATAAGTGGGTTAATAATATTATATGATATATCATAAAATGGTGCAGATGATGAGATTTGAACTCACACGCCGTTAAGCACGAGCCCCTCAAGCCCGCGTGTCTACCATTCCACCACATCTGCACTTTTAGAAGCGAATTGTACCAAATATATGATACAAATAAGTTTAAAATGAAACTTTAAATCTTAAACTCCATCTCCACCTCTTTAGCTTTTGTTATACCAATCATAGTAAATCCATCATCAGATATATAATTTAACTCTTTTAAATTTTTTAGATATTTTTTACCTATTTTTTTTGCAAATACTCTTGAGCCTTCCATCACACCCAAAATATCATTAAATGTTTCATCTTCCTCTTTTTTAAATAGTCCTAGTAGTAAAACTCTTAATTCAATATTTTCTTCAAACTCTTTTTCTAAACTCATAAAACTGATCCCTTTAAAAATACTCTTTTATAATAATAAGCGACAACAATAAATGCCATCCCCAATATTATTGCAATTATATCAAGTCCCACTAAAGATGCCATTAAACCTATAAATAATGTTGTAGTAACATTTACCATCATAAAAAACATCTCATTGTATGCTAACACTCTACCCAAATACTTTTGTTCAACCTCATTTTGCAACATTGCATATGTATATGACCAAATTGTTGTAGTTGCAAGTCCTGTTAAAAACATACCAAATAATCCAAGATAAAAATTATTTTGCATAAATGCCCACAAAATTATTGATATACCTTGTAAGAGAAATAGATAAAAAATTCTTTGTTTTGTTATCCAGTTACTTATAAGTAATGGTCCAACCATAAGTGCCAACGCTCTTATTGCATTTGTGAGTCCAATTGCAAGGGGAACAGCAAGAATATACTTATATTTATAATCTGCAAGTAAAGTTACAAGTGTATCAAAAGCTGTAAATCCTACAGCAGCGTGTAAAAACATATAGTGAAATAGGTATTTATTTCGTTTTAGATACGCTATCCCCTCTTTTATAGAGTTCAAAATATTTTCCTCTATTTTATTTACTTCGATACTAAAGTGTATTTGTGTCAAAATTACAATAGCTATTAAGAAAAACATACCATCTATTAAAAATGATATTTTTACGCCAAACATATTTACCACAATTCCACCAAGTGCCATACCTGCTGTAAATGTAAAAGACCAGATAATTGAGTGTATCTCATTTGCTTTTACCAGAGCTGCACCGCTTAAAAGTTTTGGCAGTAGTGTCATCTCTGTTGTAAAAAACATTGATGCACTCCCCATTCTAATAAACAAAAATATAAACAACATCCATACATCATCCAAAGAGTTGATAAACATAAAAGAGAGTGTCATAGTTAATTCAACGCTTAAAAGAATAAGCATAAGTTTTTTTACAGGAAGCCTATCTACAATAGATCCACTAAATGGGGATAATACAACACCAGGGATAAGATGCATAGCAGTAATAGAAGCTATTAAAAAAGCACTAGCACCAAACTCTATAAGCATAGAGTATATTGCTACATTTGAAAACCATGCACCAAAATATGCTATAAATTGAACAGCTGAAAGTTGTCTTATTATTTTATGTGTTCTAAAAAGATCCCTATATGTCAAAAATAATACTTATAATATTACTTGAATTCAACTTTTACTAATGTAGAAAATTGTTTTGGATCTGGAATATTTATCTCACATTTATATGATGAAATATGCTTAACATCTGCTACATTGTATAGTTTTGATATTTCTAAATCTGTTTTTTTACCATCAATATATATAGTTTTACTTGAGATTGTTTTTGCATCACTTATAGGTATAAAAACTTCAACTTTACCTTTACTTAAATCCATTGCTGTATAAAGTAAAGTACCTGGATTTACATAGTCATCTTTTTCTACTGATATATTATAAATATAGCTATTTTTTTCTTTTAAACTCTTTTTTGAAATTGTATCTTCAAGTGTTTTTAATTTTGTTTTTAAATCACTTATAGATGATGATATATTTAATATTTTTATTTTTTGATTATCTTTATCAAATCTTGATTTTGAAGATACTTTTTTAAAACTCTCCAGTGTACTTTTCTCTAATCTTAAAATCTCTTCTAAGTTATTTAATTTTAATTGTGTTTGAATCAAATCTATTTTATTTACATTATCATCTATTTTTACAATTGTTGCATTTTTTATCTGTTTAGACTCTAAACTTGCATTTACATAAATAACTTTACCACTCACACTTGATTTTACATTATATGTACTTATCGGTTCTATTTTTGCAAAATACTCTGTTGCAAAACCAATTGAACTTATTAGTATCAATCCACTTAAAATTTTATTCATTTTTTATCCTCACTTGTTATTGTAATTAATTGAAATATATCATCATTTATCTTTACATTTAGTTTAATTTCATTATTTATTGTTTCAATAAAGTTTCCCACATACTCTTGATCATTAAAACTAAATAAAACCTCATCATATTTTAAAAATTTTCAACAAAAATTAAGAAAGATGATATTATAACTGTTAAAATTCCGCGATTAAAAAGATTGCAAGTTGAGCCGGAAAATATTCCATTGGATTTTATTTATGAAGACGATGATCTTATTG
>JAYEIM010000141.1:0-2659 GCA_034660095.1 Campylobacterota bacterium | reverse complement strand
GAAAACTTTTTTCTTTTTGTAGATACTCTTTTGTCTCTTTTAAATCAAAAGGTTTAAGATGTATCTTTATATCAAGTCTTTGATATAGTGGTCCACTGCTATCTTCAAATATTTTATTTTTTATCCAAGATGAGTTTGAACCACAAAGTATCATCACTATATTTTTATTGTTTAGTGCAAATTCATTCCAAAAATACCCTAACGCTCCTACAAACCCACTACTGTTTTTTTTATCTATCCAAGGTATCTCATCTAAAAATATCACCACTTTTTGATTTTGTGTTTGGGTAGATGTAATTGCTTTTTTTAAAAGATTAAATCCACTCATCCAATTTGTTATATCTTTTGTAGGCTCAATTTTGAACCAGTCATAAATAGCTTCAACAAAATTTTCCAATTGCATATAGCTATCTAGCATATACGAACCTGTAAACCTAAAAAACAAACAATTCTTTTTATGCTCACTAAACATATGATTTATAAGATATGTTTTCCCTATCCTTCTTCGTCCATATACAGCTATTAGATTACTTTCATTTTCTTCACATGTACCTGATAAGATTTCTAATTCTTTAACTCTACCAATCATTTTAAGCCTTTAATCTATATATATTTCGTTATAATACCTAAAATACGAAATCTAGTCAATGCTTTAGTTAACTATTTCTATTATAAGACTCCGACCTACCCAAGGGTCGGGGAAATTTATTGATTATTTTTAGCTTCTATCTCTCCTTTAAAACTCGAATCAACATCATTCAATGACAACAATCTATACTCTACACTATAGCCTTTATATTTTTGAATGAGTTTTTGTGATTTTAGTACCAATTCATTATAATTCAATCTTTCTTCTTGAAGTTTTACTTCACATATTAAAAGCTTTTTTTCTATATCATCAATAGCAACTATATCTATCTCATTTTGATTGTTTCTTTCCCAATAAGAGCCAATAGTTGTATATATTTGCTTCTCTTTAATTTTTTCTACAAATAATTTTTCTAAAAACTTCCCCTTAAAAGTAGTTATATCTCTATATATAATATCTTTGAGTCTATCAAAATTTTCAGCTTCTATGAGAGATTGGTATTTGAAAATAAATCTAAACCAAAAAGCTAGAAAGTTATCTATTATCTCATATTTTTGTACTTTTGAATTGACTTTTGCACCTATTGGCTTCACTGATTTTATAATATTATAATCATGCTCCAATCTTGCTAAATGACCTGAAATATTTTTTTCAAGTATAGACTCTATAGCACTTTTAGAAGTTTTAGAATTAGTAATAAGTGACAATATAGAAAAATATGTCCCATACTCTTTACCAAACTCTTCTATAAGTCTATTTTTCCCTTCATCTAAAAATAGTGAATTTGGCTCTACTATAGTATCTATCATTGATTTTAAATCAAAACTTTCATAAAGAGTAAACAGCTCTATATATTTTGCTACACCACCTGTAAGCAGATAAAAGTCTAGTAGATTTTCTTTATTATATGAGTTATTATCTTCTAAAATCTCTTTTAATACTGATACCTTTAGTGGTTTTAGATCAATTTTAAAATCAAATCTCCCAAAAAGTGGTTCGCTGTTATCTTCATATATTCTTTTCATCAATGAATAAACAGAACCACAAGTAATAAGATGAAGATTTGTACTATCTTTAGCTAAATCCCAATATTTTTGCATAGATGAATAAACTGAAGAGTTTATTTTAAAAAACTCTTGAAACTCATCTATGATTAAAGTGAACTTTTTGGTTTTCGCTAACTCTAGTATGTATTCAAAAAGCTCCTCAAACTTATTTAGTTTTCCAAAAACTTTTACTTCAAGTTTATTGCTTATCTCCTCGATAAACTCTTCACAAAGTAGATTTTCACTTTTTTTTGATATAAAAAAATACAACACTGGATCTTGTGAATATTTTTGTAAAGCAAGTGTTGTTTTACCAACACGCCTTCTTCCTATAATCATAGTCATAATAGACTTTTTATCTTTTAGTTTGTCAGCTTTTGATAAAATAGCTAACTCTTTTTCTCTATTGTAAAATTTCATTATAAAAACCTTTGTTATGATAACCTGTATTATTATAACTTAATTGAATTAAATATCTCTTGTTTTCTAGTTAAATATTCTACATTCATACTATTTCCTCGTATTACTTTTTAGGATTACAATGTCCCCACAAAAACAAACTGCAAAAATCGATCACACTTGGACACTAGTGTCTTAGTATGTCCATTAAAATATTCAATTATTTGATCTAATGGAAAATTTTCGTTTTTATCAATAATACTTCTGATTGGAAGTAATATATTGTCTGGTTGCCCACTAAATGTTATTTTTAATGCAGAAAAAATTCGCTCCCTATTTCTTTCAATTTTCCCCATTCTTTCTTTTGTAAAATTTTCAATTCTTTAACTCTAGCAATCTTTTAAACCTTCGTATAATACATTATCGTTATAATATTTAAAATACGGATTTAATGAAAAATTTGGGGGTCTAAACAACCTTATTTAAAAAATTATTGCAATATTTAAAACCATCTATAAAACTACTATCTTTTTTTAGTGTTTCTATTACTATATATAAGCTATTTCATCTAAATCTGGTTCTGGGATATTGTTTTTAATTGCCCAGTTTATTATGTTTTCAATCT
>JAYEIM010000140.1:0-2660 GCA_034660095.1 Campylobacterota bacterium | reverse complement strand
GCACTAATCAACATAAACAAAGATTAGAAAAGTTTTTAAAAGCTATGAATAATTTAAAAAATCTTAAAAAATTTAAAGGTCTTGAATTTGATTATTTTAGTATCATAGAGCCTAAAAGCAATGGAGAGCAACATTTACATATCAAAATAGTTATTGACAATATTAGAGGTGTTTATAGTGCTATTAAGAGCATATTATCAAAAATAGACTATAAACATACAAGCATAAAGAAACAAACAAAAGATAATTATAACTATCTTTTAAAAACAATCAAAAATGATTACAAAGTTTATTTTGGTTGGTTATTTCAAAAGAGTATGACAATTAGTAAAGCAGTTAAAAGAAGTAGATATATTAAAATAGATAATAACATTAAAATAACTCTAAATGAATATAAAAGAATCTTAATAATTCTCTTAAAATCTAAACCTAAGAATTATATAGGACTAAATGAAGTTAAGGCTTATTTACTTAGTAAACAAACTGAAAAATATAACTTATATTTAATTCTAAATAGTATTTTTAATAGTAAAAAACAAACTATAATTATTATAGAATCTAAGCAGACTTTTTATAATACTATATATCAAGTAGAGTTATATTTTAATATCTATATTTTAGATATTGAGTTAAGAAATAATAGCCCTAATATAATTTTAAATCTCTAATTCTTTTAGCTACTATTTTTAAGTTATCAATAATATCTTCAATATATAGTTTTTCAACTTCTTCTTTTAATCTTGGAATTTCACAAGCTATATAAGTAGAGTAAGACATAGTTTTTTGCCTATGACCTGCTAATCCATTAATTAAAGCTTCTTCCACTCTACCTCTTGATAACCTTGTTAAATTGGTAGCTCTTAAACTATGAAAATCAATTAAATTTATTTTTAAATCTTCTTCTGAAATAAATTGAGTTTTAACTGTATTAAACACTTTACTAACTGCTGCTCCATACCCATTGGTTGGGTGTTCTCTATTTGATAAGTCTTGAAATAGTAGGTCATTATTATTTTTTACACTTTTAACAAAATCTAAAATTCTTAACTCTTCTATTAAAAAAGAGTGAATAGGAATTTTCCTCGTACTTACTTTATTTTTTAATCCTCTATATTCATTATCTTTAATTTCAAAAAAATAAATCCCATTTTCTTCTCTTATCTCAGCTTTTGTAATACCAGCAATTTCATTTAATCTTACACCTGTAAATAATGCTATAAGTGGAAGTAAAAACATACTTGGTTTATTATGATATATGTCTTTAATTTTAAATATATCACTCTCTAAGAGCATTTTGTTTAATTGATATGCTGTAAATATTGTTCTATCTTTAGTATCAAGTGTTAATGTAGCTACTATATCATTTCCAAAAATATCATTATCTAACATAAAATTTTCTTTTATATGCTTTTTTATAACACACCAGTCAAAAAAAGTTTTCATTGCTCCAACTTTTCTTTTAACTGTTGAATATGATTGTAAGTCATAATTTTCTTCTTTTGTCTCTGAAAGAATTTTATCATAATCAGTTCCATATTTTAAAACAATACTTCTAATTTTATTACCATTTGGGATTTCTGTTATAATTTGAAAGATTCTAACAAAATCATTAAATGTATAATCAGCTAAATATTCTTTATCATTAGAATTTAAGATTACTTCAAAAATTTGTTTATATTTACTATCATAATCTTTAATTTTTTTGTGTTTTTTCTTTAATGCTGTTGTTTTCTCTTCTATAATTTTAAACTTTGTTTTAGTTTTATATATATCATTACTATTATCATATGAAATATTAGTAGAATTATTTTGTTCAGTTTGTATTGTATGCATTAATTCAGGGTTAAACCTTAGCTCTGTTCTATTAAAATCTTTTAATAAAACCATAGATTCAGCTTTGACTAATTTTGTCATAAAATAATTAATTTCTTCTTGAGTTTTAGCAGTCTTAAAAAACTCCTGTAAGTCATTTGTAGTTCTTTTTAATATTTGCCTACCTACATTAACTATCTTGTCTTTCTGTGTTGAGAAAGTAAAGTCTTGATAGAATTTAAGACTATCTTTTATTATATCTGGATGCCCACCATCAAAACCATTTTTTGCTAATGCTTTGTGTCTTTTAGCTTCTAGTGTTGAGTATTCAACTAAAGCTAAATCCTTATACTTGTCTAATAATTCACTTAATTTACTTCTATCCATAATTATAGAACTCCTAAATATGTATTCTGTATGCTTTAAAAACAAAGTTCTTATTTTCTTTGCTATCTTACTGTTTTTTGTCTTGAAAGAAAATTTATATATTTTATTTATGCTTGTAATTCTTCTTACAAAAAAATAATAATTTAAATGATTCTTAGAAATATATTTCACCTTAATTTTCCTATTTGTTATCAAAAATGTTACCAAATTTGTTTCCATTAATAAGACAAAAATGTTTCCACTAGAAAAAAGGCCATAATTTGGACTATTTTATATTAAAAAGTAATGATTTTGTGAAATATTTAAGATTAAAACCCTTTAGTTATGGGCTTTTGAATGGAGGAGCCACTCGGAGTCGAACCGAGGATCAAGGATTTGCAATCCAATGCATTAGCCACTTTGCTATGGCTCCATTTAAAAAGTACGGAATTATAGTACAATAAACTTAAATTTAGTTTATA
>JAYEIM010000139.1:0-2663 GCA_034660095.1 Campylobacterota bacterium | reverse complement strand
ATTTATGTTTACGGTGCAATTGTAATCAATCTCACCATCTTTTTCTACACTCATATTGAAACCTTGTATTAAATTTCAAACAAGACTAAGTGTGCAAAAATTAAATTCTAATTAAGACTATATAAATCAAAACCAACAAAAGTGTATATAAAACAAAATAATCACAAAATATTGCCAGACTAATCATTAATGGAGTATACCAACTAATTATCAAATTTGTATAAATAATACCAAAAATACTAGCATTTCTAATTAAACTTTGCTATAATATTTTCATGATTTGACTGTAACATAATCAGGGTTCTTTTTTATTCAGTCCTTATTTTGGTTTTGGCTTGCGGTATTCACAAATAGTCTAAGTTCACGTATGACTTAGTAGGGTAATGTGGTACTAGAATAAGGAATAAGCAAAATGTTAGAAGTAACAGGAATTGTAGTATCAATGATTTCCATCGCTGTAACCTTGTATCAGATATTGAAATAAAAGATACAGGCTAGATAAAAACCCAAAATGAAACAATATTTAGATTCGTAGGAGATAGTTACAGCTATCGTCAAACTAGGGCTAGATTTGTTTCTCTTTTAAAATAATACAATAAAAGGAAATGAATGTCAAATATTAAAAATGAATATTTACAATTTGCACAACGATTTCTAAAAGAAAAACTATATATACTTAACAAGAAAAATGTTAAAAAAGATTTTGATGTAGTTAAGTTTGAAGAAAAACTAATTGATGCAAATATTAAAAACTTTACAGAACTTCACAATAAAACTAAAGAGATTGCAAGAGCAGGCTTGACCCAAATATCTCAACCGTCTATTGCTATTAAAAATTTTTACAAATATCTTGACAATAAGATAGATAATATAGTACAGATAGATACCAATTTAGTTAGTGATTATGTAAATAAAGAATGTATCAATAACGGATTAGGATTAGGAACAAGAACTAACTATAGAAACAGCATAGTTGATTTTATAAACTTTACAGAGAATAATAGTGTTTATAAATTTAATTTAGAAAAAATAAGAGTTATATCTGCCACTAAAGATAAAAAAAATAAGAGCAAATTAATTGATTGGATAGACAAGAATCAACTATCTTTTTTAAATACTGAGATATTAAAATACAACCACAGGGATGATTTTACTAAATGTAGAAATATTTTAATAATTAGATTGTTTATGTTTAGTGGTATAGAACCAAATGAGATGACAAGGCTAAAAGAAGATAATTTTATCTTTGAAGATGGGGAAATGTATCTAAGGATTGACAAAACAGCTTCAAGGGAAGAAAGAACGATACCGCTACCAAAGGGAAAGTTTGTAGTTTACTTTAATAAATACATCGAAGAAAAGAAAAGCAAATCAAGTAGCAAATATTTCTTTTTTAATGATAAAAATACTAGTGAATCTATAAGTACCTTATCTCTTAAATATATTACTAAGGAATTAATAGATTTTACAGGTATAAAAGTCAAAGACAAAACCCCATCTATGTTAAGAAAAAGCTTTGCTATCATATTGAACAATGAAAAAGACCCCGTAACTGGATTAACTCAACCTGAGAAAAATATACAGTATTTATTGGGAGTTCAGAATTTAAGTAGATTGAGACAACTGCTTAAATTTAGTACTATTAGTGTAGTTCAATCAAGTAGGGTATTTGATGAAGTTATGGGGAATTGAAATATCTATACAAATTTAAAAGAAAGAAATCAACAAAGGAATAAAAAGTGAATAATGAATTAAAAATAACTGATGAAGAACTGTATAAAATGATTAAGAAATCAATGTCAGATGTCAAGGGAAATTATCCAAAAGAAATACTGACTCAAGACACAGTAGAAAAATTGGGATTAGAGATTAAAATTGTTAAAGATATATTAGAAAAGTTTGAGAATAAAAACTAAATGACACAAAAACAAATTAAAGAACTGTTTAATATATCTCCAACTACATTTCAAGAGTGGAAAAATCCAAATCATGCAAGATATAAACTATATCTTTTGATTAATAGTTGGAGTTATGAAAAATCACAAAAAGAAATGTCAAAAGTTTTACAAAATAAAGAACAAAAAGCTTGATTTCTATACGATATTCGTATATAATTAAAACAGAAAAATTAGCGGATATTAGTACTGCTAATAGAATTACAAATTGACATACTTTTACAGTTCACTTATGAAGTATGATATAGTTAAGAAATTAAAATAAAAGGAAACAAAATAACAACAAGAGATTTAGGGCAAAAGAAACTAACAAGAGAATTATTTTTAGATTTACATAATGCTATTGCAAGTATCTGTTTATCAAATGGATTTGAAAATAATAGACTAGATGAGAAGCACTCAGAACTATTAGTAGAAAAAATAAATGAAAAAAATCCCTAATTATCAATTAAAAGAACTAAAAACACATTGTCAAAATAAAATAAGAAAAATCCTTATCTCTTTAGAAAATATATCAAGGGAAGAAAAAAATATTAAAAGAGAAGAATACAGAGGCTATTACTATACCATTAAAGTTTGCAACAACATTATAAATAAAAACAAAAACCTAACAAAAAAAGATTTCTACTTGATATTTAAAAATCAAATCATAGAAATCAACCATAATAAACCCCTCTCTAAAATCTTCTACGAAATAATGAACTTTAT
>JAYEIM010000138.1:0-13165 GCA_034660095.1 Campylobacterota bacterium | reverse complement strand
CCCTCACAATCTTGTACATTCATTGTATTTGCAGCAATTTTAAAATCAGATGCCTGCATTGATACAGTTATAAATATGATAAATTTAATTAAATGTTTCATTAAGTACGACATTAGAATTTATACCCAACACCATAGTTAAAGTGTAAAGCTCTATTTCTTACATTCATATCACCATCTGCTATAGGAACATTTGCTTGAGCATAAGTCGCTCTTAATTCAGTTTTAAAATACCATTTCTTATTAATTGGAAACTCTTTTTGAATCGAAGTTTGCACTACAAATCCAGATAAATGATACCCTTCACCTGCTGTAATAGCACCATTTCCTTGTTTATGGTTTGTTTTTTCGTAAATTGTAACATCTGGATGAGTAATAACTAATCCTCCTCCATACCTATAAACTAAACCACCTAAAGTATTAATCTTTTTTGCTTTATTAATAAAGAAGAAGTTATATCCATCTGTTATTTCCCATCGTGTTAGGTTAGGATTAATCTTTTCAGGATTTTCTATATATAATTTTTGATGTAAATGTTCAAATTCCCAAGCAGATTCATCTCCATCCCATTTTGTTATTCTCATACCATAATATAAAGGATTTGTCGTTGGGTTAGTTTTTAAGTTAGCATTGTCGATTGCAATATCATCAGCCGCACCTTGTCTAATCAAAATATCCTCTTTCATATTATAGACAAATCCACTATAAAACTCAAAGCTATACTCTGAAGCTTGTACACTAGTTGCTAGCAATAAAGCACCAGCTAATAATTTTATTTTTTTCATATTTTTATCCTTTTAATTCTGTTTACCAAGTAACTTGCACACCGTATAAGTTAGATTTGGAACCTACACTATTATAAACAATTGGTTTTATACTAACATCTCTATATTTATACGGTGTTGTAAAATAATATGAGAAACCACTACCAATTAATGCACCTGCAACTACATCATGAGTATAATGTTTTTCAGCATACACTCTACTATATCCTACAAAGGTAGCTCCTATGTAAGCTGGAATTGCGTATTTTAAACCATATCTTTGATGTATAAAAGTTGCACCTTGAAATGATGCAGAGGTATGTCCAGATGGAAATGATTGATCATTTCCATCATTTGGTCTCTCCTCTTTTACTGTTCTTTTTAGTACATGTGTTGTACCAAATGTTGATAAGAATGAATTCCAAAATTGATCTTCACCCTCTTCATCATCAAGATAAATCGTAGTTGCATATCCTGTTGCTGGGATTAATATTTGTATTATATCACCATAGTGCTCTACATTTTCATCTTTTGCGTAAGATGATGTGATAAATAGTAAAGATAAAACCAACGAGGCAAGTATATTATTGTTTTGTTTACTCATAAGTAGATTGTATAATATTTTATCTTAAAACTTATATTTAATTTATTAAAATAATTATCCAACAGATAATATGTAAAGATATACTAAACATAACAGCTGTTGCACCTATATCTTTCGCATTCTTTGCTAAGGGATGAATCTCTTTTGTTACCAAATCAACTACATTTTCAATTGCACTATTTAGTAACTCTACAATTAAAACTAAAAAAGCTGTTGATGTTAAAATAAGTTTATACACTAATTCAATATCTATAAAATATATAGCTATAAATATAAATACTCCAGCAAACAACTCTAATTTAAATGAGCTTTCTGTTTTAAAAGCATGTATAAAACCATCTAATGCATATTTTGTATTTTTAAATAAATTATATTTAGGTTTATTATTTTTCATATATCTCCTTATAAAACTCTTTAAATCTCCTATGTTGCCAAAACCATAAATCTGGTTTTTCAAGTATCTGTTTACTCATAGCATTAGCCTCTTTTTGAGTGATTTTTAGTATTTGGTTTTCACCTTCAAAATCTTTTGGTTCTATTTTATCATAAAACTTTATAGTATAATTTCTAAAATCATTTTGTATAAAAAACACAGGTATAATAACTGCATTAAATTTAACTGCTATTCTTGCTGTACTATCAATTTGTACAGCTTTATGAGCTAAAAAATCTATAACTATACCTTTATCTAATCCTATATGCTGATCTGTAGCTAACCCTATAATTCTATCATTTTTAAGAGCCTTCACTAAACCTTTAGCACTGTTTGATTTTAAAAGCATTTTTGAATTATGTTTATTTCTATTATTTTCCATATCTTCATTAAAATATTTATTATTCATTTTTCGTCCAACCATAGTTGTTGGTTTATATTTAAGTGAAATATATGAAGTTATATACTCCCAATTTCCATAATGAGCTGAAACAAGTATAATTTTTCTGTTATCTTGAATTGCATCTAACATTATACTTTCATTTTCTAAAGTTATTTTTTTTTCTAATTGCTCTAAATTTAAAGTTGGATTTTCAATAAATTCATATAAATTATATATTAAGTTTTTATAGCTATTTTTTATTATCTCAATTTTTCTTGCATCACTAATTGTATCTTTATATATTAAATCTAAATTAGCTTTCGCATATCTTTTATGCTCTTTATTGATCATATATATAAAGTATGCCAATCCATCAAGAAAAAGTTTGATTAAAAAATTTGGTAAAAGTAGTATAAAAAATTTAAATACCTTATAAATTAAGAATATTAAATAATCTATCACTTTAATAACTCTTTTGCCATATCATAAACTTGTGCCGCTTTTATATTTTCAATTGAAAAATCATTTTTATCTAAATTTAATGGATCAACATATGAATCTGATTTTATAACTTGATTTATATCTGTAATATATGTATTTCTATAATCTGGAGTATTTCCAAATATTGTAATAGACGGTATATTTAAAGCCCAAGCCATATGTGTAGGTCCAGTATCTCCACCTATTATTAGTTTTGAATTTTGAATTTTGAATTTTAAATCATCAAGATTACCTTTTTTGGCAACCTGAATTAAATCTGACTGTTCACTCAGCCATAGGGCAGTATCATATTCTTCATCATTTCCCCAAACAACTTCAATATTTTCATCTAGTCTTTGAGCTAACTCTAAAAACTTCTCTTTTGGATATATTTTATTTGGTTTAGAAGCACCAACTATAAAGATGATGTTGAATGTTAAATGTTTAATATTTAATTCTTTAGAGAATAAAAATGGTTTTTTATTTAAAATATCTTTTTTTTCTATTTTAATACTTAATGCTTTTGAAAACAATTTCACATTTCTATCAATTACATTTTTTTCATAACCAATATTTACAGTCTCATCATAAAACCAGCTAGAAATACCTTCTCGTATAGAATCTTTATCAAAACCAATTATTTTACTTCCAACAACTCTTCCACCAATTATCTTAGCTACTATTGCTGACTTTAATAAACCTTGTGCATCTATAACTAAATCATAATTATTTTTAGCATAACTATTTAAAAGTTTGATTTGTGAAAAGAGTTCCATTTTATTTTTTTTGATTGATTTTAAATTTACAGGTAAAATATTATCAATATCTGGATTATTTTCTAAAACAGCTTTAAATCCATCTTCAACTATCCAATCTATTTTAATATTTGGTTTAGATTTCTTTATAAATTGCAAAGCAACCATAGCATGGATAATATCTCCCATAGCTGATAATTTAATAATACAAATTTTCATATCACTAATCTTTTACTAAATTTAATTCTATATCTAATGGTGCTTTGATTTTATATAACGCTCTTTGTACTAAGTATTGATTTTGATTTGAAATAATATTTAAAATATTATCATCTAACTTATACTCATATTTTGTTTTATTGAATTCAACATGCAATGAAATATTTAAAGTCATCATAAAACTCAACCATTGTATTATCTCTATACTTGGAAGTAATGTTTTAAATACCTCTATATCTTTCTGCTTTGGTAAAGATTTTTTTGTAAACTTTGTAAGTATTGCTATAAGAATTTTATCTTCATGTGTAAAACCATAATTTAAACCATTTAAAATATACCAAAAAGCATGATCTTCATTTTTATCAAAATTTAATGACAATCCAATAAGTTGAAGTTTTGATGCCATCACTAAAATTGAACTATATTTTTTATCCAACTTATGTAGAGGCACTAATGAATCAAATATTTTACGAACATTATTTCCAAGATATGAACTTTGTGAACTATCATCTATAAATCTATCAAGTAAACTTCTTATAGATATATTGAAGTTTGCTGGAAATTTATAATTTGATGTTCTTAGTAAGTCTGTAAGATAAACACCCTCTCTTACTCCAACACCACTTGTAATAACAGTTTTCACTTCAAAATACTCTAGTATTGTTTTAAATATAAATGTACCAGTTTTAATAGTATCATATCTATCTTTTTCAACACCTAGTTTTTTTAATTCTTTATTTGAATCTGCATCTACAATTTTATCAAAAAATTCTAAATTATCTTTAGCTTTATATTTAAACCCATGAAGTGTATCTAATGGATAATTGGTATTTTGCAAAATAATTCTACTTAATGCTCTTGCACTTCCACCAAGTCCAACTATTGTTGTTAACTTCATATTTATAGCTTCAAGTTGAGATATTATATAATCTTTTGCACCTTCAAAATCATTATTATTAAAATACAACTCTTTAATACGAACTGTACCTATTTTTAAAGATACTGTATCTACAATATTATTATCTCTTATAAATGCAAACTCTGTACTACCACCACCAATATCAACTGTTGTAAAATTATCGCAAGCTGTTAGATTAAGTGTTGCTACACCACCATAATAAGCTTCTTTTGAACCATCAATCACTTTAATATTCAATTTTAACTCTTTTTTTACTCTTGATATAAAAAGTTTAGAATTTGGAGCATCTCTTAGTGCAGAAGTAGCAACACAAAGTATTTTTCTTGATTTTAAGTTTTTTGCAATTTTTAAGAATGATTCTAAAGCATTAAATGCTCTTTGCATAGGTATATCTTGAAGATTGCCATTATTTTCATAACATCCTTCAGATATCTTAACTTTAGATTTGGATTCGTTTATTTGATGAAAAGCAAATCTACTTGTTTTTTTAAAAACAACCATTCTCATTGAATTTGAACCAATGTCTATGATGGTTGTTATCGTTGCCATTTTACTCTTCTTTTTCCAGCTGGTTAAATTTAAATTGTAACTCTTCCATTGTTTCTTGATTATCTGTATCTAAAATAATACAATCAACTGGACAAACCTCTATACATTGTGGTTCATCAAAACTACCAACACATTCAGTACATGTATCAGAGTCAATTATATATATTGGATCCCCTTCTTCTATCGCCTCATTTGGACACTCTTCTCTACAAGCATCACAAGCAATACATTCATCTGTAATCATTAATGACATATTAAATTTTCCTAACTTATTTTTTCTTTTTTGGTCCTACTCAATGGATTTATAACCTATTTTTCTTTAATAAATTCTTTAATACACCATTTTTTCAATAAAAAAATAAAAATTTATTTTTTTTGTGGATAATTAACTAGCTATTGCACTATCTGCAAAAACATCTTCTCTGATATTTCTTTTTTTAACATAATTATTTAAACCAATATGATTATTGTATCCTAAAACTTTTGCAATTTTTCTTACACTTAGTCCAACAGATAGTAACTCTTCAATTTTATCTCTTTGTAGATCAAATTTCGACTTTTGTATTGTCCCTTTTGGCTTACCTAAACTAACACCATCAAGTTTTTTTGCAGTTAATGCTTCTTTTGTTCTTAAACTCATAAGATCTTTTTCTAAATCAATTGTCATACTAATAACACCTAAAATCATTTTAGTTAGCATATCATCATTACTAACAAAATCTAAATTTTGCTGAACACTCATAATTCTTACTTCATGCTCAAGTAGATATTTTATATTATTTAAAATCGACGCAGTTGTTCTTCCAAATACATTAATATTATAAACTACAACTACACAACCTTTTTTACAAGTGGCAAGAATTTCTGAGATATTTGATTCTTCATTTGGAATATTTACTTCAACTTCAATATTTTTATCCAATTTAAGATTTTTTTCTTTTAAATATTTTGCAATACCAATTGCCTGAGCATCTGTATATTCATCATTATTTTTATTTACACGAATAAAACTTACAACTTTTTCCATAATCATTTCCTTATACATTTTATATAGTTTAAGATATAATACCATTACATTATTAATAAGTATTATTTTATTTCTTATACATAATGTTACACTATATATACTTAAACTAATATTAAGAATTGTATATTATTAGGCTATTTTTAGAAGAAAATTTGTTCAAAAGTGCTTTTTGGATAGAATTCACATATATAGAAAGAAAAGGGATATAAAAATGTATTCAAAAAAAATTGTTGTTGCTATATCTGGAGCTTCTGGAGTGCAGCTAGGTATTAAGTTTTTAACTCTCATACCTAATGACATTGAAGTTTATGCAATTATCTCAAGTAGTGCAAAACATACATTATCTTTAGAGATAGATAATAACTATAAAATTCCATCAAATAAGCCAAATATAACAATATTAAATGATAGTGATTTGGGTGCTTGTGTATCATCTGGATCATTTCAAACAGATGCTCTTATAATAGTGCCTTGCAGCATGAATACACTAGCAAAATGTTGCGTAGGAATATCTGACACTCTAATTACAAGAGTTTTTGGTGTAATGTTAAAAGAGAGAAGAGATATAATTATAGCACCCAGAGAGATGCCATACAATACAATTCAGCTTGAAAATATGGCAAAACTATCTAGCTTAGGTATCTCAATAGCACCACCAGCACTAGGATACTATAGCAATCAACAAACACTAGATGAGATGGAAAACTTTATAATAGGTAAATGGTTTGATCTACTTAATATACAACACAATTTATTTAAACGATGGGGAGAATAGATATGTCAATAAAAAAAGCAATATATAGTGGAACATTTGATCCTTTTACAAATGGGCATATGGATATATTGATACGAGGTTTAAAAATTTATGATGAAATTATCATTGCAGTTGCAAATTCTAGTTCTAAAAAACCAATGTTTAATATTAATAGTAGAGTAAATATTATACAAAATGCAATTGTAGATTTAGATAATGTTACAGTAGAGCCATTTAGTAACCTTTTAGTAGAATTTGCTAAAAGTAAAGATGTGTATCATGTTATAAGGGGATTAAGAACTACCACAGACTTTGAATATGAGCTACAAATGTCTTATGCAAATAGTACATTGGATAAAAATATAGATACTGTTTTTTTAATGCCAACACTTAAAAATGCATTTATAAGTTCATCGATTGTTAGAGAACTTATTCGATTCAAAAGTGATTATAGCCATTTAGTTCCAAAACATATAGTTAACGAAATAAAAAAAGAGGTAAAACAACAATGTATATAGTAATAGAAGGTATAGATACAGCTGGAAAATCAACTCAATTAGATATATTAAAACAAAAACATCCCGAAGCAATATTTACAAAAGAGCCAGGTGGCACTAAAATAGGTTTAAAACTAAGAGAGATGGTTTTAAATGGTGAAGCTAAATCAAAAGTAGCAGAGATGTTTCTTTTCTTAGCAGATAGAGCTGAGCATAGTTATGAGATTGTAAAAAAACATCCAGATGATATTATTATAAGTGATAGAGGTTTTTTAAGTGGTATTGCTTATGCTCAAACTGCTCCGCTTGAGATTGCGATATCTCTTAATATTATGGCGTTAAATGGAGCTATGCCTGATAAAATCATTATTTTAGAGCTTACTAAAAAGGAACTAGAATATAGACTAAGCCAAAAAGAGCAAGATAGTATAGAGAAAAGAGGAAGTGAATATTTACTTGATATTCAAACTAGAATGATAGAAGCTATAAATATGATAAATAGTATGGGGCAAAAAAAGATTGATCTACTTATAGTTGATGCTACAAAACCTATAGAGACTATTGAGGAAGAGATTCAGAGCTTTTTGGAACATTAAAATTATAAATATCTGGTTTTTCCAATGGTGCTGCAAAATAATAGCCTTGTGAGTATGTTGAACCTAACTCTTTTGTAATTTTAAAAATATCTTCATTTTCAACATACTCTGCTATAGTTTTTAGATTTAAACTATTTGCAAAGTCTATAATAGTTTTTACTATTTTCTTACTATCTTCGTGTTTAACAACATTTTTTACTAAAGATGCATCTATTTTTAAGTAGTCAACATTCATTTTTAAAATATGAGCAAAATTTGAATAACCACTACCAAAATCATCTATTGCTATTTTACATTCAAGAGCTTTAACTTCATTTATAAAGTTTATTAAAATATCATAGTTTTTAATACTCTCATCTTCAAGTATCTCCCATACAACACGCTTTGCAACACCATATTTTTTTAACTTATCTTTTACATAATATAAAAAATATGGTGTAGATATATCTTCATATGATATATTTATAGAAAATTCAAATTCTGAATTTTCAAATTCTTGAAATGACTTATCTATCACTATTTTTGTAATATTTACATATTGATTTGCTTTTTTTGATACATCCAAAAAGAAAAATGGGGCAATTATTTTATTGTCATCTCTCATTCTTACTAAACATTCATATTTATCAACTTTTAATGTTGTGTTATTTACTAAAGGTTGGAAATATACAATAATATTATCTGTAATCAAAGCTTGTTTTAGTTTTTTTGTCCATAACATATTGTTTTCATATTGAGTTAAATTATCTAACTCGTCATAAAACACAACATAATCTTTATTTTGATTTTTAGCTGATTGAAGTGCTAAATCAGCTGTAATAAGTTTATTGTTTTTTGGAGAAAAAGTTATACCTGCTTTTGCTCTTATATCTATCTCATGTTGTTCTTGTTTAAATACTTCACTTTCTATTGCCCCTAAAATATATGTAACTATATCTTCAAAGTCTTTTTTTTCTAAGTCAATATTAGATAAACAATATACATCAGCAGAAAATTTATATACCAATACCTTGTCTTTTACAAATTTAATTGTATCATCTATAATACCAGCAACATCTTGAAGTATACTATCACCTATCTTATGTCCAAAAAAATCATTTATATCTTTAAATGAATTTATATCTATAATTGCTAAAGATTTTATCCCTATATCTTTATCTTTAATATCTTTTATAAGTTTTATTCTATTTGGTAATTTTGTTAGATTGTCTATATATAAAAGTTTTTTGATATTTTTTTCATGTTGAAGCTCTTTTTGATACAGTTTTTGACAAAATTTGATTTTATTTAATGCTAAAATTTCATCTTCATCGACATCTATAAAATCATAAATTATTAATGAATTTACACCACAATCTTTATTGTATTTTCCTAGTATAAAAACAGGAATATCTTGATATTTTAATGAAAGTTCTTCTAAGGTTGATGATAAACCATTTAAGTCAATAACATCTAAATTTAATATGATTATATGTATCTCTTGAGTTATAAATTGAAATATAAGTTGCTCCTTATTTGAAGCATGCAATATCTCTTTATCTTGCAAAAGCTCTAAAAATTTACTATTTTTAGATATATATTTATCCTGATCAACCAATAATATATTATAAATCATTATTAATTGTACTTCATATAAGCTTTAATTTTACTTTAAGAAAGTTTTATAATTTTATCTAAATACAATAGCACTTACATATCCAACAACACTATTTTCATCATTACTTGTATCCGCACTAGTTCTATAATCTAATACTTTAGTATCTAAATCAAGTTCATTTACTACACTTAAAAGTGCTTTCACCCCTACTTTCCCACAAGCTTCACATCCACTGTCAAGCTCCTCAACATCAATATTTGATATAGCATTTAAACATATATTATCTTTGATATTTGCTTCATTTATATTATAAAAGTGACTTAAATCTGTACTAATAACAATAAAGTTGTCTTTATCTTGCATCAAATCATATATGATTTTTGCTATATCTTTAAAGTTACAGTCACTATATACTATCTCTATGACTTTAGTATCTTCTGTATAATACTTTATAAAAGGAAATTGTGTTTCAGTAGAATGTTCACAATGAACCTCATCACTAAATCCTAGAAAATCATATTTACTGAAAAGTTCTCCATTAAGCTCTTGATTTATCTCTAAATCTCCAAAAGGTGTTGGATAACTATCATACATAGCTACACTAGCCCCTTCAAAAGCAAACTTATGAGAAGGACCTATAACAATAATATTCTTTACATCACTAGGTATATACCTGTATGCTAAATTTGCTGTAAAACCACTATAGATATATCCTGCGTGTGGTACTATAATCGCTTTTATTTGTATATCTTCATCTATAGTTATATCATGTTGTTCCAATACACTATTAAAATGTTGTACATACTTTTCTAGCTCTTGTGCCTCATCTGGATAAAACTGTCCTGATACAGCTAATTTTCTTTCATTTTTCATCTCTTTGTCCCCACATTTCCTAAATATATATTCTCTATCCCATATTCATACCCTACAGACCTTGCCATCTCTAAAGTATCCAATGATGTTCTTGGTAACTCTAACTCTTTATAGTCTGGATGAAATGCACTTAAATGCCATACAACTTGTGTCCCTAATTCATTTACTATATATTGTGCCATCTTTATTATCTCCTCTTTACTATCATTGTGTGTAGGAACTATAAGTGTTGTTATCTCTGTATGTATTCCGTTTTTTACATAAAATTTAATATTTTCTAATACAACATCAAGTTTCCCACTTAGACTCTTTTTATAGTACTCGCTTTTAAAAGATTTAAGATCTACATTAACAGCATCAATAAGTCCAATCATTGCACCTGATACCTCTTTTGATTCAAAACCATTCGTCACCATAATATTTTTAAGCCCTGCTTTATGTACTAGTATTGCTATATCTTTTATATATGGGAAAAAGATAGTTGGTTCATTGTAAGTGTATGATATAGACTCACATTTATAATACAATGCCAAATCTACTATATCTTGTGGACTATAATATTGTGATTTATCTATATTATGGCTTTGAGAAAGTTGCCAGTTTTGACAAAATGAACATTTAAAGTTACAGCCAACAGTCCCTATTGAAAATGTTTTTGTATTGGAAAGAAAATGATATAAAGGTTTTTTCTCTATAGGGTCTATATTCATAGCATTTGGATATCCATATACCAAGCATTCTATCTTATCACCTACATTTTTATTTACTTTACATATACCTACACCATCTTTTGTTATATTGCAGTAATGTCCACATAAAAGGCATCTCACTTTATCTTTTGCACTCTTCTTATAAAATTTCATTTTAAAAATCCAACGGGCTTTTAATAATATCTTTATTTAACTCTTTTACAACATGGGTGTAGATCATTGTAGTTTCTATACTTTTGTGACCCAATAACTCCTGTATAGACCTTATATCCGTACCATTTTGAAGAAGGTGAGTTGCATAACTATGTCTAAATGTATGTGCTGTAACCCTTTTATGTATATTACATAAATTTACTGATTTTTTTATGGCACGATTTATATTTATATCATTTATATGGTGTCGTCTTGTTATATCTTCTCTTTTATCATAAGATATTTTAGCAGCTGGAAAAAGGTATTGCCATTTTATATCACTATGAGCAGTACTATATTTTTTGGATATAGCATGAGGCAAATATACACTACCATATCCATCATTTAAATCTTTTGTATGAAGTGTCTGAACTCTTATGATTTGTTGCTTTAGTCTATCTTTTAGTTTTAAAGGTAGTGGCACTACTCTATCACGATCACTTTTACTATCATATATATAGATATTGTCATAAGAAAAATCAATATCCTTAACTCGAAGCCTAAGTGCCTCTTTTATACGAAGTCCACAACCATAAAGTAGTGAAACAATAATATTATTTATCCCTGTTATATTTGTAAGTATCTGCTGTACCTCCTCAATACTTAACACTATTGGTACTCTACTTTTCTCTTTTGCACGAAGTGCTTGAATATGGAAACTAGATGTATCAATCTGCAATACCTCTTTATATAAAAACAGTAAAGCATTAAAAGCTTGATTTTGAGTAGATGGTGCAACATTTTTTTCAATTGCAAGATGAGTAAGAAATTGCTCTATCTCAATCTTTCCCATATCTTTAGGATGTTTCTTATTATGAAATAATATATAGTTTTTAGTCCAGTAGTAGTATGTCTGTTCTGTAGATTTACTATAATGTTTAACTTTTATTTTTTCAACTAATTGTTCTAATAATTTTGGCTTCACAATATTAACCTTTACTTAAATAATGTTATTTTATACTATAAAAACATATTAATATTAACATTTAAGAGTTTATAAATAGGTAAAATATATGATGATATTCATTTTTATTGGTTTGTTTATATATTTAAGTATTATTTTACTAAAATGTTAATCAATAAATAGTTAGGAGGCAACAGTCTCTTAAAATCAAACTATTAAAGTTAAAAAGGAACAAAATGACAAATTTTAAAAAGATAAGTTTAAGTCTAGCAGTAGCAACTGCTTTAAGCTTTAGTGGATGTGGAAGTTCATCATCAGATGATACAACCAATAATGATGATGATACATCAAACAACTCAACAGTAAGTGGAAAAGTAGCAGATGGTTATCTTGATAAAGCAAAAGTTTGTTTAGATAAAAATGAAAATGGTAAGTGTGATACAGATGAACCAAATACACTAAGTGTAAATGGTGATTATAGTTTAAGTGTTACCACAACCGATGTTGGAAAATATCCTATTTTAGTAGAAGTTACAACTGCTACAGTTGATTTAGATGATAATCAAACCGTAACAAACGGATACACATTATCTGCACCAAAAGATAGCACAGGGTTTATATCTCCAATTACAACATTGATTCAAAATGAAATTGAAAAGTATCCTGTTTTAACAAAAGATGATGCTTTAAAAAGAGTATCGGATAAATTAAATATTACATCAACACAATCTAAGTTATTAACAGATTATGTTGCTAACGGTAGTGATAGTGAATCATTCAAACTTCATGAAGTTGGAAAAGTTATAGCAACTTTGCAAGGAGCATTAGAGCTAAAACTTACACAAAGTACAGTAATGACAGATGATAATAAAAAAGCATCAAACAACCAAATATTAAATAGTATTTATAAG
>JAYEIM010000137.1:0-13233 GCA_034660095.1 Campylobacterota bacterium | reverse complement strand
CTTTATCTACAGCTTCTACAAGACAGTTAGCAACACCTAGTGCGATAACTGATTGAGTAATAACATTACCAACTTCCTCTTTAGCAAGTGTAATGATTTCAATCTCAATAATATTCCATGTTTTTCTATCTTCTTCAGTAGGAGTAATTAAGTTTGGCTCAATTACAATTGTTCCACCTGGTTGTACACCATCTTTAAATAAATCATAAGACTTTTGTGCAACAGATAACATAAAATCAATTTCACCATCATTTGCATATGGGTAAAAGATCTCATCATCATCAATAGTAATATCAACAACTGTTGGTCCACCTCTTACTTGTGATGTATATGTAGCTGTTTTAAGTCCATGACCACCAGCTTTAATTTTTGCAGCAGCAAAAATCTCACCAGCAAGAAGAACACCTTGTCCACCAACACCTGTAAATCTCATTAGTTTTCTAGCCATAATGTCTCCTTATATCTTTTTAGCAAAATCATCTTGTGTGATTTTAGCTCTTTTACCTTGATGTGCATCAATAATATCTTGGTACATATCACAGTATTCTCTAACTTCTGTATCATGTTTTAATACACCAGTAGGGAACATATTTAATTGCTCTTCAGGAGACAATTTTTCATATTTAGATAAAGGAGTAGTAATTCTATCAATCCAATCTAAGTTATCCATAGCAGAAACCATTTTATTTTTTCTACCTAAGTTAATATGACAGTTAGACATAATATCAAAGAAAGAGAAACCTCTATGTTCAAAACCTTTGATTAATAATCTTTCAAGTTTCTTAGGATCAAGCATTGTTTCTCTACCTACCCATGAAGCACCTGAAGCAATAGCTAATTCACAACCATCAAAAGTTGGGTCAATATTTCCAGCTTTTTGAGTAACAGTCCACATACCTTGAGGAGTAGTAGGAGAAGTTTGAGAATTAGTTAAACCATAAATAAAGTTATTTATCACGATAAAGTTAATATCAATATTTCTTCTACAAGCGTGAATTGTATGGTTACCACCGATAGCCAGTGCATCACCATCACCAGCAACACAAATTACGTGCTTGTCTGGGTTAGCAAGTTTAACACCTGTAGCATAAGCAACAGTTCTACCATGAGTAGTATGAATTGTATTGAAGTCAACATAAGAAGAGAATCTTCCTGAACAACCAATACCAGAGATAACACAAACGTCATCTTGAGACCAACCCATTTTTTCGATTGCTCTAATTGTAGCTTTAAGAATAACTCCATCACCACATCCCCAACACCATAGTGTTGGCATTTTTTCAAGTCTTAAATATTTATCATAATTAAATGCCATTTTAGAATACCTCCTTAACTTTTGCTACAATCTCATGTGGAGAAATAGCTCTACCATTTACTTTGTAAAGACCTTCAATATCAAGTCTACTAGAAACTCTTTCAACTTCTTCAGTATATTGTCTGATATTTAACTCAACACAAAGTACATTTTTAATCTTATCTGTGTAAGATTTGATTGAAGCTGCTGGTGATGGCCATAAAGTAATTGGTCTAAATAAACCAGCTTTAATTCCATCTTTTCTTAAATGTCTAATAGCTTCTTTAGCTGCAAGAGATACAGAACCGTAAGCGATGATTAATACTTCACCATCTTCACCTGTTAAATCATCACACATAAATTCTTCATTTAATTCAATCTCATCTTGATGAGCTACAACTTTATCTTCTAATCTTTGGATTAGTTTTCTGCAAGTTTCAATCTCTTCAGTTGGGAAACCATTTCTATCATGGTGAAGACCTGTATAGTGGTATCTGTAACCTTGGAACATTGGATTTAATGTAGCAGGCTCTGTTGGACCACACTCGTATGGAAAGTACTCTTGGGCAGGTCCATCAAATGTTTTTCTTGGAACAATACCAGCTTTAACTTCTTCAACTGTAGGAAGCATCGCTTTACCATGCATGTGACCAATAGTTTCATCTAAAAGTACAATTACTGGTTGCATAAATCTATCAGCAAGATTAAAAGCTCTTACAGTTTCAGTATAACACTCAGCTAAGTTACCAGCACATAATGTGATTGATCTATAATCACCATGAGATGGGTTAGATGATTGTTTAATATCACCTTGTGAAACTCTAGTTGGAAGACCAGTTGATGGACCACCTCTCATAACATTAACACAAACTAAAGGTACTTCAGCCATTTGAGCTAAACCTAAGTTTTCAGCTTTTAAACTCATACCAGGACCTGATGTACCAGTCATAGTTCTTTCACCAGCCATACCAGCTCCAATAACAGCACAAATTGCCGCTATTTCATCTTCCATCTGAATACATGTACCACCAACCTTAGGTAAAAGGTCAGATATTTCATGCATAATTTCACTTGATGGTGTTAATGGGTATCCCCCAAAAAACGTACACCCTGCATCTACACCTGCTAGTGCTGATAATTCATTACCAGTAGATATTATTTCTCTAGTTGCCATTCATTTTCTCCTTATTTACCGTAATTCGCAGGTAATCTAAAATTATTTTCCATAATTGCTGCCTGTCTTGCTTTTGCTTCATCTGTAAGTTTTGCAAACTTATAACCATCTGATTTTTTATCTGCTACAAAAATAGCAAAATCAGGACAAGTTAATTCACAATCATTACAACCTATACATGCTTCTGGAAACTCGATACTAATCATCGCTCCTAGAGTTGATGTTGGTTCTTGTTTCATAGAAAGTACACCAGATGGACATACAGATACACAAATATCACAAGCTTTACATCTTGTTGTATCTACCCATACTGGAGTATTTTCAGGTGCTTTCATTAAAGACATATTTTCCCCTTCATTATTCAATTAATTTAAATAGAATATATTCTCATACATTACTAAGATTATCATATCGTATAATAATTAATACAATTTTGAATATTTGAATAGATTTTTTATCTAATGATTTTGTGTTACAATTTGAAGCAGATTATTTAAAAGTTATAGTTACTCTTCTATTCTTAGCTCTAGTATATTCTGTAATATTTGAAGCAATTGGCATAGTTTCACCATACCATTTAGTAACAATTCTTTTTTTATCTATATCTACTGTTAATAATATATTTTCAATTGCTATTGCTCTTTGTTTTGATAGTTGCATATTGAATTGTGCATCTGCTATTGAGTCAGTATGTCCCTCAATCACAAGTTGATATCCAAATGCCTCTTTTGCTAATAGTATTATATTATTTACATTCTTCTGCTCTTTTTTATTTATATTGTATAACCCATGGTTAAAATAGACTATTTTTTTGATTTGCTGTTTACATCCATCTTTATTTACAAATACACCATCTGGCGTATCTAAACATTTATCAATTTCATCAGAAACAAGATCATTGTCTATATCTACACCAAATACAAATGTAAAACTACATATTAAAACTAATAAAAACTTATTCATATTTTAGACCTTAAAATTTAATTTCTTATTATTATAGATTAGATATGATTACAAATGACTTATTTATATCTATTTTTTATATCATTTATCTCTGCCACACTTTTTCCACTAGGAAGTGAAGCAGTGCTTTTATACAATTTAACATTAAATTTAAATATCTATTTACTATTATTTTTTGCTACTTTTGGTAACTCTCTTGGTTCAATTGTAAATTACTGGATTGGATTAAAAGGGGAGGAGTATTTAGTAGATAAAAAAATTATAAAAAATAAAAATATTTTAAAAAGTAAAAAATATTTTGATAAATATGGAGGATATAGTTTACTATTTTCTTGGGTACCTATAATTGGAGACCCTATTACTTTTATTGCAGGTGTTTTAAAATATAACATTAAAAAATTTATATTTTTAATAATATTAGCAAAAGGTGGTAGATACTTATTTCTAATAATTAGCTATAAACTATATACCACAAACTAGTTGATTAGTTTAAGGGCATCTCTAAATTTAAAGTTTTGTATTTTTTATCTAGTTCACTATAAACTTTATCAAACGATATATCATCCATACTTTCTAAAATAGATATCATAACAACATTGTCTTCATCACCATCCCAAACTTTAATATAATTACCCTCTTTATATCCATTGTCTTGTCTAAATTTATTTAAAGAATTTTTACCAATATAAAGTTTTTGCAACCAAGTAAAACTAAGCCCAGAGAGTTTACAACATCTAAAAAATTGATCAATAAATCTCTCAACACCACTAAACGCAGGCATATTTCCTGTTTCTATTGCAAATGCAATATATGAAAGTTTTTCAGCCTCTTTAACAATTATTTTAGTATCTACATCTTCCATATCTAAAGCTTCATAAATACAATGTGTATTTACTAAAGAAACTGCTTTTGGTATATTTGTTTCTTGTAAAATATAACTCATTAAAAAATGCCAAACATCTACAAGCTCTATATGGATATTGTTAAAATCAGGAGAAGCAGAGATATTTTTCCAATGTTTCCATGGTGTAGAATCTATAAGCTCAGACACCTCCATATGGATACATCTTAACCAATTTATCTCTTTATCAAATTTATTTACTCCAAGCTCCCAATTTACACCATTTGTATCATCATTAAGTTTTTTTTGTAACAAAAACATCTCTTCAAGTTTATGTGGAAAACTAGATGATTCTTCAAGAAGTTGAGCAAGTGGCAAACACTCTTCTACTAGAATATCTAAAGAGTGATTATCACTAGGAACATCTTGTTCCCCTTGAAGAAGATGAACTATCAATGTAACAGTATATGGAACTTCATCTCTCTCTTCCCAAGTTAATACATCTTGCGTTGTAACACCTACATAATTTGCAAAACTTTCAATTGTAGAAAACCCAAGATTTTTAACAGTTGTTTTTAATTCTTCATATAACAATTTAACACTCCTATTTTAATAACACAATTATTTGTAAGTATGATATAATTTTTTAGCTTTTAGTTCTCTTTTATGTAAATTTTTTTTCATAGAAGTTACATCTTGTTCCACTACTTTGCCTAACAACGATAGATGGCATTGTTTGTGACTTAAATCCATAAGCTCTACAACCATGAGGTTTATTTTTTTCCCATGTAACATAATAAAATTTACATCTTTGACATACTATTCGTTTATTCATAAAGCGATTTTACTTAAATTACTTTTAAGAAGAGTTTATAGTAACATCAATAAATATTGTAAATAGTTTTGATACAAAAAGTTACAAACAACTATATAATTTATAACTATTTTTGATATAAATTAAATTATAACTTAATTTTTGATACTTTATAAGATACTTAATATAAATTTTATATAGTAAGATTGACAAACAGGAGTACTTAATGGATAACCAAAATATGATTTCAACAGATGTACTTATTGTAGGGGGTGGACCATCTGGTCTAGCTACTGCAATACATCTAGCTGACAAACTAAAAGAAAAAGGTGAAAATAAAAAAATAACACTTATAGAGAAAGGTGAACAAATAGGTTCCCACATCCTTTCTGGTGCCGTTATAAAACCTCAAGCTTTTAAAGAACTTTTAACTCAAGATGAATTTAATGAAATTCCATTTGACAGTAAAGTCACAGTTGACCAAACTGCAAAGTTAAGTGAAACTGATGAAACCACTTTACCATTTCACCCACCATATATGAATAATATGGGCAATCAAATTGCATCATTAGGTAAAATATGTAAATACCTAGAAACATGTGCTACAAGTAGAGGAGTAGATGTTTTTACTGGTTTTTCAGTAAATGAACTTTTATATGAAAATGGAAAAGTTATTGGTGTTAAAACTATAGATACTGGCGTAGATCACAATGGAACTAAACTTAAAAACTATCAAGAAGGTACTAGTGTAAAAGCTGGTATTACTATTTTAGCAGAAGGTACTAGAGGTAGTTTAGCAAAACAGTTAATATCCAAATTTGATCTAGATGCAACAACTAATCCTCAAATTTACTCTTTAGGTGTTAAAGAGTTATGGAGTGTGCCTGAAGGCAATATAAAAGCTGGAACTATTTATCATACAATGGGATATCCACTAATTGATGGTCAAGAGTTTGGTGGTGGATTTATCTATGGTATGGAAGATAATAAAGTTGGCTTAGGACTTGTTGTTGGTTTAGATTATGCAGATCCAAGTTTTGATGTACATGGAGCTATGCAAGTATGGAAACAACACCCAAAAATAAGCTCTATTTTAAAAGGTGGTGCGGTAATTGAAGCTGGAGCTAAAACTCTACCTGAAGGTGGTTGGAACTCTATACCAAAACTTTATGATGATAATGTAATGATAGTTGGAGATAGTGCAGGAATGGTTGCTATGCCTGCATTAAAAGGTATTCATTTAGCTATAACATCAGGTATGTGTGCTGCCGATACAGCTGCACTTGCAATGGTTAAAAATGATACATCAGCTTCAAGTTTAGCACACTACAAAGAGTTAGTAGATGCAAGTATTATCAAAAAAGAGTTATATCCAGTTAGAAACTTTAGAGCAGTTATGCAAGATGGTATGATTTTAGGTGGACTTAAATTTGGTGTTCAACTTCTTACTGGTGGTGCTTGTTTATTTACACCTGAAACACATAGTGATGCAAGTGAAACTAAAAAAGTTAATGAGTTTACAGGGGTACCATTTAAGCGACGATTTGGTGAAAAACTAGAGTATGATAAAAAATTAACTTTTGATAAAGTTACAACCGTTTATCAATCACGTGCAATGCATGATGAACATCAACTAGCACACTTAATTGTAAATGATGAAGGGCAATTTCAAACATTAAATATTGAACAATATGGATTGAGTGAAGAGGCTATGTGTCCTGCTGAAGTTTATGAACTTCATGTAGATAAGGATAGTGGTGCAAAAAGTTTAAGATTACATGCTGAAAACTGTCTTCACTGTAAAACTTGTGATATAAAATCACCAAATAATGGTATAACATGGACAACACCTTATGGTGAAGATGGTCCAGAATATAGAGAAATGTAGGGAGGTGGAAATATGGCTTTAACAATAATTAGTTTAATGAAACAAGTACCATTAGCATCAGAGATGAGAATGGGTGCAGATGGTTTAATGGATAGAACAAAAGCAAAATCAATTATTAATGTTGATTGTGCTTATGGATTAGAAGCTGGTCTTCAACTTAAAAGTGAAAACCCAGATGCCAAACTTATCGTTTGTTCTATGGGACCACCATCTTTTACAGAATCTTTAAATAAGGCTTTAGCTTTAGGATATGATGAAGCATATCTTTTAAGTGATAGAAAATTAGGTGGATCTGATACATATGCAACAGGTCTTGCAATAGCTACAATGCTTAAACATTTAGGATTTGGGAAAGGGCTAAATGAAGATTTTATAATCGTTGCAGGTCGTCAAACATCTGATGGTGATACAGCACATGTTCCTTCGCAAGTTGCAGAAAACTTAAAAATACCACAAGGTACTTTTATAGAAACAGCAAATTTAATAGATGGTAAAATTCAAGCAAAAAGAATTATAGAGGGTGGTTATCAAATGATGAGTCTACCTCTTCCATGTGCTATGAGTTTTACACCTACAGGGATTGATCCCAGAAGAAAATCACTTGTAGGTGCTCTAAAAGCAAATAATAGTGAAATTAAAATATTTAGTATAGATGATATTGGTTTAGGTACTGAATATATTGGATTAGGAACTCCAGGTGAAAGTGGATCTCCAACTATTGTATCTAAAGTAGCAACAATTAAAAGTGAAAGAGCTGAAGCTAAAATGAGTTCAGGTCATGGTGATTTAATATCTTCATTTATGGATAATTTTGCAAGCGGTAAAAATAGTTTAGAAGTAAAAGAGAAAAAAGAGAAAAAAGCTAAAAAGAAAAATGATGACTTAAGAGTTATTGACTTCAGAAAAGGTGCTAAAGGTATAATTACTTGGGCAGAAGTTGTAAAAGGTCAAATATCTAGACCATCTTTAGAGCTTCTTACACCAGCAAGAGAATTAGCTAATGATTTAGGTGATGATACTAAAGTTACAACTCTTATTATTGGTAAAGATATAGGTGATTTAGCAAAAGAGTTAGTAGCTTATGGAGCTGATGAAGTTATTATTGTTGATGATGAAAGACTTGAAGAGTATAGAATATTACCATTTGCTGAAACATTTGCACAAGTGATTAGAGAAAACAAATATGAAATAGCACTATTTGCAGCAACAACAGCTGGTCGTGAACTAGCTCCAAGAATTGGTGTAAAAACAGATTCAGGTGTAACAGCAGATTGTACAGAACTTGTAATTGGTGAGCATAAGCATAGAAATAAAGAGACAAAAGAACAAGTAATTTATGCTCCATTATTAGAGTCAAGAAGACCAACTTATGGTGAATCTAAGCTTGCTACAATTATTGGATTTGTTTGTCCTCAAATTTCTACTGCAAGAGCAGGAACATTTGCAGTGCCAACTAAAGATGAAAGTAATGAGGGGATAATTTCTAACTTTACACCTAACTTAGATGAAAATGAATTTGTATCTGATATTATTGAAACAGTTATTGGTGAAGCTGGTGGTCAAGCACTATTTGATGCAGATATTATAGTTGCTGGTGGTAGAGGAACTGCTAGTGATAATATGCAACTAGTTAAAGATTTAGCACAAGCTTTAAAAGATCAAGGTTTAAATGCTGAATTTGCTGCATCAAGAGTTATGGTTGATGAGGGTGTTATTGAATATGCAAAACAGATTGGACAAACAGGTAAGACAGTGCGACCAAAAGTATATATTGCTATTGGTATATCTGGTGCTGTTCAACATGTAGCAGGTATGAAAGAATCAGATACAATTGTAGCAATTAACCATAATGCAAAAGAAACTATTTTTGCAAATTCTGATTTTGGTATTGTTGGGGAATATGAAGATATTTTACCAGAACTTATAGAAAAAGTTAAAGGTGGTTTCACTTTTGGACTTGAAGCATCTAAATAAAGGATTTTAATATGATGGGTAGTAGAAAAGTAGGAATTGTTGGTGCTGGATTTGTTGGAGCGACTGCAGCTTATAGTTTAGCTATGTTAGGAACTTGTCACGAAGTAATTTTATATGACATAAATACAGATGTGGCAATTGGTAAAGCGATAGATATTGGTCAATCAACTGCATATTCTGCACAAGGTACAATAGTTACTGCAGCTGAAGATGCAAGTGATTTAGCAGGTTGTGATGTAATTGTTATAACCGCTGGTGTTCCTAGACGAGCCGAAATGACTAGAGCTGACTTACTTATGATAAATGCAAAAATCATGAAAGATGTTGTTGGAAATATTATGAAATATTCTCCAGAAGCTGTTATACTTTGTGTTTCTAATCCTCTTGATATTATGACTTATGTTATTCATAAAATGACTGGTTGGAATAGAAACAGAATTATTGGTATGGCAGGAGCATTAGATGGTGCTAGAATGGCTTACCAAATTCAAAAAGTTGTAGGGTATGGTTCTGGTCAAACTAGAGCAATGTTAATAGGTGATCATGGACAAAATATGATCCCTATGCCAGAGATATCTGCTGTTGGTGGAGTTCCACTAGAGCAAATCGTATCAAAAGAAGATATGGCGGGTATTATAGAGCGAACTAAAGAGGGTGGAGCAGAAATTGTGAAACATCTTGGTACTTCAGCTTACTATGCTCCAGGACGAGCAATATCTGTTATGGTTGAAGCTATTTTAGATGATAGTAGAATTGTTATGCCATCTTGTGTTATGCTTGATGGTGAATATGGATATAAAGATATTACTGTAGGTGTTCCTATAGTTCTTGGAACTGGCGGAATTAAAGATATTATTGAACTTGAACTTGATGATGAAACAAAAGCTAAATTTAAAATCTCTGTTGATTCTATTCAAGAGGGTATTGATATTTTAAAAGATGAAGGTTTTTTTAATTTATAGTGATAAATAGATTACTATACTTTACAAAAAGGATGAACTTCACTGCTTGTCCTTTTTTTATGTTATACAATAAATGGCTCATAGGCAAGGGAAACCAAACAGTCATTAGAAGCTGATTATTTGAATTATATTTAAAAGCAAAAGTAGAGTTTAAGCAGCTTTAAAATATAATAATAACCTTAAATATATAAAATATTGGACGATTGTAGATGATAAATAAAGATAAAATCATACTTGATCTTTTTGAAGTTGAACCACAACTTAATAAAAAAGAGATAGAAACCAAAACAAATATCAAAGGTTCAACTCTTAATAATATCTTAAAATCCCTAGTAGAATCAAATCAGCTTAGTAGATTAGGTAAAGCAAGAGCTACATACTATCAAAGAGTTTATACTCAAAAGTACTCTTATAAAAATATCACTATTTTAAATGAGGGTATAGTTGTAGGTGAGATGAGTTTTGGAGATGGTAAATATATCTTCACTTATGATAAAAACTACAAAGGCAATGAACTTATAGGTATACCAAAAAACAACATACCATATGAAAGTGGTGAACTATTTTTTATATTTGAAAATCTTATTCCAGAATCACATCGAAGAGAAAAACATCTCAATATTGAAAACTTTAATGATCTAGCTGATAGCTTAACAACACTTTTAAATACTCATGGGGCTTATGAATTTGTATATACTTATGAGCTATTTAAATACAAAAAATCAAGTGATAAAAGACCAAGCTTCACAACTATAAAAAATAAACTTTTAGAAAACTACACCTATCCAAATGTTTTAGAGTATAAGCTAAATATAGAAGATGAGATACTAGAAGATAAAAGTGATACAGACTACTCATCATTAAGTGGTTATCAAAATAAAATAGATATAAATATAGATGATCAAAATAGATCAATACACATAGATACAAAAAATCCCCACTATCTTTTAAAACCATTTAATAAAAATATTGGTGAATACTTTGGAGATAAAAATAGCTACTACCCACAAGTTCTTGTAAACGAGCATCTTTTTATGAGCTTTGCTAAAAATGAACTAGGATTTGATGTACCTTTTAATGCACTTATCTATCATAATAACAACTTCCACTATATCATCAAACGGTTTGATAGGTATAAAGAGTTTAGATATGAACAATACGATTTTGGACAACTTCTAAATATATCTAGTCTTAATAAGTACAATTCATCTAGTGATGAACTGTTTAAAAAAGCAAATGAAGTATTAAAATCAAAGTCACAAAAGATAGAACTTTTAAGATTTTATTTTTACTCTTATATTATACAGCATAGTGATCTACATCTAAAAAATATCGCTATTTTAAATATAGGAAAAGAAACATTTACGCTATCTCCACTCTATGATGTGATATCACTAGGAGTTATAAAAGGGACAAAAGCAGATGACCTAGCTTTACCAATTCAAAGAGTACACAAAACTCAAAAATCAAAGTTCACCCTTGAAGACTTTTTGTATCTAGCAGATATTTTGGAACTAAATCACTTAGAGGTAAAAAAAGAGTTTAAAAATATAGCTACAAAATTTATAAACAATTTTCCAAACTATATAGAAGATACAAAAAAGCTTTTGGATTATGATGATTTATCTATAAGTAAAACCAGACATAAAAAAACAAACCTCATATCAAAACTTCAAAGCTTTTATACTGAGAGAATCATGGCACTTAGAAAAGCTGGAATATTTGAAGTATAAAATCATTTATCAATAGTTATTACAATATTTCACAAATATAAATAAGAACTTTATCTTATAACTTTTTTTATTAATAATTAAATATTATAATGATAGACTATTTGATTATAAATCAAAATTTAATATATGGAGTTTAAATGAGAGAGATACAATATACAGATGTAGTAACTGCAATTAAAAATGTAATTGTTCATTGTGGTACAGTGTTACCAGATGATGCATACAAAGCTATAAAAGATGCACATGATGCTGAGAAATCACCTGTTGCAAAAGAAGTTTTAGCTCAACTTTTAGAAAATGCAGATATTGCAAAAAATGAAAAAAGACCTTTATGTCAAGATACAGGTTTAGCTGTATTTTTTGTAAATGTAGGAGCTGATTGTAAAATAATTGGTGGACTTTTAAGAGATGCTATCAATGAAGGCACAGAACAAGGTTATCAAGCAGCATATTTGCGAGCTTCAACTTGTGAACCATTTTCAAGAGCAAACCTAAAAGATTCAGTTGGTTATAACTTACCTGCAATCATCCATTTTGATATTGTTGCTGGTGACAAAATTGATGTAGAATATGCTGCAAAAGGTGGAGGAAGTGAAAATGTTTCAAGAGCTACAGTATTCCCTCCAGCCGCTGGTAAAGCAGGAATTATAGAGTATGTTAAACAAGTAATTTCAGATGCAGGTGGAAATCCATGCCCCCCTTTAACTGTTGGAGTTGGTATTGGTGGTACTTTTGAAAAAGCTGGTATTTCATCTAAGCATGCACTTTTTAGAACAATTGGAAGTGTAAATGAAGATCCAGAGATGGCAGAGATGGAAAGTGAAATTAAAGATGAGTTAAATAAGCTTGGAATTGGAGCTATGGGTATGGGTGGAACTGAAACAGTTTTAGCTGTTCATATTGAAGCAAATCCTTGTCATATCGCATCATTACCTGTTTCTGTAAATGTACAATGTCATAGTTCAAGACATGCACATATAACTATATAATTAAATAAAGGATATAAATTGGCTGAATATACTTTCACAACACCAATAACCCAAGAACAAACAAGAGGATTAAAAGCTGGAGATATTGTATATCTAAACGGTGAAATCTTTACAGCAAGAGATGCTGCACATAAAAAACTAGTTGATTTAATAGAAGCTGGTGAAGAGTTACCATTTGATTTAGAAGGTTCTATCATATACTTTGTAGGTCCTACTCCTCCAAAGCCAGGTGAGCCTATAGGAAGTGCTGGACCTACTACATCATATAGAATGGATACTTACTCTCCTACTATGTTAAAACATGGTTCAAAAGGGATGATTGGAAAAGGTAAAAGAGATCAAGCAGTTAAAGATGCTTGTGTAGAATATGGTGGTATCTATTTTGGAGCAACTGGTGGAGCTGGAGCTTTATTAGGTAAAAAAATAACAGCTGCTGAAGTTATAGCTTATCCAGAACTTGGACCTGAAGCTGTACGAAAAATAACTGTTAAAGATTTTCCTGTAACAGTTATAAATGATACACATGGTGCAGACCTTTACCAAATGGGAAGGGAAGAGTATGAGATTAAGTAATTGAAGATTACTTAATCTCATACGAATT
>JAYEIM010000136.1:0-2711 GCA_034660095.1 Campylobacterota bacterium | reverse complement strand
CATCTTTATCTAAAAGCTTATATGTATAGATATTTTTAAACAATGGTTTAGATACTTTTTTGATAGACTTTGTGAACTCTTTTGCATCTGCTTTTGAGTACTTAAGCCATAGGTCACCATCTCTATATTTATCTACTCCGATAGCTAATATATGAAGATTTGGTTTACCACCACTTCTGCCTTTATAATTTACCACTATCTCATCTAGGTTTGACTCTATAGTTCCAGCTCCATTTGTAGCTTTGAAGCCTATCTTATTTTTTCCATTTTGTAGTGAGATAAGTTTATCTATAGTGATACACTCTTTTCTTCTCTTTGATTGTTTTTGTAACTTTAAGGCTCTATTTTTATCAATAACATCTACTGCCATACCATTTAAAAATAGTGTTAAGTTGTCGTATCCACCACCATCATACTCACATACTTCTAGTTGAAGTGTCATATCTCTTTTATTTGTTGAAGTGGGAGTATTAACTATCCTTACATCTGGAGCAAGTCCTTCGTTTATAAGTGTATTTATATCAATACCTTTAGCATAAGAGCTTATATCTTCACCTTTTAAAGCCTTTTGGATTAAGTCTGGTCTATAGAATGTGTCATATAGTTTATCTACACTTACATATTTTGATAGTGTATTATTTCTTTGTGAAATTTGATAGCCAATATATTTTGTAGCTTTTTTAGACGAATCAAAAAATCCTTCATTAGTCCAAATGACAAATTCATCATTTTTTGAAATAAAAATATTAACTAATGGCTTATTTAAACTTCCTATAATAGGATTATTTGCTCTCATATTACTGAGATGAGTTACAACACCTGATCTTGTAGAGTTATGTTTTTTTATCCATTGTTCAATTTCTTTCTCAAATTCTAAATAGTTATAATGTTTAAAATTCAATTTTTTGAGATCCCATAATCTTACTATGTTGTCTTCACCATAAGTTGCTAAAATATTTTCACTTATATTCATAAATTTAACTGTATCTGCATGCCCTACTAAACTATAAAGCAATACACCCTCTTTATTATGAATATTAATATTTCCACCTAAACTTGCAACTATTAGTTTATCTCGATACCATATTGAATTTTCTGATACAGTAATATATTCACGATCTCCAATTTCTTTATACTCTTTTGTTTTACTGTCTTGTTCATAGAAAAATGCTCTATTTGAATAGCCATTGTAGTAATTAACAAAGTACTTTTTATCATTTGAATAGATTTTCATATAATTATCTTTTTTATAATTACTACTTATTTTATCTTTATTTAAATTAGATTTTATAGATTCTTTATTTGAATTTTTTAATATCATTTTAGATAGAGAAAATTCTTTGTATATATTTTCATATGGTATATCAGGATTTTGAATTTCAAACTTAATAATATTATTTTCGAAAATAAATTTCCTAAATTCCACTGTAGAAGGTTTAATAACTGTCTTGGACATACCATACTCATCAAAACGATTTTTTGAGTTAATGATTTCTAATTCATTACTAGAAAAGTCTACAACTAAATTATTTTGATTTAAAGCTGTGTTTAATGAATTTATCTTTTGATAGTTTTTTGTTACATCAAAACTAGTATCAGGCATTTCATCACAAAAAAAAATATTACCATCTTTAGAGTATTTACACATACTATTTTCAATAGTTTTTATATGATCTAAATTAAAATTAAATATTTTTGTTTTTGGATGGGATCTACATGCTATATGATGGTTTGATGTTGAATATTCTAACGTCAAACAATTTGCTTTAATACTTTTTACAGTTTTGCCTTTATTTAAATTAATTAATTCTATATTTCTTCCATTTGTACCTGTTAAAAAATATTCATTATTTTTAATAAAGATATTTATATAATTTAACCTAGGCTCTTTAATTTGTAATATATTAATAAGCTCAAAATTATTATTAATATCCCAAATCATTATTATATTCTCAGGAATCGTTTTCATTGTTTCAAGGTTTAGTTTCCCTTGTTTATCAAGATTGTCAATTATGGCATCTTGATACTTCTTTGTAGCATAGTTTGTACTAATTAAGTATTTATTGTCTTTTGTAAACATTAAGTTTTTTGATGTTGAAAATGATCTTGAAAATAAGTCTTTCAATATTCTATTGTTATTTAAATCTACTATTCGTATTGATTGAGTTTCAGATTCAATATTTATTGCTAAGTATTTTTCATCTGGGCTTATTGCAATTGAATTTATTTCATCAACTTTATTATTTTCAGAAAAAGCAAGTATTTTTTTCTTTTGATTACCATATTTATCCCAAATATAAATTGTTTTATCACTACCTATACTTATAATATCTCCACTTGGAGTAAATATGGCATCTTTTATAGAAGCTAAATGACCTTGAAGATTTAGCTTTAGGATGGCTTGTGTTTTTGAATTTTGAGCATATAAACTTATAGTAAAAAATAGCAATATAAGTGATAATAGCAGTAGTTTTTTTAGTTTCATTTTTTGTTTTCCTATTTTTATTTAATTTTGTTCAGTTTTTCTATAAGCCCAAAACTATCACTTTCAAACTTACTAAAAGCAAACCACTTTTTCCCAAGATCTTTTAAACTAGCACCAATATGATAAACATCTGTATTGCGATACTCAAGCTGACATTAAGTCAGCTTTGCGTTTCTCTTCAATTATCATAAACCTATCATCTACATAGTTATCAATAAGCACAATA
>JAYEIM010000135.1:0-2719 GCA_034660095.1 Campylobacterota bacterium | reverse complement strand
TTTCAGTTTTTCTTTTTTATTAATAGATAATAAACTATCAACAGCTTCACAAATTAAAGTAGTATTTTTTAAATCAATTTCTGCTTCATTTTTACAGAAAACAATATTTTTATTATCAATATCAATTTTTTTATCTTTATAAGATAATACCATTGGTTCAATATTTAGATCAATTTCTTTACTATCACAAAATACATACTCATATTGATTAATAAAAGTATTTAATGTTCTTACTACACTTCTTTTATCTCTAACCTTAGTAAAACTATATCTTTTTTTATTAATAACACATATTAGCATCTTTTTCTTTAACTATACACAATGATAGATACAAAGTTAAAATTTCTAATAAAATTGCCCTGTTGTTTCATAGAAGAACAATATATAAAAAAGTTTATCTATTTACCAAGAACAAAATAAGGTCAGAAAAAATAGATAGTTCAACATTAGTAAAAGAGTTCACATAATTGGAGGAAGTGGGACTTAGTAATTAGAGGTAAATTCCTCAAGTTCTTTAAAAACTCAGTTATCACATATACAAAATGGAGATAACTATATCAAGTTGAAAAGATTTGATATTTGTTAAAAAAATCTGATTTTTTAATAGTTCAATAGACAACTATTGTAGTTGTTTATTGAGTTATTAATAACTCCTGATCTCTCGAAGATTATATATAACACTAAGGTTATAAATAATTGGAACCTCAGAACCATTGCCCTATTTAGGGTTTCATTTATAAGGAGAAAAATAAATGAATAATCCACTAAAAATCAACCACACAAATAAAACTATCACTTACAGTAGAAAAAATGTAAGAGAAACAAATTTGAAAGACTTAAATTATATTAATCTTACAGATTCAAGCTTGGAGAGCATTAACAAGTTGTTGAAAAAAGGGTATGAACTATTTATTGAATGTACTCAATATAAAACCTCATACAAAAAACAAAAAAATGAGCCACTTAACCTTTATATTATAGAAGTTAAAGGACTTAAAAAATTGGGACTTAGAGCAAGAACTACAAGAAATACTTTTTATAGAGTAAAAATAAATATTGCAAATATTGAAATTAGAGCTATAAAATTCAATTTAGAATGTATCCATGCAATAGAAGAAGAAATTGAACTATTAAAGCCTTTTAAAAAAATTAAAAAACTAATCAAGTTTTTTAGAAGATATGATACTGATAATTTATATTTACCATGGACATATTCTGTTTATGATTTAGAAGAGTATAAAACAGTTAAGGAGTATATTCATCATTTAAAATCTGAACTAAAAAAGTATAAAAGAAGAATAACTTTTTTAAGAGAGGTAAATTAAAATGAAGAATAGAATATCTCAACCATTTGAATCAATTCAAGATACTGTAAAAATTATTTTCAATGAAACGATTAAAATAATAAAAGAATCTGAAAGATTAAATAAAAAAGCTATAAAAAGTCTAAGAAAAAAGACTGATAAGAAACTAGTCACACTTAAAAATAATGGATATTTTTTTGATCAAGTTCCCAGTATGTTTAATCAACCTGAACTTACAACGCTATTTTTATATGAATCTCTTAATCTATTAAAGACTTTTAATATCACAACAGTAAATATAATCTATTTAGAATTTTTAGATTTAAACATATTATTTAAAGATAAAGACTTCTTAATATTTTTGAAGTATATTATGTTAGCTGATGAAATTTATAATTTAAAAAAAGAAGATAGTTCCTTTGATACACAAACTGAATATTTATCTAACTTAAAAAGATTTTTTAGTGATATTAGATCAATATTTTTATCATATTGTCTTGTAAAAGAAAAAAGTCTTACAAAACTAAAAATCCAAAATATTACATCATTTGTAATGAATAATTCTAAAATCATTGGATTACCAGAACTTTCAAAAAAACAGATAAGCATCTTTAATCAAATTAAAACTGGTGTCAAATATGAAAAAATAAAAAATGATTCTGTAAATATGAATATAACTTATAGTAAACCAAAAAGATTTAATCTTTTAGAAAAAGTAAAAAGAAGTATAAAAATAAAATATATATCTAATCAAGAATATAAACATAGATTTCATAAATCACCCATAGAACATGAAAGAAAAGGTCATTACAGATATTACAAAAGTGGAAAAAAAGTATGGGTAAATCAAACAATAATAAATATAGGAAAGGTGGCATAATGAATTTACCCTTAGAAAATTTAGAAAAAATAACAGAGATTATTCAAATATTAAAGAATTTAGAACAAAAATTATATAGTGAAAAAAGATGGTTGAATATTGGTGAAGCTGCAACCTACTTAGGTTATTCAAAAGCTCACTTGCATAAATTAAAAGATACATATTTTATAGAATCAAAACATTATTATAAAAAAGCAGGAAGAATACTATTTGATAAAAAAGAACTTGATAATTGGGTAATAAGCTCAAATGAAAATATTGACCCAAAAGAAGTAGCTAATGAGATATTAAAAGATTTAATATGAATTCATCTATAATACTCATGTTTGTTAGAAGCTTGTTATTTATGAGTATTATCAAAAGGATGATAATATGATTAAAATGACAGAACCTAAACTTTACAATAGAGGTGTAAAACTTTGGGTAAGGTTTAGTTTAAATGGAGAGGTTATAAAAAGATCTCTCAACATAGAAGATAATAAAGCTAATAGAAAATTAGCTACAACACAAATAATTCCACAGATGCTTTTAAAAG
>JAYEIM010000134.1:0-2725 GCA_034660095.1 Campylobacterota bacterium | reverse complement strand
CAGATTAAAGATATTGAAGATTCTTTTATCATAGCAGATGATATAGAGACAGGCTTTGGAAATAAAATACCGTTGTATATTTTGGGATTTTTATATTAAATGGCAATATTTAATTATATTACCATTTGCTATTAAACCTATTTCTGAATACTTTATAAATACTTAAAATAGAAATTTTATTTAAAACTGTATGCTAACGTCAATCTTGAGGGACAAGCAATATTATGCAAGACTTATACTGTCTTTAATATATTTTTCTTAACACGATAAAAGTTTGTTCCTCTCCTAGTACTTGTTAGGTATTTTAGTAAAAATCATTTGCTAAATCTTCTTTAGTCATTTTCAAAGTTGTTTTAATTTCTTTTTCACATGTATATTTATCTATTTCAGAAATACTATTAAACCCAAAAAGTCCCATTTTAACTTTAACACAAGTGTAATCATTTGGTTTTAAATTAATTTCAATTGGAGATTTAAACATATTATCTGTAAATTTATGTTTACCTGGCTTGAATTTATATTTAAAAAAACTATTATTTCTTAATTTTCCAATTGTTTTTGAATCCCACATATTCTTTTTATAATTAATATCAGGAGAATCAATTTCAAATACACCTGTTGTATCTATGATATTTAACACAGAATCAGGTCTGTAAAAATAAACAATTGATTCTTCTTGTTTGGCTATTTTTTGAAATGTTGAAAATTGTGGTCCTTTTGCACTACATCCACTCATCACTAATATTGCTGCACCAGTTAGTGCTAGTGTAATTATTTTTTTTGTCATTTAATCTCCATTTTTTTTGTTTTATAATAAATCACTTCTTAAAGTTTTATAATCTTCATTTGATGATTCGTTACCTATTGCTCTTGTATTTTGTTAGTCTTTATAGTTGGTATTATAGTGAAAGTTTATTTGATTTATATATTCTAAAATGAAACAAAGGGGAATATTCGGAATACCCCTTTGAGTTGTTTGTAGTTCTACTTTCGACGACTCTTAGCTTTCCAAATGTGCAGAGCCACATCTGTAATAACCTTGATTAAGTAGACTATTATTGTTTCTTCTGATGACACTAGTCACCACCAATTTTGATACTACCCCAAACCCAAGACCAAACTCTGCAACCACAAAAAAACCCGAATCAAATAAATGATTCGGGTTTTTTTAGTATTTCAATTGGCGAAACACTACAAACATTTTACATCATTCTCCGACAAACGATGACATCCAGACCCTATCCTTTTGTAAATACATTTTATCATACTAAAACTTAAATATAATATTGTATCAATTTTACTTAATTGCTATTTTAAGTAGACTAACGGCTAAGGCACACCTCTCTACACAAATAAATCATAAAAACGTCACAATAACTATATACTAAAAAGCAAGAATATATTTGTTATACGTGCTATGAATATACAAAAAAGAGCAACTAATGGATTAAAATCATTATTTAAAGAGGTATCTTATTTTTCACAAGTACAAGGTGCTTGGAGATTTCTAAATAATTCTAAAGTTGAAATACATATTAAATAGATAATAATTTACTTATTATTTAGGTGAATCTAAGTCCTTTATAAAACTTGATTGATCTAGTTTTAATAAAGTATTATGACCTATATAATCTTTCCAATTAAAATTATTTTTTAAAACTATAACTGCATCTTTTGTTTTAACGTTCATTCCAATATAAGTAGAAAAACCTGCAATAACTCCATATTTATAATGAATTTGAGTATTTTTAAACACTTTTACTTGCCATCCTAAAGTATAAGCTAACTCTTCATCATGAGTATATATTTTATGGGATTTTTTTAAAATATCATCTAAGTAGGTAGAAGACAATAATAAGTGTGCTTTAGCTATTTTTATTAAATCGTTCGCACTTGAATATGCACCACCAGTTCCAATCATCATATCAGAAAATTGCCAATTTTCTAAAGGTGTGTTTGCTTTTATAAATAGTGGTAAATCTCCAACATGCCCAACAGCTAGTTGCTCATTATCTTTTGGTAAAATAAATGTAGTATTTTTCAAATTCAATGGTTCGTAAATATATTTTGTCATCAATTCTTCTAATGATTTATTAGTTTTCTGAGTAAGTAAATATGCCAATAATCCTGAGCCTATATTTGAATATCTTGCTTTTTTTAAATCTAGCTTTTTAATTTCTAAATCTTCTAAATATTTGTACATATATTTTGTATCTATGTGACTATAGATATTTTCACCTGAAAAAAAATATCCAATCATAGAGCTAAAAGTTTTAAAATCATAAGGCTCCCTTGGCAAATTGGAAGAATGAAGCATAAGGTTTCTAAGTGTAATATTTTTTACATCAATATCCTTATACTTTATACTTTTTGGTAAAATATCACTAATTTTTTCGTCTAACTTAATTATCTTTTTATTTTCTAGTATTAATGCCAATGAAGATATCAGCATTTTGCTATTTGATCCTAGTGCAAAAATTGTATTTGCATTCATAGGAATTTTTTTATTTTTATTTGCATAACCATATGTGTATATGTCTGTTTTTTTATTATGTAATACAGCAACTACTAATCCAATGTTATTCTCTGTATTAATTAAATTTTTTGAGATTTTATCAATCTCTTTTTTTATTGAATTGTCATGATCCTGATTTATATGTTGTTTAATATTATCATTATTTACAATCATATGAGTACAACCATTAAAAAATAAAATAATTAATAT
>JAYEIM010000133.1:0-2733 GCA_034660095.1 Campylobacterota bacterium | reverse complement strand
GTTTACGATGAAATAAATTTCATCTTTAAAGCACTCATTTTAGAGTACTTTAAAAATAAAACCTAAAAGTATGCACTTTTTAAATTTTACCTTTCGTTTAAGCTATTCTTTATAGGAAGGCTTAATTCTAAATTAAATAAATATACTAATAGATGAATAAATACACTATTAGATGTATTAATGTTGACATATATTAATATATAGACTATAATACACTTATAGATTAATAAATACATCTATGTATAACTTATTTAAGATTATACACTATGTTCTCTTAAAATTCATTGTCAAAATCTACAAATAACAATTGGGGTGTTTAATAGTCAAGTTCATCCGTAGTCGTGATAAGAGCGAAAAAAATGTTGTAGTTAAAACTACAAAATAGATTGTTATATAAAAAAATAAAAGGATAAAAAATGGAAAAAGAAGAGAAATTATTAAAAATAAAACAAGTTATGGATTATGTATGTTTATCAAAAGCAAAAATATATGAGTTGAGACGTGAGGGTAAGTTTCCAGCTTCGATTAAAGTACAAGGTTCGGTTTTTTGGAAGCATACGGACATCCAAAAATACATTAAAAAAGTTATAGCTGCTGCTTAAAAAGGGTAAATTATGATTAATGATTTTACTGACGACCAGTATCTTAAACTGATAAACAATACAATAATAAGAGATACTAATTACGGTATTGATGAATTTACAGGTGGTAATGTACAACTTACTTGTAACGGCGGCAAAGACTGTAAGCTAATACGTTATACAGTTAATCTATTGTTTGGATATAAAAATAATAATAGCAGAAAATGCACGATAGATATCAAAGAAGATTTGACTGATATATGGTTTAAATCAATTCAGCTTAAAATGAAATCAAAACAAATAAATAACAACGGCTCAGATTTTAAAGATTTATCTATGTTGATGAATAGTGATTTATGCAGTACTATAAGCGATAAACAGTTAGATGTTAATGTTAAAACAGTTAATGTTAGTGGTAGTGTTATTGTTAAGAAAAAGTACGACCATATTACTAATGATAGTACTATGACTAGTAATACAATAGTACAAACAACTACAACAACGATAACAGAGACGATGAGAAACTATTTTGTAAGCAAAAACTTAAAGAATGACTTAGATACAGAGTTTCAAAAGTTTTTATTATTCAAAAATAATAAAAATAACCTAAAAGATAGAGAACTAAATTGGATGAGATGGGTAGATAAAATCTCAAATAATCCAATTAAAATAGATTACGCTTGGCAATTTAAAAAACTTAAAACCAATAGTGAAGAAATTGAAAAACAAATATTTATTCAAACTGGAAAAATTGCACCGTCATTTTCAGAATTTCAAGAAAATCCGATTGATGGATTAGGTGTAGTTCAATTAGAACATCCTAATTTTGATAAAAAAGTTACAATTTTCTATAAAAAATCTGGTGAAAGTGAAATGATAATCAAATCAATAAATAATAATCAATATCAACTAGGAGCTTAAAAAATGAAAACTACAGATTTTGATGAACTTCCAAATCCAAAACAAAATAATAGTGATGAACTAGAAATTGATTTTGATAAAGAGGATGAAACTAAATGTGAAGAAGATATTGCAAGTAATATAGATGATTCAGTAAAGCAAAAAAAAGCAAAAAAAAGCACTATGGAGATAAACATAAGCAGTGCTGAGAACCTTATTACGCATCTATCATTTTCTGCAAAAGAGATTAATGAGTCACTTGATAGGGTTGAAAAAAATAGAAATTTATCAAAAATACTAGATACGCTCACAAAAATTGGTAATAAAAATTATACTGATTTTTATTACGATTTATCTAAAAATATTGATTCTTCAAAAATTGAAAAAGTTATTGATGAGAAAATAAACAACAGCATGAAAAACATTGATAATAGATTAAAAACTAAACTTAATAATCACCTAGTAATAATCGAAAATGCAACAAAAAAATATGAAAAATATGGTGAAGCTTTTGAAAACCCAGAGGTTTTTAACACTTTTGAGCAAATTGAGCAAATGGAAAGTTTTTTTAAAAAATTCAGATTCAAATCAATTGTTTTTTCTGCACTTGGTGGTGCTATTATGGCTGCTATTGCTACAGGTGTTGCGATGGGTTTTATTTATAATTTAAAATTAGACCAAATAAATGAAAATATTTTAGAAGATAAAAATGAAATTTTATCACTTTTAAATAACAATATTTCAAATCTTCAAATTGTTGAAGATGACAAAGTAAAACAACTTCATTTTAAATCAAGCAAAATCAATTTTTACATTTTAAATGATGGTACAAAAGTTATAGGTATCAACAAAAATTAAATTTTGTGAATATAGGTATAACAAACAAAAACACAAGGAAAAAACATGAAAACAAAATTAAGAACATTGGCATTAAGTACAGTTGCAGCAGCTATTTTAACAGGTTGTGGTGGTGTAGATGAAGAAAGATTAGCGGAATTGACAGGCGACAAGAACTTCGAGCAAGTTAAAATATCTTATGTAACAGCTTTAGCACTTGAAAAAAGAGAAGATATGAAGATATACGAGCATTGGCTCAAAGAGAATGGAAAATTAGCACAACCAACTTTTAATTTTGAGAATTATAAAACAAAAATCAATACAGAATATGAGAAGCAAATTACAATTTTTGAAAAAAAAATGACTGAAATTTCAACCAAAACAGATGCACTAATCGCAAAACATAAAAAGAACA
>JAYEIM010000132.1:0-2734 GCA_034660095.1 Campylobacterota bacterium | reverse complement strand
AACTTGATAGCAATTCTTTTAATATATTAGAGTTTAATCGAGATGATTCTTTGGAAACATTAGAAAAACAGATTATTCAAAGTAATTTTATAGTGCATCTAGCAGGAGAAGTAAGACCAAATAGTTCAAATGATGATTTTAAAAGTTCAAATACCTTACTTACTCAAAATATTGTAGATGTTCTTAAAAAGCATAATAAAAATATTCCTATCTTGATGGCTTCAACTATTCATGCAAAACTTCTTAAAAACGAGTATGGAAAAACAAAACGAGAAGCAGAAACTTTGGTAGAAAACTATTCAAAAGAAACAGATGCAAAATGTTTTATCTATAGACTTCCTCATGTATTTGGCGAGGGATGCAAACCAAATTATAATTCAGTTATCTCTACTTGGATATATAATAGTATTCATGATTTAGAGATAAACTGTTTTGATAGAGGTATTGAGATGGACTATGTTTATGTACAAGATATTGTTGATGAATTTGTATCTATAATTGATAATAAAACTTCACAAGAAATATATATTGAACCAAATAAAATTTACAAAACTACATTAGGTGAAGTGGTAGACTTTATAGATGAATTTAAGCATAATATTCAATTTCAAGATTATCAACCAAATAGTTCAGAATTCAAGCAAAAACTTTATAAAACATATTTAGACTACGTCTCTTTAATGAGGAGTTTATAATATGAAAAATAAAATCATAGTACAAGAACAACAAATCAGAATTATCGAAGATGACTATATATCGCTTACAGATATGGTCAAGAATATTGAAAATGGTCTTGTTCTAATAGAAAAGTGGCTTAGAAATAAAAATACCATAGAGTTCCTTGGGATTTGGGAAGAGATTTATAATACTGATTTTAATTCCCCCGAATTCGAGGGAATTAAAAATGAAGCTGGATACAATCGTTTTTCGCTATCTGTAAAAATGTGGATAAATAAAACAAATGCTATAGGAATACTTGCAAAAGCTGGTCGATACGGTGGAACATATGCCCATCAAGATATAGCATTTGAGTTTGCTAGTTGGATAAGTCCGAAGTTTAAACTTTATCTTATCAAAGAGTTTCAAAGACTAAAAAATGATGAAATAGAAAAGCAAAAAATAGGCTGGGATATAAAAAGAACATTAGTAAAGATGAATTATCATATTCACACAGATGCTATAAAAAATAATCTTATCCCTCCAAATATAGAAAAAAGTAAAATACAATTTATCTATGCTACAGAAGCAGATTTGCTTAATGTGGCACTTTTTGGACTCACTGCGAAACAATGGAATGAGCAAAATCCAAAGCTTGAAGGAAATATGAGAGACTATGCAACTGCTGAACAACTTGTGGTACTAGCAAATTTAGAGAGTTTAAATGCCGAGTTCATAAAGCAAAATATACCATTTGAAGAGAGACTAGTAAGCCTAAACAAAATAGCAATAGAACAGCTAGAATTACTTCTAAAGTATGAAACTAAAAGCTTAGGAGAAAGAAAATAATGAAATCAATTTTACTTACAGGAACAGCAGGATTTATAGGCTCAAACTTCGTACCATATTTCCTAGATAAATATCCAGAATATAATCTAGTAAATCTAGATCTACTTACCTATGCAGGAGATTTAGATAACTTAAAAGAGTGTGAAGATAATCCTAGATATAAATTTATCAAAGGTGATATTTGTAATAGAGACTTAGTAGAGTTTATTTTTACTGAATATGATATACAAGGTGTCATTCACTTTGCAGCAGAGTCGCATGTAGATAACTCTATAAAAAATCCAGGTGTATTTGTAGAAACAAATGTAAATGGAACATTTACTTTAATAGATGTAGCATATAAATACTGGATGGAGAAGCCATTTAACTACAAATCTGATTACCAAGATTGTAGATTCCATCATATTTCAACAGATGAAGTATATGGTACACTTACAGATGACCCAAAGGATTTATTCACTGAAACTACACCTTATGCACCAAACTCTCCATACTCAGCATCTAAAGCTTCATCTGATATGATAATAAGAGCATACAATGAAACATATGGTATGAATACAGTTATAACAAACTGTTCAAATAACTATGGACCAAAACAACATGATGAAAAACTAATCCCTACTATTATTAGAAAAGCACTAGCAGGAGAATCTATCCCTATTTATGGAGATGGAAAGAATATAAGAGATTGGTTATATGTACTTGACCACTGTAAAGGTATCGATTTAGTTTATCATAAGGGCAAAATAGCAAATACATATAATATCGGCGGAAGAAACGAAAGAACAAATCTTCAAATAGTAGATACTATATGTAGCATAATGGACAAAGTCTATCCAATCAAAAATAATTCAAAATTAAAAATTAAAAATTCAACATTGTCTTCATACAAAAGTTTAATAACTTTTGTTGAAGACCGTGCTGGACATGATAGAAGATACGCTATTGATGCTACAAAACTTGAAAATGAGCTTGGTTGGAAAGCTGATGAAAATTTTGATAGTGGTATTATCAAGACTATTGAGTGGTATTTGAATAAATATGAAATATAATACTAATAAGGAATTTAGATAAATGAAAAATATAAAAATTTTAGATTGTACACTAAGAGATGGAGGTTATATAAACGATTGGTCTTTTAAAGATACTCATATAGCTAAAATACTTAAATCACTTGACAACTCACATATAGATATCATAGAATGCGGATATCTTAATGATAAAAAAG
>JAYEIM010000131.1:0-2759 GCA_034660095.1 Campylobacterota bacterium | reverse complement strand
GTTCAATAAAAGTAAATTCGAAATCTTTTAAATCTTGTGTTGTTGTTTCTTGATTTATGATTAGATGTCTTGATATGTAATTTTTATTATCAAACATATTAAAGTTGAGTATAGCTATATAGTAAACCTTTTTTAACTTACTTACATCTTCACCTTTTTCTATTTGAGATACATAAGCTTTTGAAGTGTAGTATAGACTTCTTTTATCAAAGTTTGATAAATCTTTCTTTTGCATCTCTACTATAAATTTATCTCCATTTTGATTGGTAGCTTTTATATCTAATATTGTCTCTTTGAGTTCTTTTATATCAGGGAGTTGGTAAGGGTTATCTAAAGTTACATCTATTATAGTTTTTTCATCTTTGAAATCTAAGACACTATTTAAAAAAGAGATTAAAATCTCTTTTTTATTTTCGTTACCAAATATTTTTTTAAATGCTAAGTCATTTTTTGGATCTGCGAATTTCATTTTTTATCCTTATTTTAGTAAGATTATTTTATCTAAAATCTTATGATAATTTGGTTAAGTTAAATTTTAAAGAAGATAGCTGATAACTATATTCTTTTATAATGAACGAATAAAATTTATTTTCTAAAACATCTAACATGCAGATTTGTATCTTTATAGCACTGTGATAATTCAGTATCTGTCATTTCATTAAACATGTCGCTACAACCATAATTATCTAGATTAAAGTGTATAGGACTTTCGTTAAAATATACAAATTTATCAAATATATTTGTTCTGTATCCTCCAAAATAATAATTTTCAAAGACCTTAGGTTTAACTTTTGAATCATAAGGCATGACATAATCTCCTGTAAGCTCTTGCCGATTTGTAAGAGATGAAAGTTGAGTGATAGTTGGCAATTGCCAATCACTATATCCATCTAAAGTTAAATCTTGACAATAATTTTCTGCATTATCAAAATTAAATGTTAAATCTTTAGCATCTACATTGTCTTGCCACATAAGACCAGTTTTACTATCTGTTACAATATTACCATTTCTTGAAAATTCATCTTCTTTTGCTTGTTCATCAATGTCAACAATTGTTATTATTATGGACTGAGTTATCTCGTTCATACCGTCACTTGCCTTTGCAGTAAAACTATAATTTTGATTTGTTTCATAATCTGGTTCAGTTTTAAATGTAACTACACCTGTAGAACTATCAACATCAAAACTAGCACTATCTCCACTACTTATAGAATATGTAATTGTATTATCATCAGTTGCTACTAATGTAATAGCACCTGTTTGATTTTCGTTTACACTTGCAGTATTATTTGATGTAAATACTGGTGATGTTGTATCACTAATTAAAGAATTTAATATTTCAGTAATTGGTTTATCATAATTTTCGGATAAATTATCCATACCTACATCTAAAATACTTACAATAGCTGACTGGCAATTTGAAGCATTATAAGTTACTCCACACTTAGCTATATCTATTGAAACATTTATAGCTTGATTTTGAGTTTTATATTTACTTAAATCAAAATTTGTATCTATTGCATTGTATCCTAAATTTCCACAGGCAATTACTGTTGCAGGAATTCCAACTGGAGCTGCAATGACACTTGCACTAGCTATAATACCTGCACCACATGTAATAGCACTTGCGGTAGTTGCTAATATATTTACAGCTTCACTAGGTGTTAAATTGATTAATGAGCTAAAATCATAAGTTTTTAATTCAGAATCAGGATTAAATATTAGTGACGTACCAAAAGGACTTAATTTTAATTTTTCATTTGTTCGTAATGAAACATAATCGCTATTTATAAGTGTATTTGTTGAATCATACATTGTAACTGTATAACCTGATGATGTCATATTGCTAATATCAAACTTATAACCATCAGAACCTATTAAATTTTCTATATTTCCATTTGAATCATAAGAAATTTTAACCCAACTATCTTTTTTTAAATCTCTATATGTCATTGATTTAATTTTATCATTTGTTTTTGTTACACTACGATTTGATAAGGCTCTATTTACTGACCTTGAATCTGAAGAGTCTTCTGTTTCTAATAGTAATAAATCAGTATTATCGGTTGAACCAATACCTATTAGAATATTTTCTTCTTTAGGGATAAAAACATATGGTTCACTTTTTAATTTTACTGTGTTTGTTTCTGTATCTTCATATATATCTGTTATATTAACAGTTATATATGCTTTTGTTTGTGAACCATCTTTATAATTTGTAATTATTTCAATTTTATATTGATTTTTTGTTTCATAATCTGGTAATTCTTTAAATTTAATTTGAAAAGTATTACTATTTATAAAACCAACTTGTTCAAAATAAGCATTATCATCTGGTTCATAATCATAACCTGTAGTCACACCGATATAAGCATTTTTTATATCACTTTTAGGTGGTATAAAATTTATGATTAATTGCTTATTTTCTTCTACACTAACAATACTACCATCTGAAACACTAATTGTTTTTATTGTGTCGCCACTTGATGAATCACTTCCACCACATCCGCTAAGTAAAAATCCAAAAGTTATTATTAAAAATAACTCGGATATAAAATACCTTGTACTTTTCATATTTTTCTCCATAAAGTAAATTTGTAATAAATAGCTACACTTTAGCTTGCAATTGAAACCTAACTATTAGTTAATCGACATTTTATCATAAGTAATCTTCAATCATAAAATAAAAATAACTTGATAAAATGTCAGTTTCTACGCCTTGTTATATGAAGCCCTAAGAGGTGTATGGTCTTTTCTCT
>JAYEIM010000130.1:0-13525 GCA_034660095.1 Campylobacterota bacterium | reverse complement strand
TTTTTTCAAGTCCTGGAAATTTATCTGTACCATTAAGAATTGCATTATATGCTTCATCCCAACTAACTCTTTTAAATTTACCTTCACCTTTTTCACCAATTCTAATCATAGGATATTTTAATCTATCCGGATCATATACGGCTTGTATACCTGCATTTCCTCTAGCACATAACATATTTTTTGATTTTGGAAACATTGGGTTAGGATTTAACTTTGTTATCATTCCATTTTCTACTCTTGCTAATGCTGCACATTTATTTACACACATTTCACATAATGTTGCTACATCATGACCTTCTCCTGGTCCTGTTTTTGTATTATCATTAGTAATTGCACCTGCTTTTACTTTTTCACCATGTCCACTTGATAAAAGACTAGTTGTGCTTAAAGCTGTACCACCAAGTACACTTAAAGCTACTGTTCCTTGAAGAAACTTTCGTCTTGAAACTTCTACTTCCATAGGCATTACTCCTCGTAATTTATTATTATAATTTATAAGTACAATCTTAAATATTACTTACAAATAAATTATAGATTTTATATTTTATAGAAGTTTGACTTATATCTAACTTTATTATAATTTATATATTTAATAATCTTAAATTATATGATAAGTATTTATTATATAATTTCCTCTATAAATATCACTTCTTTTAAGTGTAAGGAATTATATTATAAGAAAGGGTGTAAATTGGGTACTAGTGTTATTTAAATAAACTTTTAGCCCTTATAAGTTTATATTTCTTTGAATTTAGTTTATCTAATTGTTTGCTTGATAATGGTGATCCATTGATTGTATTTTTTGGCTTTTGTAAATCTAAAATTGTATTATTAGATATATTGTTATTTTGTAAGTTATTTTCATGACAACTCTCACAACTTTTTGCTTTTTTTACAATAGTATGAGGAGAATAGGGTGTCCAAACCTCTATATCTTTGCCGTTCACCTTTGACACATCATCTAAAATCATCTTACCAGTTTTATCTCTATAGCTTATTCGATACTGAAACATTGGTCTTAAAATTTTAATAGTTCCATCATCACTATTTCCAAGTATAAAATGCTCCCACCTTTTATATCTATATCCACTATACCAGATACCTTTTTTTTGTTTCATATCAACCCAGTCAGGCATCACAGGTTGAATCACTTTTTTACTTTTCAAAGCTTTAGTTAAAAAGTTCGTTAAATACCCATCTTCTTGTAAAGTTAAATCTTTCCATTTTTCATAATCAGCAGTATCATCTCTAAATACAGACATCTCATAACTACTCATATTCCAAGAGCTATGACAGGCACTGCAAGATATATTTGAGTGATAGTTTGGATGATTTTGTTTGGTTAAATCTTGATGACAATCTATACATTTAGTACCAGTTTCCCAATCTTTACCACTATTGTTATTATGACAATCAACGCAACTCATACCTAAAGTATGATGAATATCTTCATTTAAACTATGATGGTCTATGCCATACTTTTGAGATGGATATTTTCCATTTTTTTTAAGTGGTGCTCGAAATGAATGATGATGGTCTTTAGGGAAAAGCCCAAGATAATCAGTACCAACAAATTGTTTGTTATGGCAAGTTACACATTTGTCAGTTGATATTTTGGAAGTTTGACACTTTTCTTTATCATTATGCTTTGTGTGACAAGCCAAGCAACTCTTTTGCCGTTTCATCCCCTTTTCACCGCTACTTTTAACTCCAAGGTGACATTTTAAACATTTCCGCCGTAAAAAATCATCTACTAAATCTTTAGGTTCCTCAATCTTAAGTGGGGAGTGTGGAATAGTTTGTAAAGTAACATCACTATTTTTAATACCCCAAACCTCTCTTGTGATATTTATGGCATTTTTTAAAGTTGTATGAATTGAAGTTTCACATTTTTTAGCTTCTTTTGGATGGCATTTTATGCAGCTATCATTTGCTACTAAAAAAATAGTAAATATAAAACAACTTACAATTATTTTAAACATTCAGTTTCTCCACCATAAAAAAGTTTTTTGCTGTTTTCAAAATTTTTATATATCTTATCTTCATAGCTATCGTGACAAATGATACACTTATAAGCTTCCACTACTTTAGTTAACTCTTTTTTGTTAAATCCTCTTGCTTCTTTTCGTGAAGTGCTTTGGAACTGTTTACCTGTCGTTGATACAAAACCGTCTATTGGATATTCAAAAGGCATTCCACTTTTTTTAGAATTATAAAAAGGTGTAAATAATATCTTTTTATTTTTTATATCTAGGTTTCCACGACCAAGTCCTAAAGTTGCTGGGTTGAAATGACAATCAACGCAACCACGACTCTCTTTTTGAGTAGTATGAGGATCCCAGCCAGCCATCGCCATACTATGAAACTGCTCTATTTTTTTATCTTTAAACACTGTACCTATCACTTGACATCCTGGTGCAAATGGCATTATTTTTTTATTGTAACCAATTCCTAAAGATGGTGATTCAAATCTTAAAAAACTTCTAAACTCTTGCCACTCCCCTTTTGTCATTTTTCTTTCAACCCAGTCAAATTGTTCCCCATCTTCAAAATAAACTTCATGACAACCATAACAGCTAGGCATCCAAGAGCTATGACAAGCAGTACAATCTAATCTTTCGTGCATTTTTGAAGTGTGATAAGGAGCATCACTCATAGTGGTTAAATCAAAAGCTTTTCCATCTTTTTTTCTGTAAAAAGTTATATTATTATCATTTTTTTGTACATTATAAAGTGGCGAATCTTTCTTTTTTGAATAGGCAATTATATTTGGTTCTGGAATATCACCATTTAAATCACTCAAAGTTACAGCTAAATCATCTGCTTTTTTGAAGTTTGGTTTATGACAATCATCACATTTAATATCTTCAGCTTCCTCCATATGATGATGTTTTTGCCCATCTCCCATCACACCTTTTTCAGTATGACAATCGATACAATCCATTTTTGCAGAACTATGATGTAAATCGCCGGGTAGTTCATAATAAAAACGACTATTATCAAGCTTGTTTGAAAACTCTCCATTTTTATATGGTGTTCCATACCCTTCACTTTCAAACTTACCAAAATAAGAGAGTCCTATACGATTTGAACGGTTGTGACATTTTAAACAATTTGATGATGGTATTTTTGTTGAGAGAGTTGAATGTTTGATTTTAACTATTTCATTTTCAATTTTAACAGTAGTATGGGAAGTTCTATGACAATCAACACAACCACCACCTTTGGCATATTTTGGGTCATCAAATATATCTTCATGTTGGTTGATATGACAAGAGGCACAAGCTTTTCTAAAATGATTTTCAGCTAATGATGAGGTGTCAATATTACCTTTTAAATCATCAATCCCTATATCTCCTAATGGAGTTGATTGTTCACCCCATTGAAATTTAAGTACACTTAATATCCCATTTTGAGTTTGCATCATAGAGCCGCTTACTCTTTGAATAATATCTTTATGACACTCGCCGCAAAATCTATGAGCATGTTCTAATCGTGATGGATTTAAGACCATACCTTGATGAGCATCTTTTTTGTTTGTAGCAAATTTATTTCCACCGTGACATTTAAAACAACCAAATATCTCATTTGGATGTGAGGTATCCATATCAGTAGTTTGCTGATGACAACTCATACATTGATCTGGTTTTGAGGGCTTGATTATTGGTTTATCTATATTTTTATATAAAGATATTGCTATTATCAATAAAGATATAACTAAAAATATACTAAATTGAAAAATACGCATAAAACATTATCCAAAGAAATAATAAAACTTTTACTATTTTACTATATTTAAATTGCGGTAAAATAAATAATAATAAAAATGGTATAACCAATACTGTATTCACAGCCAATGAACTCCAAGATATTTCCAATAACTTTTCAGCACCCCAAAAAAACCAAGGACCTTGAATATAATCAACACTTAATTCAAGTGCTATATCTTTTGGCATATCAATACTTAATGCCATTAGCATAGTAAGGGCAAGAGCAATTGTAAAATACCTAATATCTACACTTATCTTTCGTACATGTTTATAAATAGCAAATGCTAAAAGAAGTGGTAAAAATATAATATGCCAAATAAAAAATTTCCAATAAAAATTTAAAGTATCTTTAAAAAGTGGTAAAAAGTTATCTAAAAGAGGTGTATCTTTTATAAGAGAAAAAGCAACTTGAGCTGCTGCATTTGCACTTTGATCTGCTTTTAAAACAAATCCTGTAAACATCAAAATAAATACAGCAAATAAAGCTATAACAGAGTAGTTCCAAGATATATTTGATATTTTTATATCTTTTTTCTTTTTACTATATATCTCAATAGCTATATGAATTAATAATATTACTAAAAAAGCTTCTGAACTAAAATAGTGAAGTTGTCTAAAAAATGCCCCAAAAGGGATAATATAATTTATCTTTTGTACACTATCATAAGCATTTGATGGATAATAAGCAAATACAACTATCACACCACTTATCATACTTACTACAAAAAAAGCTTGAGTTAGCCATGATATATATTTTTGGAAATAATTCATTTTATTGGTTTATCGATATCTAAACTTGTCATCTAGTTTTCACCTCTTGATTTTTTAATATTTTTGTTGTATAATGTCTCTACAATTCGCCTGCGGGCACACCCACTTTTTAAGTGGGGTCAATTAACTTTTTTAATTTATCGATAATTGTTTTAAAATTTTCACCATTTACTGTACCAATTTTACTTAGTAATCTTTTTTTGCTAAATACTTTTTGTTGTAATATCATAGCAGAACTCTCAATATTTTGATTTGTTTTATCTATATAGTTAATAGTATGAAAATAATCATTATCTTCTTTTTTGGTTGTAGTAGTAGGAATACCTATAAACAAATCACCTGTAAGTTGTCTTATGATGATTACTGGTCTAACAAAGTCTTTACCTTTTCCATATTCTTCATTACCAATATTTAGTCCGATTTTAGCCCAAAAAATATCTCGTTGTTTAATACCTAATTTTCGTTTATTTTGTTGTGTATATTTTTTGACTTCATTCCATTTATCATAGTGTTCCATTTATAACATATCTTTCAAACTTTTATTTAACCCACATAAAGAGTTTTATTTTTGATTTTAAAAGCTATTTTATCCAAATCTCTTTTTGCAGGTCCTCTTAATCTTGTACCATCTATATCAAACCTACTTTTATGACATGGGCAGTTAAATTGTTTTTCTTGATTGTCAAAATTTAAAATACATCCCATATGAGTACAATGAGCATCGTAAATATCTATATTTTTATCTTTTTTATAGATGAAAATATTTGATTGTTTTATATATGTAATCCCATCATTTATATTTTTTAAGGGCATAGATACTTGTATATCTGGATTGTCGCTAAAAAATATAAATTTACCTATAGGGTAAGTAAACCCTCCTACCAAAACATAAGGTAGGAGTTTTACAAAGTTTCTTCGTGTGTTATTTGTCATGCTATATTATAGCTTAACAACCCTCAAATTGAGGAGCACCACCAGCAGATGGTCCTGAAGCCTCTTGGCTTCTTTCTATAAATGTTTCAAACTCTTCCACTTCACCCTCATCGGCAATTTTTTGAATTATATCATCATAATTTGCCCAAGCTTTTGCACTCCAAGCATTTGCTCGAACTGCTTTTTGTGCATAAACTTTTGCTAATGGCAGATTATCTGCATCAATTTGTTCTCTTGAAACTGTGATAAATCGTTCAGCTTCAATATTACTCATTTTATAGTCTTGTTTATTTTGTGCAAATACATTTGAACTAAATAACCCAACAAAAACTAATACCATTAAACTTAAGATTGTTAATTTTCTTTTTTTCATCATTTTTTATCCCTTATGAATTAATATTTATATAGTAAACATTTGGTAATGTTCCCTCATCTTCTTTAAGACGCATAATTGAAGTTGCATCGTTGAGAAGTTTTGAAACATTACTATTTGGGTCACTTATATCACCAAAATTTCTTGATTCTCCTACACAAGTTGTTACACAAGCGGGATCAAGTCCTTGGGTTGTTCTTGGTAAACAAAATGTACATTTATCTACAGTTTGAGCTGCCTCGTCATAATACCTTGCATCATAAGGACATGCTATTTGACAAGCTTTGCATCCTATACACATATCTGGCTCAACCAATACTATACCATCTTCATCTCTTTGAAAACTAGCTCCCGTTGGACATACATCTACACAAGGAGCATTATCACAATGATTACACAATGTTGGTAAAAAACTAATAGTTGGTGTACCATATTGGTCTTCCCCTTCAACTTCCCAAACTTTTGTTCGATAAGCTTCTTTAAGTGCAGGTACATCCCAATCAGTTTTACAAGCTACATAACAAGCATCACAACCTATACATCGGTCACCTATGATAACCATTGCAAGATTTTGTTTTTTATTCCCTTTTTTATTAATAGTACTCATAGTTTACCCCTTTACCACTTTTACAAAACCATTATGAAAAGCAGCAGCTCCACTAATAGGATCAATTCCATTACTTACAAAATATTGAGTATCAATCCCTTTGTTATTCATCTGTTTTGAAGTTTTACCAAAACCATAATGGACAAATACACAACCTGGTTTTATCCTTTTTGTTACTTTTAGCTTTTCAGAATTTGATTTATATTGGGTTTTTGTATTAAATAATTTTACAATTTGACCATCTTCAAATCCAAGTTTTTTAGCATCATCAGGATGCATCCAAACTGGACTGCTATCTTGAAGTTCCAAAAGTGCACTATTATTTTGAGTTCTTCCATGTGAATGGTGTGGTGTTCTTCCAAAAAGTAATCTAAACTCATCATGTGCAGGCATAATTGGATCTTTGTATATTGGCATTGGAGAAAAATCATCACCAAATTGTGCAAATGCTTCATCAAGATCTGGAGAGTAAAGTTGTGCTTTACCTGTACTTGTTGGAAACTTTGGTGTTCCTCCACTTGCAAATGGATATGGTTCAACATCATCAAATAGTAGTGTCCCGTCTCGCTCTAGTCGCTCTTTTTGATTTTCATCTAAAGAGGCTATTAAATCATCAGTTTGTACTTTAGGAGAGTTTTTAAAGTATTTTTCAACTCCAAATTTTTTAGCAATACCTTCACATATCTCAAAACAACCTTTTGTATCATATATAGGATCAATAGCTGCTTTTCTTAAAGCAACAAAAGGGACTTTATCTTTACTTATATAAGGGGCATCATCTCTTTCTAAATAAGTAGATTCAGGTAATACAATATCAGAATAATTTACAGTACCTGTAAATTGTGTATCAATTGAGATTATCAAATCAAGTTTATCCATAGCTTCAAACAGTTTATTTTCTCCAACTGCACTGTGTCCAACTGGATTTGTACCATACATTAGCCAAGCTTTTAAAGGATAAGGTTTTTGTGTTAAAGTTGCTCTATATATACCGTTTGTTAAACCTAAATTTGTTGGTGCAAAAGTATATTTTTCACCCTTTCCTGCTTCATCTGCTCTTCTAACAGTTGGTTCATGAGGATGATCATATTTAGGTAGGTCAAGAGGTGCTTTAGTTCTGTAGAAAATTCCACCAGGCACTCCCCAACTTCCCATTAAAGCATTTATTATAGCTATGGCTCTTACTGTTTGAGTATCATTTCCATATCTTGTCATTCTTCTTGGAGGCATAGCTACTACATTTGGTGCGTCTTTTGCAAATTCCCATGCAATTCTCTCAATTGTTGCAGCATCAATACCTGTTTTTTGGGCTGCCCACTGGGGCGTATATTGTTTTGCATGCTCAAGAAGTTCATTGTATCCGTAACAATATTTTCTTACAAACTTCATATTTGCTAAGTTATCTCTTAATATTACATGGATAAAACCAAGTGCAAGAGCTAAATCAGTTCCAGGATTTATCTGAAGCCAATCTGTTGCATTAACACATGTTTCACTCTGTCTTGGGTCTATATAAGTTAATTTTGAACCATTTGCCATACCTTTAGCAAAATCTACTGCTTCTCGAACTTGTACAGCACCTGCCATATTTCTACCAAACATCATCATATGTTTTGAATATGCCATATCATAAGTTTCATGAGGAGAAACTCCACCTCCAAAAGTCAATGCCCAACCCATTGCACGACTTCCTCTACATTGTGAATAAGCTGGTACTGTAACATTAGGAGATCCTAGAGCAAACGATAAAGTATGAACAAATTTTTCACCGGTTCCATGTATAAATGAAGCTATACTTTTAGCTCCATGCTCTTCAATAATTGGATTTAATCTTTTATGTATCTCTTCAAAAGCCTCTTCCCAAGTCGCTTTTCTAAACTTACCTTCACCTCTTTTACCTACTCTAATAAGTGGTGATTGGATTCTATTTTCATCATAAGTTGATAAAATACCAGCATTTCCTTTTGCACAAAGGTGTCCATAGTTATTTGGATTTAATTTATTTCCTTCAAGTTTATGAACTTTACCATTTCTAGTATATACATCAACTCCACAAGCCCAAAAACACATCTCACAAAAATTTGGAGTTTTAACGCCTCTATCATACTTAAGGAATCTTGCACCTTTTTTTGCCTCTTGTTCTTTTGAGGCTTTAAGTGGAGATGGCAACCCTGTAACTCCAGCAGTTGCTGCTATTCCACTAGCACCTGCTAGTTTTAGAAAACCTCTTCTATTTATATTATGCCGTCCCATTAATGCTCCTCCTCTTCTAAATTAAAAAACTTATCACCTAGAAAATATACAATTCCTACTACACCTAGTCCACTTATAAATAATAAAAGTTCTGAAGTAGATACATTGTAAGTGTGTTGTACAAAATCCATAGAGCTACTTGGTCTTGACAATAATTGCCCACCAATAATAGTATCAAATCTTGAAAAGAATACACCAATTAAAGCTAAAAGACCAGCAATAGCAGTTAATAGTGAAGCTTCAAATCTAGCTATAAGTATAAGTACCATAGGAACTACAATACCTAAGACTAACTCATAATAATAAAAGTTTGATGCTAGTATCCCATCACCAACAAATAATCTCATAGTTTCACTAAGCTCTGTATCAACACCATAAATATTGATAATTACATTCCAAACATTAACAAATAACATAATAAAAAGTAAAATAAACAATGTTTTACTTAAAGCATTGATTGACTTTTTAGAATCACTTTTACCATTTAGATGAATCATCATAAGTATCACAGCAATTCCAGCTGCAATTGCAGAGATGATAAAAAACAGTGAAAATGAACTTGTATGCCATAAAGGTCTAGTTGCATTTGAAGCAAATACAAAAGCTAAAGTTCCGTAAGCTATTATCCCTAAGAAAAATCCAACTAATGCAGCCATAAATGCTGAGTTCTTTTTCTTACTTAATAAGAAATATACTTCTAAAGCTAACAATGGAAGCTCCAACATATAAAATGTAACCATCCACCAAATAGGAGAAGTTATCTCAAATTCAGTAAAGTACATCACCAATCTTAATGCTTGTAATTCAAAAGGACCAGCTAACTCCCAAAAAATTAAATAAAATGCACCAACTAAAGATGCCAACGAAATCAAAGCAACTTTTTTACTTAATATATGATAAGATTCAATCTTAAATACATGTGCCAATGAACCTATTATTGCAGTTCCTACACTAATTGCTACTAAAAATGAATATGCAATAATTAAAATTCCCCATGGAACTTCTCTACTTATACCATAAGAATGTTCTTGACCATGTGTAAAAACCTGTATCATTCCGTATATTCCAACAGCAGCTACAATAAAAGACAAAATCAACCAAATAGTTGTTGGTTTTTTTTGTATTATACCTATATTTTCATCCATACTTTATCCTTTCTCTTTTTTAAAGATATTTAAAATAATCTACTTCCACTTAAAAAGTGGAAGTAATTAGTAATGATTTTTTGTTATTTTTTCAGAAGCTTTCTTTTTGGCCATCTAGTATAATCAGCCATAGAAGCATTATAAACTCTATTATCGGCATCTTTCATACCAAGAACATATTTTGCTACAAACCAGTTTCCTGAAATAAGATGTCCTGTATTACAATACCAAATAATTGGCTTATCTACACTAACACCAGCTTTTTTAAACTGTGCCATTGCATGAGCTTTATCACCTAAATAATAAACACCATCTTTTTTAACTGAAAGAACTTTTGTATGCATAGCTTTTGCACCTGGTAAGTGACCCTCTTTAAGTCTTCTTGGATCTTTTGAAGTTCCATACCAGTGTGAACCTTTTGCTTCATTTCTAGTTTTTTCTTGCTTACCATTTGCATCAACTGTTTGAATTGTTTTAGTCCATACAGCTTCATCGATATCTTCACCAGTTGCAACTATATTTTGATTGAACTTTCTACCTACAAAACTAAAGTTTCCTTTTTTAGGCTTTGATTTACTAGAACTAACTTCTCCACCATCTTTTTTCCAACCTGCAAGTCCACCATCTAAAATAGCAGCATTTTCAAATCCATGATATTGAGCAGTTATAACACCCAATGCACTATCTCTATAATCTTTTGATTTAGTACCATCACTATAAAATACAATAGCACTATTATTATTTACACCACTTTTTTGCATTGTTCTTTTAATTGTAAGTGGAGCTGCTATATATCCTGGTATCGCTTTTTTAGTTTTTTTACTATAATATCTACCCTCTCTATAATCAGCTTTTTTCCAACATACAGCACCTTTAATATGTTCCTTTTTACAACCTTTTTTTCTAATATCAATGATAACTAAATCTTTATCATTCATATTTGCCTTTAACCAAGCAGAATCAACCATGTGATCTGCTGGAACATCTAATGCTAAAATTGATGTTGCCATAATTGCAGTTGTTGCAATCGTCCCTATAATTTTCTTCATCTTCTCTCCTTATTTTTCATTCATTAAAAGCTTATTATAAAAAGGGGGGAGAAAAGGGGGGAGAGTAATTTTTATTTGTAAGTTTTAATTCAGTTTAGGAGAAGTTTGTTTAAAAATAATAGTAAAGATAGCCCCTTTGTCTGTATTGGCTACACTTATTGTCCCATTGTTGTTTTTTTCAATAATTGTTTTTGTCATATAAAGTCCTATTCCTGTACCTATACTGGCATGTTTGGTACTAAAGTAAGGTTCAAATATTTTATCCAAAATAGCAATATCTATACCACATGCATTATCTTCTATGGTGATAATATTTTTATCTTTCTTAACAAAAGTTGTTATTTTAATAAATTTATTTTTTATATTTTTTTCTACAAGAACATCATTTGCATTATTGATGATATTTACAAAAGCTTGTGTCACCTCATTTGGGTATCCAAATAGAGTAAAGTTATTTTGTATATCTATATTTAAGTGAATATGATTTTTATCCAAAGATGCACTCATTAGATGTTTTGATAACTCTATAACTTCTTGTATCTTATAATCTTTTTTTTCTTTTCCAGATGAAAAGAAATTTCTAAAATCATCTATGGTATTTGACATAAAAGATATTTGTCCGTTTGCTTCTTCTATTTTGTCCATCAACTTTTCTTTGGTCAATTTATTTCTATCAAAATGTAATTCTATATTTATTAAAATGGATGAAAGTTGAGTAAGAGGCTGTCTCCATTGGTGAGCAATATTCCCTATCATCTCCCCCATTGAAGCTAATTTATTTTGATGCATTAACAACTCTTCTCTTTCATTTTGTAACTTTATATCTTTTTTATAAATAATATATATAAAGATATAGAATATGATAAATAAAATAAATACGATAAAAATACTAATAAAAAAATCTTTTATATGATTTTGAATGATATTTGATACAGGAATTTTAAGTGAGATTATAGCTCTTATATCCCCAATTTTTTCATTAAATCCAGCAGTTTTACCGTATATTTTAACCATATCATTTGGTGCAAGTTCAGGCTTACTATGACATCTCATACATGATCGTTTATTTCTATCAATAGGGATAGCAGTAAAAAAATATTCTTGATTTTTCTCTGTTAATATAGTCGAAAACTCTTTAATTTCACCACTTCTAAATTGGTTTAATATTTTTGTTTCAAATTCATCTGCTTTATTTTGAGGATTTCTTGGATTTGTTGCTGCTAATTTATATTTATATGGAATCTTATTTTGAAGTAATTGTATATCGGCATATCTTTTATGAATATTTCTAGATATATACGAAGCTGATAATATTTTAGGATTAAAAAAGTCTTTATATAGTTCTTGGTTATATTGTAATTTATAAATTACTGGTTTTTGTACATTTTCAATATAGTGTCTAAGTGCATTTGTTGTTTTTAAAATAGATGTTACTTCTCGCTTGGCATCTTCAATTACAAGTTGTTTATAAAAACTGTAAAATAGTGATACAATTATTAGATAAAATAGCACGAAAAAAGCCATAACAGCTTTTAAATTTATTCTAAATATAATAAATCCTTTAATGTAAGATTAGATTTCTAGCATATATCCTGTACCATATATATTTTTAATCAAATCTTTACCTATTTTTTTTCGAAGCTCTTTAACAATTGATTTAATAGCTTCTTTACTTGGGACTTCAAATTCCCAAATATAATCATATATCTCATCAAAAGTAACTGTTTGATTTTCCTTTTTAATAAAATATTCTAAAAGCCTACTTTCATTTTTTGACAGTTTTATATGTTCATCTCCATAGCATACTATTTTAGCACAAGGATTATATATACAATCTTTACTTAAATTAATTTTAGTATTAAAATCTACTAGTTCTAAACTTACCTGTTCTAACGCTTTGACTAAAGTGTCTTTATCGTAAGGTTTTGTAAGATATTTGGTGATTTTCAACTCAACAGCTTTCCATAAATATTCTTGTTCGGCATGAGCTGAGAGTATGATAATAGGTATCTTTTTATTTGTTTTACGAATCTCTTTAATGGCTTCGAGTCCATCCATATTTGGCATAGATATATCAAACATTAAAACATCATAACTACTGTAGCCAATTTCAGCAAGGGCTTCTAGCCCATCATTGACATCTACAACTTTTTGGAAAAATAGTTCTAAAACTTCAACAATATTTTGACGGATACCTTTTTCATCTTCTGCATATAAAACTTTTTTATCACTCAAAATATCTAAAGTGTTAAAATCATTCATAAGTTAAACCTTGTTAAAATTATCTAATTATTTCTTAAATCTATTGAACATATACTCTGCCATCTCATTTGCTGAATAATCCATACCTTTTTCTAAGATTTTTTCTCTATTATGGTTCATAATAATATGTCCATTGTCATTTTCTACCTCTTTTAAAGAGATAATAATATCTTCTAAAGTTTCATCTCTCATAGATGGAGTTAATTTGTCTGTATTTCCTGAACCATCGGTACTGTGACACTCTATACACATTTTATCATAAATCTGTGTCATTGTATATTTTTCATTAGCTGTTAAATTTATTGTAGTAAATAGTGTGATTGCCAAAGCAATCTTAAGTTTATTTTGTAACATTATAGTCC